>JBHYDO010000168.1:0-10426 GCA_051860645.1 Roseococcus sp.
CCGCCGCCGCTCGGCATGGTGGCCAGGCGGTCGGGTGGCGCAGAAGGCGCGGCGCACCTGGCCGGCGCACACCTCATCCACAGCCCGCACCGCGGCCCCCGCGGCCAGCAGCGCGGCCCGGGCACTGCCCGCGCACATCACCGTGTCGGCATCGAGCGCCACATAGTCGCCCGGCGCGGGGCGCACGCCCAGGATGGCGGCGACATAGTCGGCTGGGTGGGCGCGTTCCAGCTGTTCGTAGGTGGCCTCGCCGGGTTCGTCGCGGATGAGGTCGGCAAATTCCTCCGCCTCGAGCGCCTGCAGCACCGCGCGCAGCCGGTCGGGGCATTCAGGGTGGCCCTCGCCCATCTCATGCGCCAGGCAGTCCCGGTGGGTCAGCAGCAGCACGCTCATGGCGCGGACTTCCTTCGCAGCACGAAGCGATGGACCCCTTCCGGCCCGGTCTCGGCCGACAGCAGGGTGTGGCCCGTCTCCTCCGCATAGGCCGGGAAGTCCTTCAACGCGGCGGGGTCGGTGGCCAGCACCGTCAGCGTGGCGCCAGGGGCCATGCCGCGCAGCGCCTTGTTGGTGCGCAGCACGGGAATCGGGCAGGTCATGCCGCGCGTATCCAGGATGGTGGTCGTTTCTCCCATCTTTGCACTCCACCACTGGCCGGGGCTTGCCCGCAAGGGGCGCGCGGCACAGCTTTCCTCCCATGCGGATCGGCGTGGATTTGGGCGGCAGCAAGATCGAGGTGGTGGCGCTGGCTCCGGACGGCGCGGCCCGCCTGCGCCGGCGCGTGGCGACACCCCCCAGCTATCCCGGCGTGATCGCCGCCATCGGTGACCTTGTGCGGGGGGCGGAGGCCGAGTTGGGCGCCGCCGGCACCGTCGGGGTGGGCATCCCGGGCAGTCTTTCACCCGCCACGGGCCTGGTGCGCGGCGCCAACTCGACCTGGTTGAATGGGGGGCGTCTCGATGCGGACCTGGCCGAGGCCCTCGGCCGCGAGGTAAGGATTTCCAACGATGCCAATTGCCTGGCCCTGTCCGAGGCGGCCGATGGCGCGGCCGCAGGTTCGGCCAGCGTCTTCGCCGTCATCCTCGGCACGGGGGTTGGCGCCGGCGTGGTGATCCATGGCCGGCTGCTGGAAGGCGGCAACCGGATCGCCGGCGAATGGGGGCACAATCCTCTGCCCTGGATGACCGCCGACGAACATCCCGGGCCCCAATGCTGGTGCGGGCAAAGCGGCTGCATCGAGACCTTCCTCTGCGGCCCGGCCCTCGCCGCTGACGCCGATGGCCCGGACGCGCGCGATGCCTCCACCCTGCCCAGTCGCACCGACCCCGCCGCCCGCGCCGCCCTGGCCCGCCACACGGACCGCCTGGCCCGTGCGCTCGCCCATGTGGTGAACCTGCTGGATCCGGAGGTGATCGTCCTCGGCGGCGGGCTGTCCAACATGGACCACCTCTACACCGACCTGCCGCGCCTCATGCCGCGCCATGTCTTTTCCGACGTGGTGCGGACGCGGGTGGTCCGCGCCGCTCATGGCGACAGTTCCGGCGTCTTCGGCGCGGCGCGGCTGTGGCCCTGACGCCGAGCCTCTGCCGCGACTGCTTCTCCACTGCCCCCGGCGGGGGCCCCGGCTGCACCCATTGCGGCAGCCGGCGCATCATCCGCCACGCGGCGTTGTTCACGCTCACCATCGCCCATGTGGATTGCGACGCCTTCTTCGCCAGCGTCGAGAAGCGAGACCGGCCGGAACTTGCCGCGAAGCCCGTGATCGTGGGCGGCGGCAAGCGCGGCGTGGTGGCTGCCGCCTGCTATGTGGCGCGCACCTACGGCATCCGAAGCGCCATGCCCATGTTCAAGGCCCTCACTGCCTGCCCGGACGCCGTTGTGATCAAGCCCGACGGCGCCAAATATGTAAAGGCGGGGGCGCAGATCCGCACCATGATGGAGGCGCTGTCGCCCCTGGTGCAGCCGCTCTCCATCGACGAGGCGGTGCTTGACCTGGCCGGCACCGAGGCCCTGCACAACGCCCCGCCTGCCGTTGTCCTGGCGCGCTTCGCCCGCGCAGTGGAGCGCGAGGTGGGCGTCACCGTCTCCATCGGCCTCGCCAAGAACCGACTGATGGCCAAGCTGGCGGCGGAGCGCGACAAGCCACGTGGCTTCGCCGTCATCGGCGCCTCCGAGGCCGCCGCATGGCTGGCCCCGCAGCGCGTGGGCGTGCTCCCCGGCATAGGCCCCGCCGCCGCGCGCCGGCTGGAGGCGGCGGGCATCACCCGCCTCGGGCAACTGGCCAGCCTCGATGACCGCGCCGCCTTCGCCCGGCTGGGCGAGGAGGGCCCCGCCCTCGCCGCCCGCGCCCGCGGCGAGGACCCGCGCCCCGTGAACCCCGTCCGCGAAACCAAGAGCATCAGCGCCGAGACCACCTTCGAGACGGACCTCATCACCCTGGCGGACCTCGAATCGGTGCTGTGGCGCATCGCGGAGAAGCTGGCGCGGCGGCTTTCGACCAAGGGTTTCGCAGCGGGCGGCGTCGCGCTCAAGCTCAAGACCGCCCGCTTCGAGACCCGCAGCCGCCAGGCCCGCCTGCCCGCCCCCACGCGCCTGCCGGAGACGCTCTTCGCCGCCGCGCAACCCCTGCTGGCCCGCGAAGCGGATGGCACGCCCTTCCGCCTGCTGGGCCTGGGCGCGGCACCCCTGGTGGACGGCGCCGGCGCCGACCGCGGCGACCTGGCCGACCCCGGCGCCCCGCGCCGCGCCGCGAAATGGGAGGCGGTGGAGGCCCTGCGCGCCCGTTTCGGCGAGGCCGCGGTCAGCCCGGGGCGGGGGCTTGCGCGGAAGCGTTAGCGCCTGATGCGCGCAGGCGCAGCCGGAGCGCTGAATCAGACGCTCGGCAGGACCAGCACCTTGTCGCGGTAGTTGCAATGCGCCGCCGCCGGGCAGCGCCAGCACTCCGGTGCGCGCGCCTTGCAGATGTAGCGCCCGTGCAGGATGAGCCAGTGATGCGCGTCGCGCAGCAACGCTGGTGGGCAGCGCTTCACCAAGCCATCCTCGACCTCGCGCGTGGTCTTGCCGGGTGCCAGGCCCGTGCGGTTGCCCAGGCGGAAGATGTGCGTGTCCACCGCCATGGTCGCCTCGCCAAACACCACGTTCAGCACCACGTTGGCGGTCTTGCGGCCGACGCCGGGCAGCGCCTCCAGCGACGCGCGGTCGGGGGGCACCATTCCGCCATGGCGGTCCACCAGTTGCTGGGCGAGCGAGGCGAGGTTGCGCGCCTTGGCCTGCCACAGCCCGATGCGGCGAATGAGCACGCCGATGCCCTCGGCGCCGCGGGCGGCCATGGCGGCCGGGTTGGGGGCGATGGCAAACAGGCCGGGCGTCACCTTGTTAACCATGGAATCCGTGGTCTGGGCCGAGAGCACCACGGCGACCAGAAGGGTGAAGGGGTCGGAGTAGAGAAGCTCGGTCTCCGGTGCCGGGTTGCCCTGGGCCAACGCCTCAAGGAAGGCCACGGCCTGCTGGCGGGACATCATCCGTGCGCGACGCGGCGCGCGCGCGGAACCATGCAATGGGGCCGAGGGGGTTTTCACAATGCAGGTCATTCTATCTCATCAAGGCATGGTCAAGGCCCATCCCCTGTTCGAGGCACGCTCGGCACCGCTCAACAGCCTCGACGCACGGGGCTTCCGGATCGTCGCCACGCTGCTCTGCGCCGCTTTCGCGGCGATGGGCGTCCTATTCACCCTGATGGGCGCCTGGCCCGTGCTGTTCTTCGCGGGCGCGGAGGCGGTGCTGGTGGTGGGGCTGCTGGTGATCTACCGGCGCCACGCCGCCCGCAGCGCGGAGCTGGTGACGCTCAGCCAGGATGCGATCGCCGTGCGGCGGCGCGAGGGGACGCGGCTCGAATCCGCCAGCTTCGACCCGTTCTGGGCAAAGCTCCACTGGGAGGGCCCGCGACTGCTGCTCGGCCACCGGCAGGAGCACATCGAGATCGGCCGCTTTCTGACCCTGGAGGACAAGGAGGATTTGGCGCGCCATCTGGAAGCCGCCCTGCGCGACTACCGCACGCCCCGCTTCGACAACCCGCAGCTGCGCGGTTGAAGCGCGTCCTGGTCCTGCTGGCCGTGCTGGCGGTGGCGGGCTGCGCCGCGCCGCCGCCAGCGACGCCGCCGCCGCTGCCCTACCCGCCCAGCGCACGCGAACGCCTGGTGCGCCTTGCGCTGGGCGAATGGCAGGAATGGGGCTGCGCGGCCACCGGCATGCCAGGCGCGCCGCTCGCTTCCTGCAGCCCGGACGCCGCCTCCCGCCCCGAGGCGGACCCCACCAACTTCCCGCGCGTACTGGCCTATTGGCGTGCTGTGCCGCAAGCGGACGCCGCCATCCCGCGCAACCGCACCCTCTACGCCCGCGCCCTGGCCGGGGAGGCGGTGCCGCTCTGGGCCGAGCCCTTCTGGTCGGCCGCCTTCATTTCGTGGCTGATGGTGGCGGCGGGGCTCGATACCCCTGAATTCGCGCCCGACGCCGCCCATTCCCGCTACCTGGACCACCTGGATGCGCAGGCCGCCGCCCATCCGCACCTCGCGCCGTTCCGCCCGCGCGACCCGGCCCTCTACCCCCCCGAGCCCGGCGACCTGGCCTGCTTCGACCGCTCCCGCCGGCCGCTGGCGAGCTGGGCAGAGCGGGCGGCCGAACGCGGCCAGTTCCGCCCCATGCATTGCGACATGGTCGTCGCCAGCGGCCCCGGCGTGGTCGAACTCATCGGCGGCAACGTGACCGACCGCGTCACCCTAGACCGCCAGCCAGCCGATGCCGGGGGCCGGCTGCGACCGGAACAGCGGCGCTACCTGGTCATCATGGAAAACCGCCTGGGCCGCCTGCCGCCCTGGGGTCCCCGCCCGATCAGTTGAACCCGCGGGGCGGCGCCGCGGCTTTGCCGCGGCAACGCAGATCACCCTGCCAGGACCAGCACCAGGGCGGGGCCCCCGCGAAGGCGCGCAGCGCCTTCGCGGGGATCAAACTTCGCGCGCCTCCGCCAACAGCCGCCGCCGCAGCCAGGCATGGCCCGGGTCGGCCTCGAAGCGCCGATGGAACACCAGCGACAACCGCGTGTGCCGCACCGCGACGGGCGGCTGCCGCACCACCAGCCCGTGCGGCGCCGCCAGGGTGCGCGCCAGACGCGCCGAGAGGGTGATGATCATGTCGGTGCGCTTCAGCACCTCCGGCACGGCCGAGAGATGCGCCACCACGCCCCCCAACCGGCGCGACAACCCCTCGGCCGCCAGCACCACGTCCAGCGCCCCGTCGCGCGAGCCATTCGCCGAGTGCAGCAGATGCGGCACCGACAGGAAACGCTCCATGGCGAGCGTGCCCTCCGCCAGGGGGTGATCCGGGCGCATCAGCGTCAGGAAGGCCTCGGGCAGCATGCGCAGGCGGGTGTACAGCGCGGGCGGCTCCGGCAGCACGGCGATGGCCAGCACCGCCTCGCCCCGCTCCAGCAGCGCCTCGGCATTGGTGCGGTCGGCATGGCGCACTGCGAGCAGGCAGCCCGGCGCCTCCCGCGCCATGCGGGCCAGCACGGGTGGCGCCAGCACCGCCTCGGCGTATTCGGACAGAGCCACGGGGAAGACGCGCCGCGCCGTGGCGGGGTCGAAGGGTGCCTGGGCGGAGAGCGCCTCGGCCAACCGGTCCAGCGCCTCGGCCACGGGGGCGGCGAGCGCCAAGGCCAGTGCGGTGGGCTCCACACCCCCTGGCCTGCGCAGGAACAACTCGTCACCCAAGGTCGCGCGCAGCCGGGCGAGCGCGTTGGAGACGGCGGGCTGGGAGAGGTTCAGCCGCTGTGCCGCGCGCGTCACGTGCCGCTCCCGCGCCACGGCGTCGAAGACACGCAGCAGGTTGAGGTCGAGCTGGGAAAGGTCGGTCATGCCATGCGCCCGTCATTCATGACGCTGATGATCCCTGTTGTGCCTTCGTATTGGAAGGCCGGCGCGGCGCGGCGCAGTTTCCGCCCAACGGGAGCCCAGCCCGGGCTCTGCCACACAACAGGATCACGACCATGCCCACCACCGATCAGACCACCCCCTACGCCGCACTGCTGCTCCGCATCTCGCTCGGCGCTCTGCTGCTGGCACACGGTGCCTGGCTGAAGCTCGGCGTGTTTGGCCTCGCCGGCACCATGGGGTTCTTCGGCTCGCTGGGTTACCCGCCGGTGCTGGGGGCCGTCGTGGCCATCGGCGAGACGCTGGCCGGGGTCGCGCTGATCCTGGGCGTGGGCGTGCGGGTGGCCTCGCTCGCCATGGTGCCGGTGATGCTGGGCGCGACCCTGGTGCATCTCGGCAATGGCTGGCTGTTCAGTGCGCCGGGTGGCGGCTGGGAGTTCCCGGCCTTCCTGGCGGTGGCACTGGTGGTGCAGGCGGGGCTGGGGGCCGGCGCGCACGCCTTGGCGCGGCCGGCTGCCTCGCCCCGGGCGCCGGCCTGAGGAGGGAGGCGCTCAGCCCCCCAACAGGCGTGACACCCACTCGAAGGGCGGCCAGGCGGCAGCGATCGCGCGGTTGAACAGCCACAGTCCCCCCAGCCCCAGCCCCACCACCAGCAGGCTTCCTGCCCATGCGAGAGGCAGCAGCGCCCCGCCCCGCACGCGGCGCGGCGCCGCCCCCCCCCTCCAGCGCGTCTCCGCCAAAGGCGGGGGGGCGGCGGGCCGGGGGGGAAGGGCGCCGGCTCCGGTGAGCATCACGGCTTCGGCGGTGGCCTCACCGGCCAGGGACAGCTGCCGCGGCACCTCCGCCGGGTCGGCCCCGCGCGGCGCCTGCGCCGGACCAGGGAGAGGGGGAGCAGGCGATGACACAAGCTCCGCCGACGGCGGCAGGTCAGGCTCCGCCCGGGCGGAGGCCGGCTGTGGGCCGGGTGGGGAGGCGGCCGCATCCATGGCCCCCGAACCGTCCAACGGCATCTCCGGCGGCAGATCCGGCACCCAGCGGGTTCCGCACGCGGCACAACGCACCGGCTTGCGGCTGAACACCAGGGCGTCCGGCACGCGGTAGGCGGCGGCGCAGTTGGGGCAGGCGATATCCATCTCTGGTGTGGCATGTGCCAACTGATCGGGTTGGTCCGCAACCTCCTGCCGTGCGAAACCTGTCGCGGGGGCAGATTTGAGGGGGAGGACCCATGGTCCGGTTCACCGGCATCGGCCTGCGCTATCCCGAGGGGCGCGGCCACTGGGCGCTCAGCGGGCTCGATTTTCTGCTGGAGGCGGGCAGCTTCACCTGGCTGCTCGGGCCCTCGGGCGCGGGGAAGTCCAGCGTGCTGGCGCTGATGCATCTGGCCGTACGCCCCACCGCCGGCCGGATGGAGGTGCTGGGGCAGGACGTCGCCCGCATGCGCCGCGGCGCCCTGCCCGGGTTGCGGCGGCGAATCGGCGTCGTGTTCCAGGACTACCGCCTGCTGCCGCACCTGACCGCCTTCGAGAACGTGGCCCTGCCCCTGCGGATCCAGGGCTTGACCGAGCAGCGGCTGCTCGGCGACGTGACGGAGATGCTGCGCTGGGTGGGCCTGCTGGACCGTGCCGAAGCTGCCCCGGCCGCGCTTTCCGGCGGCGAGCAGCAGCGCCTGGCCCTGGCCCGCGCGGTGGTCGCCCGCCCCGCTTTGCTGGTGGCGGACGAACCCACCGGCAACCTCGACGGCGTGCAGGCCCGTCGCGTCATCGCCCTGCTGCGCGAGATGCACCGGCTGGGCACGACCGTCGTCGTCGCCACCCACAGCGAGGCCCTGCCCCAGGAATACCCCGCACCCGCCCTGCGACTCGAGGGTGGGCGGCTGGTCGCGCATGGCTGAGCCCCGCACGCCCCGGCTGCGTCGCCTGCGCGGCCGCGACCCGCTGGGCCTGCGCCGTGCGCTGGCCGACTGGCTGCTGCCCGCTTTGGTGGGCGCCATGGCGCTGCTGGCCGCCATGGCGCTGACGGGCGCGCAGGGGGCGGGCAGCCTCGCCGCGCGCTGGGAACAGGCGGCGGCGGGGCAGATCATCGTGCAATTGCCGCCCGAGAGACTCGGCCCCGCGCTGGAGCGCCTGGCCGCCCTGCCCGGCGTCGCCGCCGCCACGCCGGTTCCCGAGGCGCGCCTGCGCGAATTCCTACGCCCCTGGCTGGGCGAGGTGCCCGGCCTGCCCCTGCCCGCCATGGTGGAGATGCGCCTGGACACGCTCCAGGCCGAGGCTGCCATCCGGGCCGCCGCCGCCGAGATTCCGGGCGCCGTGGTGGAGGAGCGCGGCGAGGCCGTGACCCAGGCGCTGCGGGTGGCCCATGGCGTGCGCAGCCTGGCCTGGGCCATCCTGGGCATCATCGGCCTTGTCGCGACCGCCCTGGTGGCGGTGGCGACGCGGGCGGGCATCGCCGCGCGCAGCCAGACCATCACCATCCTGCACGAGCTGGGCGCGCGGGACTCCGACATCGCCGGCCGCTTCGCGCGCCGGCTGGGCTGGCTGTGTGTGCTGGGGGCATTAGGGGGGCTGGCCTTCGCGCTGCCCTCGCTGTGGCTGCTGGCCGATGCCGCAATCCCCGTGACCATGGCGCGCCCAGCCACCCTGGCGGACCTGCCCTGGGCGGGGCTGGCCCTGCTGCCGCTGGTGGCGGGGGTCATCGGCTGGGTCACCGCGCGGCTGACGGTGGGAGCCTGGCTGCGCCGCTTGCCGTAGCGGGCTTCCAGTGCGAAGCGGAGGGCATGCGCCTGCTGGTTCTCGACGCCGCTCTCTCCCGCTGCCTCGCGGCCCTGGTGGTGGAGGGCGTGTGCCTCGCCCAGCGCGAGGCACACGGGCCACACGGCCAGGCCGCCGCGCTGCCGCCGCTGGTGGAGGGGCTGCTAGATGGGACGCTGGACGCCATCGCGGTTGGTATCGGGCCGGGCAGCTTCACCGGGCTGCGGACGGCCATCGCACTGGCCGAGGGGCTGGCCGCGGCGCGCGGCATCCCCCTGGTCGGCGTCTCGACTGGCGAGGCGCTGGTTGGCCTGTCGCCCCACCCCGCCTGGGCCTGCACCGAGAATCGCCGCGGCCAGTTGTTCCTGGAACGCTTCGCCCCCGGCCCGCTGGCCGAGGGGCCGCCGGTGACCCTGGCCGAAGCGGCGCTGCCCTCGCCAGGCGTGCTGACCCTGCTGGTCGGCGATGGAGCGCCGCGCGCGGCGGCCCGGCTGCGGGCGCGCGGCACCCCGGTGGCGCTGGGGGCCGCGCGGCAGGTGGAAGCCTTGCCGCTGGCCGCCGTAGCGCTGCGGCGCCTGCGCGGCGAAATCCCGCCCCGGCCCGCCCTGCCCCTCTACGTGGACCCGGCGGCCACCACGTGAGGCTGCGCCGCGCCGGCCCGGAGGACGCGCCGCTGCTCGCGGAGATCCATGCCGGCGCCTTCCCGCCCGGCCAGGCCTGGGCCGCCGACACCATGGAAACGCTGCTGGGCATGCCGGGCGCACTGGGACTGCTGGCCGAGGATGACGGGATGCTCCTGCTGCGCCTCGCCGCCGACGAGGCGGAGATCCTGACCTTCGCGGTGCGGTCGGACGCGCGTCGCACCGGCATCGGCCGCGCCCTGCTGGAAACCGGAATGGTACTGCTGGCCGCGCAGGGCGGCCGGAGCCTGCTGCTGGAGGTGGCGGAGGACAACACCGCCGCCCTCGCCCTCTACACCGCGGCCGGCTTTACCCGGGCCGCCACAAGGCACGACTACTACGCGCCCGGCCGCCATGCGCTGCTGCTGAAGCGCTGCCTCAGCTGAGCATCTGGCCGCCATCCACCACGATGATGTGCCCCGTGACCCACCGCGCCGCCGGCGAGGCCAGGAACATCACCACATCCGCCACCTCCTCCGGGCGGCCCAGGCGGCCGAAGGGGATCGAGGCCAGTATGCGGTTGTACAGCTCCGGCTGGCCGGTCTTGCGCTGCTCCCACGAACCGCCTGGGAATTCGATGGAACCCGGAGCGACGCCATTCACCCGCACGCCGTCCGGCGCCAGCACCGCGGCCTGGCTCTGGGTGTAGTTGATCAGCAGAGCCTTCACGGCCGCATAGGCCGGCCCCCGCGCCGAAGGCCCGTAGCCCGAGATGGAGGAGAGGTTCACGATGCAGCCGCGCGCCGCCTTCAGCGCCGGGATGGCGGCGCGGCTGGCCCGCGTGGTCGCCAGCACGTCCACGTTCAGGCTGGCGGCCCAGCCCTCCTCGGTGTCCGTCATGCCGAAGCCGGAGGCGTTGTTCACGAGCACGTCAATGCCGCCCAGCGCACGCTCCGCCTCGGCGATGTAGGCCGCGATCTGAGCTGCATCCCCCAGGTCACACGGCGCCGCATGGCCCTTGGCGCCCAGCTCGGCCTTCGTGGCCGCCAGCGCCTCGGCGCCGCGCGCGCAGATGGAGATCGCCGCCCCAGCCTTCGCAAACCCCAGCGCCACGCTGCGCCCGATGCCCTTGGACCCG
>JBHYDO010000169.1:0-10425 GCA_051860645.1 Roseococcus sp.
GTTGGGCGCGCCGGGGAAGCGTTCGCGCGCGAGGGCCAGGCTGTCCACCATCCGCGCGGGATCGAGCGGGCGGCGGCCGGCGCGGCCCAACTCGGCATCCAGGTGCCTGAAGTCGAAGGGCGCGTTGTGGGCGACGATGGGGCTGTCGGCCAGGAATTCCAGCATCGCGTCCATCCGCTCGGCGAAGAGCGGCTTGCCCTCGAGGTCGGCGCGGGTGAAGCCATGCACCTTGGCGGCCTCGGGCGGCACGTCGCGCTGAGGGTCGAGCAGGGTGTGGAAGGCGCGGCCGGTGGGCAGGAGGTTGATCACCTCGATGGCCGCGATCTCGATGACGCGGTGACCCTCACTGGGCTCGAAGCCGGTGGTCTCGGTGTCGAGAATGATTTCACGCATTGCGATGAGCCTTTACCAGCCGCCGCACCGCAGCCTGGGCATAGTGGCGCGAGAGACCGGTGAGGATGACATGGGTGGCGCGCCGGCGCTTCTGGGCATCGGGCATCTGGCGGGCAAGGATGGCATTCAGCCGTTCGGGCGTCATGCCGCCGCGGGCCAGCACGCGGGCGCGCTGCACGGCAGCGGGGGCGGAGACGACCAGGATGGCGTCGAACTCGCGCAGGTTGCGCCGCGTCTCGAAGAGCAGCGGGATGTCAAGCACCACCAGCGCCGCGCCACGCGCCCGGGCGCGGGCCAGGAAACGGCGCTGTTCGTCGCGCACGAGCGGGTGGACGATGCGCTCCAGCCGGGTCAGGGCGGCAGGTTGGCCCAGCACCTCGCGGCGCAGCGCCTCGCGGTTTACGCCCTGGGGGCCTGTGGTGCCGGGGAATTCCGCCTCGATGGGGCGCACGGCGCGGCCACCCGCGGCTTGCAGCGCGTGGACGGCGGCATCGGCGTCGAAGACCGGGACGCGCAGGCGGCGAAAGGTGCCGGCGGCGGTGGACTTGCCCATGCCGATGCTGCCGGTGAGGCCCCAAATTTTCATCGCGCGGGGATGTCCGCGGCCAGCATGTCGTGCAGCGCCTGGTCCACCTCGGGCAGCACGCCGAACCAGGCCTCGAAGCCCGGCCGCGCCTGGTGCAGCAGCATGCCAAGCCCGCCCACGGCGCGCAGGCCGCGCGCGGCGGCGGCGGCCAGCAGCGGGGTTTCAAGCGGGACGTAGACGATATCCGCCACCACGGCGTGGCCGGGCAGCGGGGTCAGGTCGATTTCCAGCGGTGGCTGGCCCGCCATGCCGAGGCTGGTGGCGTTGACCAGCAGCGCGGCGCCCTCCAGCGGCGGCGCCTCGGCAACCTGCACCGGCCCGCCCAGGGCCTCCGCCAGCGCCTCGGCCCGTGCGCGCGAGCGGTTCACCAGAGTGACACGCGGCGCGCCCGCATCGAGCAGCGCGGCCGCGATTGCGCGCGCCGCCCCGCCCGCGCCCAGCACCACGGCCGGCCCGGAGGTCGCGTTATAATCGCCCAGCGAGGCCAGGAAGCCGAAGCCGTCCGTGCAGTCGCCTTTGATGCGGCCTTCCGCGAAGACCAGGGTGTTCACGGCACCGGCGCGTTGGGCGCGGGGCGTCACCTCGTCGCTCAGCGCGAAGGCGGCCTCCTTGTGCGGAATGGTGACGTTCATGCCGCGAAACCCGCAGGCGGCCAGCGCGCGCACGCATTCGGCGAAGCGTTCGGGCGGGATGGCGAGCGGGACATAGGCGGCGTCCAGCCCGTGGGCCGCGATCCAGTGGTTGTGCATGCGCGGCGAGCGCGAATGCCCCACCGGCCACCCCGCCACGCCCGCCAGCAAAGCCTTGCCCGTGATCACCAGCGCCACCCTCTACCCAAGGCCAGAGAACCACCCCACCGAACCGATAAGCCTGACCAAGGGGCCCGCATGGAGACCGGCCGCGGCTTTGCCGTGGCCGGCGAGAACCCTGGCAGGATCAGCACCGATTCGGGGCCCCCGGCAAGGCGCCGAAGGCGACTTGTTGGGGATCAGATAATGGCGGAGGGCACCAGCGTCGCCTGCATGGCGGCGCACAGCACCTCGGACCCATCCTCGGCACGCATCCACACCTCCGCGCGCGCCACGGTCAGCGTGCGGCCGGGCTTGAGCACCTCGGCCCGGGCAATGGCCATCACGCCGCGGGCTGGTCGGAGAAAATTGACCTTGAGTTCGGCCGTCAGCACCTCCTGCCCGGGCGGCAGCAGGGTCAGCGTGGCGTAGCCGCAGGCATTGTCGGCCAGGGTGGTCAACACGCCGGCGTGCAGGAAGCCCTGCTGCTGGGTCAGCGTCTTGCGGAAGGGCGCCTCAATGGTGCAGCGGCCAGGCGCCACCTCGGTGACGCGCGCCTCGATGACGCGCATCAGCCCTTGCTGCGCGAAGCTCGCGTCGATTCGCTTCTGCATTTCGGAAACCGGCACTCTAGAGCCTCCAGCCCGTGTGGATGGCGACGATGCCGCCGGAAAGGTTGCGGTGCGCCACGCGCTCCAGGCCGGCCGCCTCCATCTTCTTCGCCAACGTTGCCTGGTCAGGGAAGGTGCGGATGCTCTCGGCGAGATAGAGGTAGCTTTCGCGGTCGCCGGCGACGCGACCGCCGATGGCCGGCAGCGCCTTGAAGGACCAGGCATCGTAGAGCGGGGCGAGCGCCGCGATCTCCAGCTTCGAGAATTCCAGGCAGTGGAACCGCCCGCCCGGCCGCAGCACGCGCCGCACCTCGCGCAGCACCGCGTCCTTGTCGGTGCAGTTGCGCAGGCCGAAGGCCATGCTGACCTTCTCGACGCAGCGGTCCGGCAGGGGCAGGTGCTCAGCGTCGGCGCAAAGGAACGAGAGGCCGTGCGCCAGGCCGCGCTCCAGCGCGCGGCCCTGCCCCACCTGCAGCATCTCGGCATTGATGTCCGAGCAGATGACGCGGCCCGCGCCCGCTTCCAGCGCCAGGAAGCTGATGTCACCGGTGCCGCCCGCGAGGTCCAGCAGGGCCTCGTTCGGGCGCGGCTGGATGGCGTTGAGGAAGATGCGCTTCCACACCCGGTGCACGCCGAGCGACATGAGGTCGTTCATCAGGTCGTCGCGGGGGGCGACACTGTCGAAGACCTCGCGCACCCGCGTGGCCTTCTGCTGGGCCGGGACGGTCTTGAAGCCGAAATCGACGGTGGGCGTGGGCGTGTCGGTCATGGGCATTCTATAGCGCGGGGGGGCGGCCTCTACCATGTGGGGTGCGACGGCTTGCCGAAACGGGGGCGGCGCGCCGAAACTCCGCCGCCTGCAAGGAATCTCGCCATACCCGAACTGCCCGAAGTCGAGACCGTGATGCGCGGCCTGGCCGCCGTGCTGGACGGCCAGATGATCCGCGCGGCCGAGATGCGTCGGCCCGACCTGCGCTGGCCCATGCCCGTGCACCTGGTCGCGACGCTGACAGGCGCGCGGGTGGAAGGCTTTCGGCGCCGCGGCAAGTACATGCTGATGCGCCTCGCGGGGCGGGAGAGCGTGCTGATCCATCTCGGGATGTCCGGCCGGATGGTGGCACGGCACCGCGACGCGCCCTTCGTGCCGCGCGAGGGCAAGCAGGGCCTCGCCTCCGACGCGCGCGGCCACAACGCGCCGCCCGAGGCGCATGAGCACCTCGTGATGGAGACCGAGGGTGGCTGGCGCGTGGGCTTCGTGGACCCGCGCCGCTTCGGCAGCGTGGACCTCGTGCCGCGCGCCGCCGAGGACGCCCACAAGCTGCTGGCGGGCCTTGGCCCTGAGCCGCTGGAGGGAGGCTTCACCGTGGCCGCGCTGGAAGCCGCGCTCGCCGGGCGCTTCACCCCCATCAAGGCCGCGCTGCTGGACCAGAAGACCGTGGCGGGCCTCGGCAACATCTATGTCTGCGAGGCGCTGTTCCGCGCCGGCATCTCGCCCCGGCGGATTTCCGCCACCATCCCGGGCGCGCGCGCGGCGCGCCTGCACGCCGCCATCCAGGCCGTGCTGCGGGATGCGATCGCGGCCGGCGGCTCCAGCCTGCGCGACTATGTGCGTGCGGATGGGGAGCTGGGCGTCTTCCAGGAGCGCTTCGACGTCTATGACCGCGAGGGCGTGCCCTGCCGCGACTGCCCGGGGCCGCCCCGCTGCCCCGGCGTGGCGCGGCTTGTGCAGTCCGGCCGATCCACCTTCTACTGCCCGAAACACCAGCGTTGAGGACGCCACCATGGCCCACGAGATGATCCTGACAGAGACGGAGGGCGCCACCGCCATCATCCGCCTCAACCGCCCCAAGGCACTGAACGCGCTGTGCGACCAGCTGATGCGCGAACTGGGCGAGGCGCTGCGCGGCTATGACGCGGACCCCGCCATCGCCGCCATCATCATCACCGGCAGCGAGCGCGCCTTCGCCGCCGGCGCCGACATCAAGGAGATGCAGGCGCGCACCTACCCGGAGGTCTATTTCGAGGACTTCATCACCGCGAACTGGGAGGTGGTGCCCACGATCAAGAAGCCCGTCATCGCGGCCGTCTCGGGCTTCGCGCTGGGCGGCGGCTGCGAGCTGGCGATGATGTGCGACATGATCATCGCGGCCGACACCGCGAAGTTCGGCCAGCCCGAGATCAACCTCGGCATCATCCCCGGCGCGGGCGGCACGCAGCGCCTGACGCGCGCCGTGGGCAAGGCGAAGGCGATGGACCTCGTGCTGACCGCGCGGATGATGGACGCCGAGGAGGCCGAGCGCTGCGGCCTGGTGGCGCGCGTCGTCCCCGCGGCGGACCTGATGGCCGAGGCGATGAAGGTGGCCGCCAAGATCGCGAGCCTGTCCGCACCCTCGGTCGCCATCGCCAAGGAAAGTGTGAACCGCGCCTTCGAGACCACGCTGGCCGAGGGCGTGCGGTTCGAGCGGAAGATCTTCTATTCGCTGTTCGCGACCGAGGACCAGAAGGAGGGCATGGCCGCCTTCGCGGAGAAGCGCCCCCCCGCCTTCCGCAACCGCTGAGCCCTCCGGTCGGACGGCTCCGGCTTGACGTTCCCGGGGAGCACGGCGTAAGACCGTGCCTCGCGCAGCGGTGGCCGTGTCGCCGCCTCCGCCGTAGTCCCTTTCACTTTGATAGAGCGATAGCCCGCCCGCCCATGGCCAACAACGCTTCCGCGCGCAAGCGCATCCGTCAGACCGAGAAGCGCACCGAGCGCAACCGCATGCGCCGGTCACGCGTGCGCACCTTCCTGCGCAAGCTGGAACTGGCCATTGCCACCGCCGACAAGCCGAAGGCCGAGGCCGCGTTCCGCGAGGCCCAGCCGGAAATGCAGCGCGCGGTCACCAAGGGCGTGCTCCACCAGAACACGGTGGCGCGCAAGCTCTCCCGCCTGTCGGCCCGCATCAAGGCGATCTCCGCCGCGGCCTGACGCCTCCACCAACATCATGCCAGTAGCGCGGCTGAAGGGGCTCACCCCTTCGGTCCGCTTTATTGCGTCTGTATGCCTTCATGACAGTGATGTTTCTATGCCACATGTGTCGAACTGTTTCGAAGACCGCGGATGGTGAGTTCACTTCTTCGGCGGCGCTGCGTTACAGTTTCGGGCGGGGATAGCGGCGGCTGGGCCATCCTGGCCTTGGTGTAGGGAAAATCAGTCGGTTCTCCGGGACCCTCCCGGAGGAATGCGCGGATCGCCTCCGCGCCGGAGAGGCAGAGGTCTTGAATGGATCACGAAGCCGGCGAGCCCCCCAACAACGCCGGAAAGGCCGCGACGGCCTGGGCTCGGGTTCGCAGCCGCCTCCGCCAGGAGGTGGGTGATGTCGAATACCGCACTTGGCTCCGCCAGCTGACGCTCTCGGCAGTGGATGGCGATGTGGCCGTGATCAGCCTTCCCACCCGCTTCCTGCGTGACTGGGTGCGCGACCATTATGGCGACCGGCTGCGCATGCTCTGCCAGGCGGAGCTGAGCGGGCTGCGCCGCGTGGAGCTGCGTGTGGCCGCCGAGGCGCAGGACATCCTTCCCCCTGCCGAGGCCCGGGCCTCGGCGCCTGGCCTCGCGGAGAGCCTCAGCGCGGCCCCCTTGCCCCCGCCAGGGCCGGCGCCGGCCGCTGACGGCAACCGCAACGACTGGCTGGTGCCACTTGATCCGCGCTTCACCTTCGACAGCTTCGTGGTCGGCAAGCCCAACGAGTTCGCCCATGCCTGCGCCCGCCGGGTCTCCGAACGCCCCGCCCAGGCGGGGTTCAACCCGCTGTTCCTCTATGGCGGGGTGGGGCTGGGCAAGACCCATCTAATGCATTCCATCGCGTGGTCCCTGCGCGAGCGCGAGGCGGAGCTGCAGATCGCCTACATGTCGGCCGAGAAGTTCATGTATCGGTTCATCAATGCGCTGCGGACGCAGAACATCATGGAGTTCAAGACGCAGCTGCGCTCGGTCCATGTGCTCATGGTGGATGACCTGCAGTTCCTGATCGGCAAGGACAATACGCAGGAGGAGTTCTTCCACACATTCAACGCGCTCATCGATGCCGGCAAGCAGATCATCATCTCGGCCGACAAGGCGCCGAACGACCTCTCGGGCATCGAGGACCGGCTGCGCACGCGGCTCTCGGGCGGCATCGTGGCCGACCTGCACGCCACCACCTACGAGCTGCGCCTGTCCATCCTGCAGGCCAAGGCGGCACATGCGGGGGTCGAGGTGCCGGCGCGCGTGCTGGAACTGCTCGCGCGCAAGATCGCCTCCAACGTGCGTGACCTCGAAGGGGCGCTGAACCGCATCGTGGCGCATGCGCGGCTGTTCGGCCGGCCCATCACGCTGGAGAGCGTGCCCGAGGTGCTCTCGGACATCCTGCGCGCGCATGACAAGCGCCTCTCCATCGACGACATCCAGCGCAAGGTGGCCGAGCACTACAACATCCGCCTCACCGAAATGGCTTCCGCCCGGCGTTCGCGCGCCGTGGCTCGGCCGCGCCAGGTGGCAATGTACCTGGCCAAGCAATTGACGTCCCGCTCGCTGCCCGAAATCGGCAAGCGTTTCGGCAATCGCGACCACACGACCGTGCTGCACGCGGTGAACAAGATCACGGAACTGATGCAGGAGGACCCGACCTTCGCCGAGGACGTGTCCCTGCTGCGCAAGATGCTGGAGATGTAGGGATGGCGCTTCCGCCTTTGCTGCTGTTGGGTTGCGGCAAGATGGGCGGCGCCATGCTGTCCGGCTGGCTCGAACAGGGCCTGCCGCCCGAGACGGTGGTGGTGGAGCCCCATGAGCCGGCCATGGCGGCCTTCGCGGGCCGGGTGCGCCATGTCGCGACCACCGCCGAAATTCCTGCGGGCTTCCGGCCTGCTGCCGTGATCCTGGCCACCAAGCCGCAGGAAGCGCCGGTGGCAGTGCCCGCCCTTGCCCCACTGGCAGGGCCCAGCACCGTGTTCCTCTCCATCATGGCCGGCCGCACAGTGACAGGGCTTTCGGCGCTGCTGGGTCCGGCTGCGCGCGTGGTGCGCGCCATGCCCAACACGCCGGCGGCCGTGCGCCAGGGCTTCACCGTGGGCTTCGCGGGGCCGGGCGTGGATACTGGCCAGCGCAGCCTGTGCGATGCGCTGCTGGCCGCGATTGGCGAGGCCGCCTGGGTGGAAGACGAGGGCATGATCGACGCCGTCACCGCCGTCTCGGGTGGTGGGCCGGCCTATGTCTTCCTGCTGGCCGAAGTGATGGAGCAGGCCGCGCTCGCCGAGGGCCTGCCGCCCGATCTTGCGCGGCGCATGGCGCGCGCGACGGTGGCTGGGTCCGGCGCGCTGCTGGGCGCGAGTGATCAGGACGCGGCCGCGCTGCGCCGCGCCGTCACAAGCCCAAAGGGCACCACGGAGCGCGCACTCGCCGTGCTGATGCGGGACGGTGCCCTGCCCGACCTGATGCGCGAGGCCATCGCGGCGGCCACAGCGCGCTCACGCGAGTTGGCCGGCTGAAGGCGCGATCTATTCCAGCGGCGCAACCGGCAGTCCGCCGGCGGTGAGGATCCGCTGCACCCGCGCGCGCCAGGCCCGGAACCAGGACTGCATGTCGGTGCGCGCCCGCGCGGCCACGCCCAGGGTGAAGCCATAAGCCACCATCTCACGCGGGTCGAACTCGGTGATCTCCACGAGCGGGCGGCGTTGGCTGGCCATCACCGGCCAAACCTTGGCGCGGCAAGCGGGCAAGAAGATGCGCACCACGTCGTCTGCCGCCTCTCCCGCCGCAGCGCAGATGCCGTCCCAGATTGGCGCCGTCTCGGGCATTTCGCCGTCATGGTGGCTGACCACGAGATAGAGGCGGGCCGCCGGCCAGGCCTCGGCCGCCTGGCGCATGGCCTGGGTGGCCAGCGCCACCGCCTCGCTGTTGGCCGTGGTGCAGACAAGCACGCCGATGCCCTGCCCGTCGCCGAACATCATCTCGCCGACGCCGCCACTGCTTGACCAGCCCCAGAAGGCCTTGGTCGCGTTGGCGCTCATGTCCATCAGGCAGGTGCCGTCGAGGAACTCCTCGGCCACTCCGTCCCAGAACTGGCCGGCGAGGTCGGGATCGAGGCGGAGCCGGTCCAGGTCGGCGTCCTGGAATTCGAAATAGACCACGCGCTCGCCCAGGCGCTCGGCCAGGCGGCAGGTGGTCTCGACCTCGACCACCTTGTGCGCGATGCCGGCCGCTTCCAACTCGAGGCTCAGCCCCTGAACCAGCAGGCTCTTGCCGATGCCGCCCTTGTCGGTCATCGCGACGAAGCGCTGGAGGACGGGGCGCTGCGGCGCGGCCGGACGAGAATCGGCCGCGGCAACCCGAGGCGGAGCCGGCTTGCCGCTGCGCGGAGGGAGGGGGCGGCGGAGGGAGGATGTCATCGCGGCGCAAGGTAGGGCGTGCGAGGGGGTGCGCGGTGGTGAAGCTTTCTTGAAGCCCACCGACCCCGCTGGGCGGACCGCGGTGTTCAGCCGGGCTTGCGGCCGCCCGCCCCCCAGACAATTAACCATTTCGCCGGCCACACCCACACGATCCCTGCCACAACGTAATAAACAGTTTGCAACGCCCAATGCGCCATCACGACATGATCACCGAGCGCAACCACTGCCAGAATATACAAAACAAATCCGACAACGCCGATCAGGAAGGCGAGAAGACTGCGTGACATGGCGATAACCTGATCTCCTGCGGAACCATTTTGACAAAACTGCCGGGAAGCTTGCGGATTACTGGGGCAGCGGCGTAGTCTGCCGGAAGGCGCATCCCTGCGCGGCCCGTATTGGACCGCCCGCCGAGCACCGAAGAAAGCCGTGACCGAGAGCGAACTCAAGCGCCATATCCGTGGCATCCCGGATTTTCCCAAGCCCGGCATCCTCTTTTACGACATCTCGACGCTGCTCAGGAATGCGCAAGCCTGGAAGGCCGCGATGGCGGCCATGGCCGCACGAATCACGCCGCACCGGCCCGAGGTGCTGGCCGGCATTGAGAGCCGCGGCTTCCTGTTGGCCGCGCCCCTCGCGCTGGAACTCGGTCTTGGCTTCATCATGCTGCGCAAGCCGCGCAAGCTGCCGGGTGCAACCATCGGCCTGGATTATGCGCTGGAATACGGTTCTGACCGGATCGAGATGCAGGCCGACGCCATCACCCCCGGGCAACGCGTGGTGCTGCTGGATGACCTCCTTGCCACCGGCGGGACCATGGCGGCTGGAATTTCCCTGCTCCGCGAGGCCGGGGCCGAGGTGCCGGCCGCGGCCACCCTCCTGGAGTTGACCTTCCTCGGCGGAAGGAACCGCCTTGATGTCCCAGTCGAAACCCTCCTCACCTACGACGAATAGCGGCTTGGCCCGCCTTTCGGCCGCGCCGGAGGTGCGCCGGGACGCGGGGGGCAACGCCCTGCTGCTGGGCAGCGAATCCGCCATCGCGGCTTCGGGCCTCGGTGGCGTGCTGGCGCTCGCCATCGCTGCGGCGCCCACCGGTATCACCGTGGCCGACCCCTCCCTGCACGACTGCCCCATCGTCTTCATGAATCCTGCCTTCTCGCAGATCACCGGGTACCCACCGGAGGAGGTGCTCGGCCGCAACTGCCGCTTCCTCCAGGGCAAGTCCACCGAGAAAGCCCCCGTGCGCGCGCTGCGCCGGGCCATCTCCGAGCGGAAGCCGGTGATGGTGGAGTTCACCAACCACCGCCGCGACGGCCGCCGCTTCACCAATGAGCTTCGCATCTCGCCCGTCTTCGGCGCAGATGGCACCCTGCTGGCCTTCGTCGGCATCCAGCACGACGTCACCGCTCGCAAGCGCGCCGAGAAGGAGACGGAGAAGGCCCGCCGGGCGGCCGAGCGCGCCACCCAGGAAAAGAGCGATTTCCTGGCCTTCACCAGCCATGAGGTGCGCACCCCCCTGCATGGCGTGATGGGCACCCTTTCCCTTCTGCTGGACACGCCGCTGGACGCCGAGCAGCGCGCTTATGCCGAAACGGCGAGGCGCTTCGGCGCCACCCTATTGCAGACCGTGAACGAGGTGCTGGAC
>JBHYDO010000170.1:0-10360 GCA_051860645.1 Roseococcus sp.
GGCCGATCTGGTCGTGGTCGAGGCGGCGACCATGGCCGAGGCGGTGGTGCAACGCAAAGCGCCCGCCCTGGTGGTATCGGGCGGGCGCGTCGTGGCGCGGGGCGGACTTCTGGAGGGGTAACCCCTCCACAGACATTCAGTGCTTCACGTCCGCCCAGACCTTGCGCTTGGTGGCGTAGACGAGGCCGCCCAGGATGGCCAGGAAGATCAGCACCTTCACGCCCATCTGGCGGCGCGTCTCCATCTCGGGCTCCGCGGCCCAGGCGAGGAAGGTGGTGACATCCCGCGACATCTGCTCGGCCGTGGCGCGGGTGCCGTCGGCGAATTCCAACTGGTCGTCGTTCAGCACGTTCGGCATGGCGATCTGGTTGCCGCCGAACCAAGCGTTCCAGTTCATGCCGGGCATCAACTCCACGCCGGCCGGCGGATCGGAGTAGCCGGTCAGCAGCGCGTGGAGGTAGTTCGCGCCGTTCGCGCGCGCCTTGGTGATCACCGAGAGGTCGGGCGGGTAGGCGCCGTTGTTGGCCAGCCGCGCCGCCTGCTCGTTCGGGAACGGGCTGCGGAAACGGTCGGACAGGCGGGCCGGGCGCTCGAACATCTCGCCATCATCGTTCGGGCCGTCGGTGACGGTCACGTTGGCGGCGATGGCGCGCACCTGCTCCTCGGAGAGGCCGATGTCGAGCAGGTTGCGGTAGGAGAGCAGGCGCATGCCATGGCAGGCGGAGCACACCTCCTGGTAGACCTGGAAGCCGCGCTGCAGGGAACCGCGGTCAAAGGTGCCGAACAGCCCGGCAAAGCCGAAGCCGGCATCGGACGCGGGCGGCGCCTCGGCCGCCAGCACGGGGCTGGCGACCGAGAGCGAGAGGGCGACGGCAAGAGCCTTCACGATGCGCATGGGTTCAGGCCTTCTCCATCGGCTTGGCGGTCGCGGCGCCGGGGATCGGCCCGCCGCCCAACTGCGCCTTGGCGCCCAACACCGCGCGGGCGATGCTCTCGGGCAGGGGCAGCGGGCGTTCGAGGCGGCCAAGCGCCGGCAGCACCACCAGGAAATACGCGAAGTAGATGGTGGTGCCGATCTGGCTGATGAGCACGTAGGGCTGCTCGGCCGGCTTGGCGCCCACCCAGGTCAGGACGAAGAAGTTCACCGTCCAGATGAGGAAGGCAATCCGCGCGATGGGGCGGAACCGCATGGAGCGCACCTTCGAGGTGTCGAGCCAGGGCAGCACGAACAGGATCGCGATGGAACCGAACATCAGGATCACGCCGCCCAGCTTGTCCGGCACCGCGCGCAGGATCGCGTAGAACGGCAGGAAGTACCATTCGGGCACGATGTGCGCCGGCGTCACCAGCGGGTTCGCGGGGATGTAGTTGTCCGCATGGCCCAGGTAGTTCGGCATGAAGAAGACCAGGAAGGCGAAGACGCCCAGGTAGGCCACAATGCCGACGCTGTCCTTGGCCGTGTAGTACGGGTGGAACGGCAGCGTGTCCTGCGGGCCCTTGGGCTCGATGCCCAGCGGGTTGTTCGAGCCCGTGATGTGCAGGGCCGCCACGTGCAGGAACACCACGCCCACGATCACGAAGGGCAGCAGGAAGTGCAGGCTGAAGAAGCGGTTCAGCGTCGGGTTGTCCACGCTGAAGCCGCCCCACAGGTAGGTGACGATCTCCGGCCCGATCAGCGGGATGGCGCTGAACAAGTTGGTGATGACCGTGGCCCCCCAGAAGGACATCTGGCCCCAGGGCAGCACGTAGCCCATGAACGCGGTGGCCATCATCAGCAGGAAGATGACCACGCCCAGCATCCAGAGCAGTTCCCGCGGCGCCTTGTAGGAGCCGTAGTACATGCCGCGCCAGATGTGGATGAACACCACGATGAAGAACATCGAGGCGCCATTCATGTGCACGTAACGGATCAGCCAGCCGTAATGCACGTCGCGCATGATGCGCTCGACGCTCTCGAAGGCGTGGTCCACATGGGCGGTATAATGCATTGCCAAGAACACGCCCGTGGCGATCATGATCATCAGGTTGATCATCGCCAGCGCACCGAAGTTCCAGAAATAATTGAAATTCCGGGGCGTCGGGAACGTCCCGTATTCCTTCTGGATCATGGTGAACACCGGCAGCCGCTGGTCGACCCAGCGGATCACGGGGTTCTTGAACGAACTGTCGTGCAGGCCGATGGCCATCTTGCTCGTCCTCTAAAGGGCACGGCCCGGGCGGGACGGGACCATACCCGCCGCCCGGTGGCCGTCAGCCGATGCGGATCGTTGTGTCGGAAGTGAAGGTGTAGCCGGGAACTTCAAGGTTCGTCGGCGCGGGGCCGCGCCGAATCCTGCCCGACGTGTCGTAGTGGCTGCCATGGCAGGGGCAGAACCAGCCGCCGTAGTCGCCGCGCGCATCGGTCGGCCGCTGGCCGAGCGGCACGCAGCCGAGATGGGTGCAGATGCCCACCACCACGAGCCACGGCGCCTGCTGGACGCGCGTGTCGTCCGCAGCGGGGTCCTTGAGGGCCGACATGGGCTCGTTCACCGCAGCCTCTATCTCCGCCGCCGTGCGGTGGCGCACGAAGACCGGCTTGCCGCGCCACATGACCGTGACCGCCTGGCCCTCGGAGATGGGCGCCAGGTCCACATCGGTGCTGGCCAGCGCCAGCACGTCGCCGCCAGGGGCGAGCGAGGCAATGAAGGGCCAGACCATGGCGCCCACGCCCACCACGGCGAAGGCCGTTGTCGTCAGCTTCAGGAAGTCGCGCTTGGTGACGCCGTCGGCGGGGCCACCCGCTGCCGGGGTCGTTGCACCCATGGGTGCCGTCGTCTCTGCCATGACACTCCACCTCAACTCTGCGCCCCGGTCGTGCGGGACATTCATGGAAGGATTTGGCGCCCATCCGGTGGCGCGCAACCCCGACCTAAGGCTTGGGCTAATAGGCGCCCAACCCTGCCCTGTCCACCTCATGCGGCCATGGGCAAGCGCACGATTTGCAGGCTATGGGTTTATGGACGATGGACATGAGCAAGCCCGTGACCCACCCCTTCACCGAACCGGCCCGCGCCTGGTTCGAAACCCTGCGTGACCGCATCTGCGCCGCCTTCGAGGCGATCGAGGATGATCTCGCGGAAGGCCCCCATGCCGGCCTGCCCGCCGGCCGCTTCACCTACACCCCCTGGCAGCGCGCCGAGGGCGGCGGCGGCACCATGGGCCTGATGCGCGGGCGGGTGTTCGAGAAGGTGGGTGTGAACGTCTCCACCGTCTTCGGCGAGTTCAGCCCGGAGTTCCGCAAGCAGATCCCGGGCGCGGAGGAGGATCCGCGCTTCCTCGCCACGGGCATCTCGCTGGTGGCGCACCCGCGCTCGCCGCGCGCGGCGACGGCGCACATGAACACCCGGTTCATCTGCACCACGAAGGCCTGGTTCGGCGGCGGCGGCGACATCACGCCCATGGACAAGGAAAGCGCCGCAAGCCTGGAGGACGCGGCCTTCTTCCACGCCGCGTACCAGCGCGCCTGCGACATGCACGACCAGACCTACTACCCGCGCTTCAAGCAATGGTGCGAGGAATACTTCTTCCTGCCGCACCGGGGCGAGACCCGGGGCCTGGGCGGCATCTTCTACGACTGGCTGGGCGACCGCACGCCGGGCAAGGGCATCGATGCCGACTTCGCCTTCACGAAGGATGTCGGGCTCGCCTTCCTGGAATCCTACCCCGCCATCGTTCGCCGGCGGATGCACGAGCCCTGGACCGAGGCCGAGCGCCAGCACCAGCTGTTCCGCCGCGGCCGCTACGTGGAATTCAACCTGCTGCACGACCGCGGCACCATCTTCGGCCTCAAGACCGGGGGGAATGTCGAGGCGATCCTGATGTCCCTGCCGCCGGAGGCGGCTTGGTAGCCCTCGGCTGCCCGGCCACGGCCCCGCGCCACCTCGCAGGAAAGTCCGCGGCGGTGAGGGTGAAGCTGCCCACCATCCGGAAGGCCAGTTCCGCATCGCCGCCATCCCTGGCATCGGCCAGGACCAGGGTGTCCTCCCCCGCGGCCTCGTAGCGGACCGAGGCGACGCCGCCGCCCGCGAAGCCCGCCATGCCCACGAAAAGAGAGCCCTGCCAGCCCGGCGCATCCGAGGTGTCGGTCACGCTCAGCCGGATGCGGTCCAACCCCTGCTGGAAGTCCATGATCACGTCCATGGCACCGGGCGTGCTGTCGGTGAAGGCCGTGAAGTCGGACAGGTCGGCCCCGGCGCCGCCCTCCAGATCATCGGCCCCCGGCACCGCCGGTCAGGCGGTCATTGCCCGCCCCGCCGAACAGCATGTCATTGCCAGCGCCGCCCTGCAGAACGTCGCGTCCGTCGCCACCCAGCAGCAGGTCGTTGCCGCCATGGCCGCGCAACACATCATCGCCCCGCCCGCCAACCAGCGTGTTGGCGGCATCATTGCCCTGGATCACGTTGTTCACCGCCTTGCCCGTGCCGTTGATGGTTCCATCGCCGCGCAGCACCAGGTTCTCCAGATGCGCGCCCAGCGTGTGGCTGACGAAGGACGAGACCTGGTCGATGCCCTCCCCCTCCAGTTCCACCACCACGTCGAGCGCAGAGCGGACCATGTAGAAGTCGTTGCCCACGCCGCCATGCAGGGTGTTGGCCCCGCTGTTGCCGTCCTTGCCCTGCAGGATGTCGTTCCCCGCCCCGCCGGAGACGCGGTCATCGCCGCCGCCGGCGCAGACGATGTCGTTCCCGGCGCCCACCGTGATGAGCTCCGCCGCGTCATGGGTGCGCAGGGTGATGTCACGCCAGTTGAGCGAAATGTCGAACTCCGCGGTGTCACGCGGGGCCACGATCATCTTCACCAGCCGCACCACGCCGCCCTGCGCCACCTCGGCGAAGGGCACGAGGCCAGCAGGTCTTCGTAGAAGCCGCGCAGCACCGGGACCAGCGAGGGGTCGGTCGTCGCCGAGGTGAACACGCCGGGCGCGAGGTTGTCGCCGCCCGCCAGTGTGATGGAGTTCCCATGGGTGCCCTCCAGCGCCTCCACGACCGCCGCGAAGCGGCCGGCCCGCTCGAACGCCAGCACCCCGGGGGATGCGTCGGCACCCTAGAGAATCTGCAGCTTGTAGGGTGGGGACATGGGTGCGCTCCGCCCGAAAATGGTCCGGAGGCATGTCAACGAGTTATCCCCTGATGGGATCCCACCAGGAACAACTTAGCGTCTGGCCAGAAATACAACCTTGGATTGGGTGCGCAGCAGGGATTGGCCGAAGCCAACCCCTGCCATGCCAAGCCCCGCCTCAGAACAGGAAGTCGCCCGAGGTCAGGGTGAAGTTGCCCACCATGCGGAAGGCCATCTCCGCATCGCCGCCATTGCCGTTGTCGGCGAAGACCATGGTGTCGGCACCCACAATCTCGAAGCGCACCGAGGCCTGGCCACCGCCGAGGAAGGCGCCCGTGCCGACGAACTCGAAGTCATCGCCGCCCAGGTCGATCAGGCTCAGGCGGATGATGTCCTGGCCCTGCTCGAAGTCCATGATGCTGTCCATTGCACCGGGCGTGCTGTGGTTGAAGGCGTCGAAGGAGAACGTGTCGCGCCCGGCGCCGCCCGTCAGTTCGTCCGCACCCTCGCCGCCGGTCAGGCGGTCATTGCCCGCGCCACCGAAGAGTTGGTCGTTCCCAGCACCGCCCTGCAACACGTCCCGGCCTTCGCCACCCATCAAGATGTCGTTGCCATCCTGGCCATTCAGCACGTCATCGCCATCGCCGCCCGCCAGCGTGTTGTTGCCCGAATTGCCGTTGATGCGGTTGTTGAGCGCGTTGCCCGTGCCGGTCAGGTCGGCGGTTCCGGCGAGGTTCAGGTTCTCCACATGGTCAACCAACACATAGTTGATGAAGGAGGTGACGAGGTCGGTGCCCTCGTTCTCCTGTTCATCCACCACATCGCCCTCGCTGCGGACCACGTAGCGGTCATTGCCGGTGCCGCCGAACATGATGTTGTTGCCCGCGCCGCCGTCGAGGCGGTCATCGCCCGCCTCGCCGTACAGGAAGTCGTCACCCGCGTTGCCGGAGATGCGGTCATCGCCGCCGCCGCCGAAGATGACGTCGGTGCCGGCGCCGCCGGACACGATGTCGTCGGTGCCGTGCAGGCGGATGGTCTCGTCGCCGGCGCCGCCCGCGAAGGCGAATTCGGCGGTGGGGCGCGGCGAGACCACCATCTGCTCCAGCCGCGTGCTGCCGTCCTCGGTCACCTGGGCGAAGGGGATGCCAACGGTGTCGGCGCGGAAGGCCAGGTTCTGGATGCGCAAGTCGGTCTGCGGCCCGGCATCCACTTGGTCAAAGGCGCTGTCGGCGTCGCCGTGGCGCTCCAGCAGGTATTCGGCCAGCGCGTCCTGCTCGGAACCGGCCGGGGCGAAGGTGGCGTTGCCCGCACCCAGCGTCGCGTTGTTCAGCAGGTCCACCCGGCTGCCCGGGATGGTGAAGAGCGGGAAGGGAAAGCCGTCGCCGCCCAGGATGGTCTGGCTCGGGCTGCCCGCCAGGAAGCTCAGCGTCACGATCTTGATGACGCGGCCCGCGTCACCCACCAGGGCACCGTCCTGGATGATGACGTCGGCCACGCTGCCATCCTCGTTGTAGATGGCGAGGTTCTGGATGCGCTGGCCCACCTGGGTGATTTCGCCCGTGGCGCTGTTGATGACCTGCGCCTGCTGCGTCGCGTCGAAGGAGAAGCTGACGCCGCCCACCTGCGGGAACTGCCCGGGCGTCGCACCCGGGTTGCTGCCCGCCACCGCGTGTTCGAAGATGCGGCCGAGGTTCTCCGCCGTCACCGCCAGCACGGTCAGGGCATTGTTGAAGCGCAGCGAGTTCTCGATGTCGAGCTGGCTGACGCCGCCCGTGGGCTTGCCCGCATCGGGGTTCGCCTGGGGCGGGAGTTCCTCCGGCACCGGGCTGCCCTGCAGCGTACCGATTTCGGCACGAATGCCGCCGCCGTTCTTGATGGAGACCAGCACTTCGCCGTCCACCAGGCGGGCGGCGGCGAGGTTGGCGTCGGCGGTCAGGTTGCCGAGATTGGTCTCCTCGGTGCGGACCTCGCCGCGGCGGCCTTCCAGGAAGACATCCGTGAAGCCCAGCACGTTGCCGTCCTTGGCGGCAATCACGGCCGCCACGGCGTCCGTCAGGCTGCGCACGGCGCCGCCGCGGGTGCCTTCGGCGTATGGATCCGCCCCGGCGCCCCAGATGGCTTCCACCGTCTCGTCCGTGGTGACGAAGGCGCCAGAGACCGTCGGGTCCACGCCGCCGATGCCGACCGGGCCAGCACCGTCGGGGTCGGAGATCAGGATGCCGTTCTCGTCGAAGGTGACGACGAGGCGCGCCACATAGGCGAACTCGTTGTCGGTGGAGACGATCGCGACCGGGTTGCCGTCCGCGCCGGTGCGATAGACCGGGAAACCTTCATCGGCCACGTCGCCCGGGCGCAGCGTGTCCTGGTCGTCGGCGAAGATGGCGTTGCTGCCGGCGGCGAAGATGATGTCCACGCCGCTCAGCAGGGGCGCGAGGTCAAGTTCCAGCTGATACTGCTGCAGGTGCGAGAGCAGGACGATCTTGTTGATCCCCAGCGCCTGCATCTCGTCCACATAGGGCTGCAGGATGTCGGCCAGTTCCTGCACATTGTTCACGCCGCCGTCGCCGGCCGGGTCGAGGATCTGCACGCCGTTGACGGTCGAGATGGTCGCCAGGATCTGGGTGGTGACGCCCAGCACGCCGATCACCTCGCCGTTTTCGACGATGGTGGTCCAGGGCGCGATCTTCTTGTCGGCCGCCTGGGCGTTGCGGGTGGTGCTCGAAGCAAGGTCCGCCGCCGTGGTGGCGTAGCTCGAGGCCTCGCGCAGCGCCTCAGTGTAGAGCCTGGAGAGCGCCGGGTCGCCCGAGAAATCGAGGTTGGCCGAGAGGTAGGGGAACTGCGCGCCGATGTTCCGCGCGTTGCCACCGCTCAGGTAGAAGCCGATGGCGTCGGCGATGGTGTTGGTGCCCAGGTCGAATTCATGGTTGCCCAGCACCGAGGCCTGCACGCCGATGGCGTTCTGGATGGCGATGTCCACCGAGAAGACCGGCGCAGCCGTGCTGCCGAACAGCGAGGAGAGGGAACCGGGCGCGACGTCCAGCAGCTCCTCGTAGAAGGCGCGCAGCGCGGGCAGCACCGAGGGGTCGGTGCCGGCGGCGGCGAAGGGACCGGGGATGTAGTTGTCGCCGCCCGCCAGCGTGATGCTGTTGTCGAAGGTTCCTTCAAGGCCTTCCACGATGGCGGCGAAGCGATCCGCCCGGCCGGAGGCCGCGAGGCCCGCCTCGGCGTCCGAGCCGTACAGGATCTGCAGAGTGAAGGGGCTGCCTTCCTGCGTGATGTCGTAGGCGGTGGTGGTGTTGCTGGCCTCATTCGCCACCACGAAGACCGGGTCCGCATCGCCGCTGGCGGGGATGAAGACGCTGGTCTCGGGGGCGACATCGCCCGCGTTGCGGATCAGACCCTGGTAGACGACGTCGGTCGGCCCGTCGATGCGGAAGACCAGGTTGGCGTTGGAGCGCTCCAGGCCCACGAAGGCGTAGAGTTCGCCGTCGATGGTGCCGAGCGTGATCATCTCGGGCTCGCTGCCCTTGTTGTCCGCGCGGCCGTCATCGTAGAGGTCCGGCGCCTGCGAGGCGATGATGGTGTCGAGCAGGGCGCCGCTGTCATAGCGCTGGGTCAGGGTCGGCGCGGCATCCGTGCCGCCCACCTCCCAGATGGAGAAGCTGCGGCCGCCGAAGGCATGGATCTGGTCCAGCAGGCCGTCGCCATTGGTGTCGCCGGACCAGCGGGTCACGACCAGCCGGCCGAGATCGGCGTCGCCCATGCGGCCCTGAAGCTGCGCCAGCAGCGCGGGGTCGATGCCGGGCATGCC
Source organism: Roseococcus sp. (assembly GCA_051860645.1). GTDB lineage: Bacteria > Pseudomonadota > Alphaproteobacteria > Acetobacterales > Acetobacteraceae > Roseococcus. Next base: position 8,909 of record JBHYDO010000170.1, read on the forward strand.
GTCGGGCGGGGTGCTGCCGCTGGAGGGCACCAGGTCCTTCAGGCGCACTTCCTCGTTGAACACGTCGCCGGGGCCGAAATACTCGCGGGCATCGCCCTCATTGGCGGTGACGAGGTAGGTCACGCCGTCCTGCACGAAGCTCGCGATCGCGTCGGGCTGGTACATGCCGAAGATCGGCACCTCGCGCGGGTTGTAGCCGCCGTCGCGGTCGGAGGTGTCGATCTCGTTGCCGGCCAGGCTGTGGTCCTTGTAGCCGAGCGGCAGGACCGCGGTCCAACCCACCGGGCCGTTCTCGGGGTTCAGGTTGAACACGCCGATGGCGTTGGCTTCCTGCAGCGTCACGAAGGCGCGGTCACCGGAGATGGTGATGTATTCCGGCTCGAGGTCGAGCGAGGGCAGCGCCTGGTTCGCCTCGGGGCTGCCGGGGATAGCGTTGGAGAGGCGCACGCCGGCCGCGCGCAGCGCATCGGCCTGGGCGTCGAAGGCGTCGAAGCCGTAGAAGGTCGGCGCCCAGGTGGCGGTGTCGATGATGGTCATGCCGCCCGGGGCGTCGATGGCGAAGCCTTCCGTGGGCTCGGCCTCAATGGCCACCAGAAGCTGGCTGCCATCGGCGGTGAAGGTCATCATGTCGGGCAGGACGCCGACTTCGGCGGTCGCGCGCCAGGTGGCGGAGGTGCCGGCGGCGTCCATGGTGAAGACGGCGGCGACGCCCGTGCTGCCCGGCGTGGCATTGCCAAAGGCGATGGCGAGGTTGTCGCCAGAGACGGCGACCGAGTTGCCGGTGCCGACCGGGAAGGGCGCGCCGCCGCCCACCACCTGAACCGCGCTGCCCGGCACGGAGAAGGCCAGCGTCCCATCCGCCACCCGCAACGCGTCCACGCCATCGGCGCCCAGCACGAAAATCAGGCCGCGCGCGGCGTCATGGGCCAGCACCTCAGCGCCGTTCGCCGCGCTGCCCGGCAGGGCGGCGGTCGTGTTGGTGACCGTGAATGAGGGCGTGGAGAAGATGTTCATGCGAGACGTCCCGGACCGATGAATGGTCCCGGGTGTCTAGACACCGTCCGCGGCGGTGATTTGAACGAAATGTTAAGGTTTGCCTACAGCGCGTGCGGCGCCGCAGGCAGGCTGCCGCTTCAGCGGCCGCGCATATAGCGACGCTCCGGCCGATAGCGGAGCCATTGCACAAGGCGTTGGCAGAACTGGCGGAGCATGGAGCGCCTCATGCGGTCGGTCTGTGGCGGGGTGGTCCTTTCTGGCCCGGCGATGCGGCCGCGATGGGCCGGCGCAATGGCGGCTCTGTGGCATGTCAAAATGAACAATGCATTGCCGAAAGCCGGGGCATGTCCCATCTTCGGGGCATCGAAGTTCTACGCGAATTTCGTGAGCTGGGCGTCGACGTGAGACACATGGGTGCCGAGTCCACGCTCGATACCCCTCTCATCTTCCAGTTCG
>JBHYDO010000171.1:0-10338 GCA_051860645.1 Roseococcus sp.
CCCCCCCCCCCCCCCCCCCCCCTACTTCGCCTTGATGGCCCGTGTCGCGTGGCTATCCGGCGGCACACCCTTTGCCAGCGACATGTGGCTGTGCACCGCCAGCCACTTTTCCCCCTCGCCCGGGTTGGGCATCAGGATCAGCGTGGTGCGGCCGGGCCGGTCGAAGGGCGTGCCGTCCGGCGCGTAGCCCGTCGAGGTGAAGGGCGCGATCGCCACCGCCATGCTGCCATCGGCGCTGGCCAGAACGCGCGCCGCCTCGGGCGGGAAGCGGAAGTCGCTGGTGCGGGGCCAGACGCTGTCCCATTGCCGGTCGCGGAAGGTCTCCAGCCCCTCCACCAGCGCCTGCACCGTCCCGAAGGCGATGATGCGCGGGTGCCAGAAGGGGTAGGCCGACTTGTAGTCCACCTCGCGCACGCAGGCGGAAAAGCGGTCCAGCCAGTCCAGGATGGCGTCGCGGATGGCGGGCGGCGCATCCGGCAGCGGCGGCGCGTTCACCTCAGCGGCCCGCGGACTGGCCCAGCATGGCCAGCGCCGCCTCGATCTCACGCTGGGCGCGGGCGTTGTCGTGGTCGCGCATCGCGACGCGGGCGGCGGCGACGTGGCGCGCGCTGCCGGTCAGCACGGCGGCGCCGCCGGCGACGGGCAGGGCCTCGCCGGTCAGGAGGCGGGTCTCGGCGCGTTCCAGCCATTCCTGGGCCTGGGCGTCGCGCCCCTGCCGCAGCGCGGCGGCGGCGGCGCGCAGCTGGTCCGGCGCCGAGTTGGCCAGCAGCTGGGCCTGCTGCCGCTGCGCGTCGCGCACCGCGCGGGCCTGGACATCGGCGTCGCCGTGATGCGCCAGGGCCGCGCCCGGAGCGAGAACCGCCAGCGCGGCGGCAAAGAGGACAGGCAGACGCGTCATGCGACAAGCTCCTTCAAATTGGCCTGCGGGCGGGCGCCGTAGTGGCTGATGACCTCCGCGGCCGCGATGCTCCCCCAGCGGCCGCACTCGGGCAAGGGCAGGTTGCGGGTCAGCGCCGCCAGGAAGCCCGCCGCATAGGCGTCGCCCGCGCCGGTGGTGTCCACGACCTTGGTGGGCTGCGCGGCGACGACATGCCGCTCGCCGCCGGCCAGGATCACGCTGCCATGCTCGCTGCGGGTCAGCGCCGCGATCTTCACCTCGCGCGCGGCCTGGGCGGCGGCGGCCTCGAAGTCGTCGGTTTCGTAGAGGGAGAGGATCTCCGCCTCATTGGCGAAGAGGATGTCCGTCTCGTTCTTCACGAAATCGCGGAAGGCGGCGCGGTGGCGGCCGACGCAGAAGGGGTCGCTCAGCGTCAGCGCCACCTGGCGGCCGGCGGCGTGGGCGGCCTTCGCCGCGGCGCGGAAGGCGGCCTGGGCCTCCGGCGGGTCGAAGAGGTAGCCCTCCAGGTAGACCACCTGGGCGCGCGCCACCTCGGCCGGGTCCACATCGGCGGGGCCGAAAGTGACGCAGGCGCCGAGGAAGGTGTTCATGGTGCGCTGCCCGTCCGGCGTCACCAGGATCAGGCAGCGGGCGGTGGGGGCGCCGCCCACCAGCGGCGCGGTCGGGAAATGCACGCCGATGGCGCGGATGTCGTGCGCGAAGACCTCGCCGAGCTGGTCCTGGGCCACCTTGCCCAGGAAGCCCACGCGCGCGCCCAGGGCGGCGGCGACGGCGCAAGTGTTGCCCGCCGACCCGCCGGAGCTTTCGACGCCCGGCGGCATGGCGGCGTAGAGCGCCTCGGCCTGCTCGGTGCTGATGAGCGACATGCCGCCCTTGGGCAGTTGGCGCGCGGCGAGAAAGGCGTCGTCGGTGGGGGCGAGCACATCCACGATGGCATTGCCGATGCCGAGGATGTCGAGGCTGGGTGCGGTCATGCTGGGCCCTGTGCCGGGGGGTGGGAGGATATGCCCGGTTAAGCCAGATCGGCCCGATTGCAAATGAGCGGAGGAATCTTCGCCCGTCGCCGTTGCCGCGTCGGGCGCGGACGCTATAACCGCCGCTTCGCCGCCCGCCCATGAACCAAGGAGCGCCGCCAATGTCCATCTTCGGTCGCAAGAAGGATGACGCGCCAGATGCGCCGGCCACGGGGGATTCGATGAATACGCAGCCCAATCGCGACCAGGACCTGGTCGTCCCCGCCTACCGGCAGCCCAGCGCGAGTGGCGCGCCGGTCGGCATGCCGCCCAAGCCCGCCACCCCCGTCACGGCCCCGCGCCCCGGCGCGCCGCCCGCCGCCGCCCAGACCCCCCGCCCGCCCCGCCCCGAAGGCGCTGGTGAGCGCCGGACGCTGGTGGTCGGCCGTGGCATCAGCCTGCAGGGCACCGTCAGCGACGCCGAGCGCCTGGTGGTCGAGGGCACGGTGGAAAGCCAGATGATCCAGGCCGCCGAGCTGGCCATCGGGCCGACCGGCGTGTTTCGCGGCGAGGTCCAGGTCGAGGACGCCGAGATCGCGGGCCTGTTCGACGGCACGATCACCGTGCGCGGCAGCCTGATCATCCGCGCCACCGGCAAGGTGAAGGGCACCGCCCGCTACCGGAAGCTTTCGGTCGAGGAGGGCGGCGCCCTGATGGGCAGCATGGAAATGCTGCCGAACGAAGGCTGAGCACGAGGCTCTCCTGGCTGGCGCTGCCGCTGCTGGCCGGACCGCTGCTGGCTGGCTGCGTGGCCGGTGACGAGGCCACGGCCGCACGCGCCCTGATGGACAGCCAGCGCGCCTCGCTCACCGCGCTGGGGCAGGCGCCCCCTGCCCGGCCGTCGGCACCGGCCGCCACGGGGCCGGGGGACGGCCAGCCCGGCTCGGTCTCCGGCTTGCTCGGCGCCGCGCCGGCTGTCGTGATCGGGCAGCTCGGCCCGCCGCAATTGCGCCGGCCGGAGGCGGATGCCGAGGTCTGGCTGTATTCCGCCGGCGGCTGCCAGCTCGACCTCATGTTCTACACCACCCCCCAGGGCCCGCGGGTGCTGCACGCCCAGGCCCGCGCCGGGGGCCTCGGCCAGCGGACCGAGGCCGCCTGCCTGCGCGACATCGTGGCCCGGGGCAGCCGCGCGGCCACCCCCCCGCCGGGCCGCTGAGCCGCCCATGGGCCCCTATCTCGATGCCTTCGTGCCGGCCTTCGGCCTGCTGGCGCTGGGGGCCGTGCTGAAGCGCAGCCTGCTGCGCGACGACACGGTCTGGGCGGGCATCGAGCGGCTGATCTTCTGGGTGCTGCTGCCCTCGCTGCTGGTGGTGGCCATCGGCTCGGTGAACCTTGGCGAATTGCCTATCTTCGGCATGATGGCCGCGATCTGGGCGGCGCTGGCGCTGGGCACGGTGGCCTCGCTGTGGCTGTCGCGCCGGTTCCGCCAGCCGCACAAATCCATGACCAGCGTGCTGATGGGCGGCATCCGCTTCAACAACCTGGTGGGCTTCGCCATCGCGGGCGCCATGTTCGGCCTGCCGGGCCTCGCCTTGGGCGGGGTGGCCACGGGCATGATCGTGCCCTTCGTGCAGGTGATGACGACCACGGCCTTCGCCCTGGGGGATGGCGGGCGGGTGCGGCCGCTGCGAATCGCCCGGCAACTGGCGCTGAACCCGCTGATCATCGCCTGCGTGCTGGGCTTCGCGGTGGCGGGCCTGGGCGGGCTGCCGATGGGCGTGCGGCCGCTGATGGAGGCGTTGGGCCGCGCCTCGGTGGCGCTGGGCCTGCTGGCGGTGGGGGCGGCGCTGACGCTGGGCGCGCTTCAGGACCGGCTGGCGCTGCAACTCTGGACCGCCGCGCTGAAGCTGGTGGCAGTGCCGGCGCTGACGCTGCTGTTCTGCCTGGCGCTGGGGCTGGAGCCGCTGGCGACCGCGATGGCCGTGCTGTTCATGGCGCTGCCGACCGCCTCGTCCAGCTATGTGATGGCCCGCGCCATGGGGGGCGATGCGCCGCTGATGGCCGCCATCACCACCAGCCAGCACGCGCTCTCGGTGGTGACGCTGCCGCTCTGGCTGCTGCTGGTGCAGGCCGCCACGCGCTGAGGCGGGGGCCGCGGCGAGGACGCGGTAAGCTTCTGTTCAGACAATGGGGATAGAACCTTCCCAGGGGCCGAAGGACGCCGCCGGCCTCGGTTGGAAAGGGAACACAACATGGCGCCCATGGGCGAAGCAGGGTCCGACGCGCGCGGGGCAGGCCCGGCCCAGCCGGTGCGGGACCCGGCCATCGGCACGGCCCATGCCGCCATGCAGTCCCTGCTGGGCCACCGCATCAGCCCTTCGCCCGAGAATTACCTCGTGTGGTTCAGCTACCACGCCGGCACCCATCCCGGCCTGCGCGAGGCGATGGACGCGCGCCAGGCCCAGGGCACGCTGGAGCAGGCCGACCTGGACGACATCCACGCGCGGTTCTGCGCGGGCGAGCCGCAGGCGACGGTCATCGGCCAGGTTTCCCGTCAGCTGGAAGCGGCGCTGAGCGATGCGGCGGGCATGCTGGGCAGCGCCCATGAGGACGCCGCCCGCTATGGCAACCGCCTGGAAGGCCTGACCGACACGCTGGCCGCCGCCGGCCCCACGCTGAACGACGCCCTGCGGCGCATCCTGGCCGACACCCAGGCGCTCTGCCGCAACAGCCGCAGCCTGGCGCACCGCCTGGCCGAGCGCGCGCGCGAGGCCGAGGCGCTGCGCGGCGCGCTGCAGGAGGCCCGCCGCGCCGCCGCGACCGACCCGCTGACGGGCCTCGCCAACCGTCGCGCCTTCGAGGAGCAGCTGGCCGAGGCCCTGGCTGAGGGGGATGGCGGCCCCGCCTGCCTGGTCATGCTGGACATCGACCATTTCAAGTCGGTCAACGACCGCTACGGCCACCCGGCCGGCGATGCCGTGCTGCGCGGCGTGGCCGCGACGCTGCGCGAATGGGCCGGCCCGGCGCACCGGCTGGCGCGCGTCGGCGGGGAGGAATTCGCCGTGATCCTGCCGGGCACCGGCCGGGAAGAGGCGGCCCGCCTCGCCGATTCGCTGCGCCGCGCGGTGGCGCAGGAGGGCTTCCTGACAGGCAGCGACGCCCAGCGCCTGTCGGTCACCATTTCCCTCGGCGTGGCGCAGCGCCAGCCGGGCGAGACAGGCGAAGCCCTGATGGGCCGTGCCGACGCCGCCCTGTATGACGCGAAGAGGCAGGGGCGGAACCGCGTGGTGGCCGATCTGCCACCCCGCTCCCCCGGCGACCAGGATGGCGGGCCGGAAGCCCCCCCCGCCGAGGCCTGCGCGACGCGGCAGGTGGCCTGGCGCTGACGCCGGCAGGGGCGCAACGCCGCACCCGGGCCGCAGGCGCCCTCAGCCGGGCCTGCCGGCGCGGAAGCGTGCATCCTGGCCCGCGGCCACCCGGCGCGCATCCACCACGGCGGCGAAGCGCCGGCGCACGGCGCCCCGGCCTTCGGCCTGTTCCAATGGCTGCAGGGCAAACACCACGCGGGCCATGCGCTGGTAGAAATCCATGTAGACGAGGTTCAGCCCGGCCCCCACCGCGGCGCCCACCAGCGGCACGGCCTGGGCGCCCAGCTTCGTCATCATGGCGGGCGCGTAGCGCACCACGACGGACGCCTTGAGTTGCGCCTTCTCCTGCCCCGCCAGCCTTGTGGCCCAGAAGGCGATGTCCGCGTCGTCATCCTCCTCCAGCGGGCCACCGAAGGCGAAGACCTCGACGCAGGCGGTCCGCACCGCGGGGTCGCGCAGGTCCAGCCCCTGCCCGCGCGCGATGTCCGCCACCGAGCGCATGATAAGCCCCGTCGTCACCGGCAGTTCGGCCAGGGTGGTGGCGAGGCCGCCCATCCCTCCCACGGCGCCCGAGAGCGCGCCACCCAGCCGGTAGGCGGCGCAATTGTCCGGCCTCGTCTCGGCGTCGAAACCGAGGATGGCGGTGCGGAAGGCCAGCTCCAACCCCTCGCGCGCGCGCTCGGCCACCATCTTCTGCACATCGGGCGGCAGGCGGTTCAGCCCCATCTGCACGAAGCGGCCGGCCTGCTCCAGCGCGGTCATCAGCCGTCCGCGCGCGGCCAGGTAGTCGGTCGCGGCGCGTTCCAGCACCGCCTCGCCGTCGGGGGGCAGCGAGGCCGGCATGGTGGTCAGTTCTCCGCTCATCGGCATGTTCCTTCTTGCGCGAGGGCAGGCGGGGAGGGACACTCGGGGCATGCGCGCAGCCCTTCCCGCACTTGCCGTGATGCTGATGGGCTCCGCCACCCCCGCCACAGCGCAATTGGGGGGGGCGACGTTGCCGGTCCAGTCCCCCCAGCCGCCCGATCTGGTGCAGCGGGAGCTGGACCGTGCCTTCGAGGCGCTGCGCACCGCCCCCGACGCGCAGGGCGGCCGCATGGCCGAGGCGGCTGTCCGCCAGCTCTGGTCGCGCCAGGCGACACCCGCGGTCGCGCTGCTGCTGAACCGCGGCATCCGCACCCTGCGCGGCGGCCAGCCAGGGGACGCGCTGGAGGATTTCGACGCGGCCATCCTGCTCGAACCGGGCCTGGCCGATGCCTGGCACTGGCGCGCCCAGGCCCATGCCGCGGCCGGCGATGTGCGGGGTGCCGCCACCGACCTGCGCGAGGCGCTGCGCCTCGAACCCCGGCATTTCGCCGCCCTCGTCAGCTTGTCGCGCCTGCAGGAGGAGGCGCGCGATGCCGCGGGCGCGCTGCGCAGCTTCCGTGCCGCCCTGGAAATTCACCCACACCTGCCCGGCGGCGCCGCGCGTCTGCGCGAGTTGACCCGCGCGGCCGAAGGCGAGGCCATGTAGCCCTCGAAGGAGGCCGCCCATGCCCACCCCCTTCCACCTCAACCGCATTCTCGCCGCCACCGACCTCTCCGCCCGCTCCGACCGGGCCGTGCGCCGCGCGGCGCTGCTGGCCCGGCGCGCGGGTGCCACGCTGACGCTGCTGCACGCGGTGGATGACGAGCAGCCGCCCAGCCTCGCGCAGCTGGAACAGCACGAGGCGGAGCGGCTGTTGCACGCGCAGGTCGCAGGCCTGCCGGAGCTGGATGGAATGCACCTGGCCGCCCGCGTGGAGCTGGGCGACCCGCACGCCGTGATCCTGCACGCCGCCGAGGCGACCGACGCCGACCTGCTGGTGCTGGGCGAGCATCGCCGCCGCCCGCTGCGCGACTGGTTCATCGGCACCACGGTGGAGCGCGTGGTCCGGCGCGGCCGCCGCCCGGTGCTGCTGGTGCACCAGCCCGCCGCCGGCCCCTACCGCCGGGTGCTGGTGGCGACCGACTTCTCCGCCACCTCGGCGCGGGCGTTGCGCGCCGCGCTGGGCATGGGGCTGCTGGAGGCGGCGGAGGTGACGCTGCTGCACGCCCATGAGGGGCCGGCGATGCAGGGCATCGGCCTCGCCAACCTGCCCGAGCCCGAGGCGCGCGCGCAGGTCGAGGCCGCCGCGGCCGGGGCACGGCGGCGGCTGGAGGATTTCGCCGGCGAATTCGCGCTGGAGCGGGCGCCGCTCCTGGTGGTGGAGGAAGGCAGGCCGGGCCACGTCATCGGCCAGGTGGTGGAACGCCGGCGGCCGGAGCTTGTGGTGGTCGGCACCGCGGGCGCGGGGCTGCTGCGCCAGTCGCTGCTCGGCAGCGTGGCGGCCGAGGTGCTGGGCGGGCTGGCCTGCGACGTGCTGGCCGTCCCGCATGGCGAGCCGGGGTAGCAGGGGATGGGCGTGACCTTGCAGGACATCCTGGCCGCCTCGGTGTTCTACGAGGTGGCGGCGCTGCTCGTGCTGGGGGCGGCGGGCGGCATGGTGGCGCTGCTGCTGCGCCAGCCCATCATCGTGGGGTTGATCGCGGCGGGGATCCTGGCGGGGCCGTCGGCGCTCGGCATCGCGCAGGCGGAGGAGCACATCGCGCTGCTGTCGCAGCTCGGCATCGCGGTGCTGCTGTTCCTGGTGGGGCTGAAGCTCGACATCGGGCTGGTGCGCAGCCTGGGGCCGGTGGCGGTGGCGACCGGGCTGGGCCAGGTGACCTTCACCGCCGTCATCGGCTTCGCCCTCGGCCTGGCGCTGGGGCTGGACTGGCTGACCAGCCTCTATGTGGCGGTGGCGCTGACCTTCAGCTCCACCATCATCATCGTGAAGCTGCTGTCGGACAAGCGCGAGATCGACAGCCTGCACGGGCGGATCGCGCTCGGCTTCCTCATCGTGCAGGACATCTTCGTGGTGCTGTGCATGGTGGTGGTCTCGGCCCTCGCGGCGGGCCAGGGGCAGGGCACGGCACTGGCCGGGCTGGGCCGCGTGCTGCTGGGGGGCGTGGTGATGCTGGGCGTGGTGGCGCTGGTCATCCGCTACGTGGCGGGGCCGGTGACCGCGCGCCTGGCCCGCGCGCCGGAACTGCTGGCCGGTTTCGCCATCGGCTGGGCCGCGCTGCTGGCCGCCATCGGCGACTATGTGGGGCTGGGAAAGGAGCTGGGCGGGCTGCTGGCGGGCGTCTCGCTCGCCTCCACGCCGTTCCGCGAGGCCATCGCCGCGCGCCTCTCCAGCCTGCGCGACTTTCTCCTGCTGTTCTTCTTCATCGCGCTGGGGTCGCGGCTCGATCTGGGGGGGCTGGGTGAGCAGCTCTTCGCCTCCGCGGTGCTGTCGATCTTCGTGCTGGTGGGCAACCCGCTGATCGTCGTCGCCATCATGGGCTACATGGGCTACCGCGGCCGCACCGGGCTGCTGGCCGGGCTGACGGTGGCGCAGATCAGCGAATTTTCCCTCATCTTCATGGCCATGGGCGTGGCGCTTGGCCATGTGACGGAGAGTTCCTTGGGCCTCGTCACGCTGGTCGGCATGGTGACCATCGCGGCCTCCACCTACATGATCACGCATTCGCATCGGCTGGCGGGCTGGCTGGATGCGCCGCTGCGGGTGTTCGAGCGGCGCGAACCCTGGCGCGAGGCGGCCGATGCCGGCGACAGCGCCACCGCACCCGACCGCGTGGACGTGGTGCTGTTCGGCCTGGGCCGTTTCGGCGACGCCATCGCGCAGCGGCTGCGGGCGCGCGGCCTGGTGGTGCTGGGCGTGGATTTCGACCCGGAGGTGGTGCGGCACTGGCACGCCGCCGGCCACCCCGCCATCTACGGCGATGCGAGCGATCCGGAGCTGATCGCCTCGCTGCCGCTGGAGGGCGCGGGCTGGGTGGTCTCGGCGGCACCCGCCGTGCAGGGCGGGCTGACGCGCGAGGATCATCGCCTCGCCTTGCTGGACGGGCTCCAGGCCGTGAACTTCGCCGGCCGGGTTGCCGTCACCGCCCACAGCGAGGCCGAGGCCGAGGGGCTGCGCGCGCGCGGCGCGGCCCTGGTGCTGCTGCCCTTCCAGGACGCGGCGGAACGCGCCGCGGAACTGCTGTCGGAGGGCTGAATCGCCGCCCCCGGACGAGGCGCTACCCCAGCACCCGCGCCAAGGCCGCATGGAAGGGCTTGGGGCGCAGCGCCTCGTCGAAGGGCAGGCCGCGGGTGCGCTGGCCATCGCGGCGCGCCACGGCGGGTTCCTCCACCAGCCAGGAATCGCGGTCTGTCAGGCCCCAGGTCAGCACGGTGCGGACCCCACCTTCGGTGGCGGTCGCGAGGAAGCGCGTGACGTAGTCGGCCACCGCCGCATCGCGTTCGGCAATGCTGGGGGCCAGGCGGTCCGGCTCGCGCACGTCCAGCTCCGTGATCAGCACGGCGAGGCCCATCGAGCGCAATGCCTGGACGAAGGCCAGGAAGGGTTCGGGCCGGAAGGGGTCGCGCATCTGCAGGTGGGCCTGGATGCCGATGGCGTCCAGCGGCACCTGCCGGTCCACCAGGCGGCGCACCTGGCGCAGCAGGCGCTGGCGCTTCACTTCGGCCCAGGGCGTGTCGGCCTCCACCCCATAGTCGTTGAGGGTGAGACGCAGCGTGGCGTCCAGCCGGCGGGCGGTGCGCAGCGCGCGCTCCATGTAGCCGGGACCAAGCGCGCGCAGCCAGGCGGTGGGGCGCAGATCCTCCGTGGTGGGGCTTGGATTGTCGCTGCCGGGCGGGTTGGCGATGACCTCGTTCAGGACGTCCCAGTCGCGGATATTGGGCTGGGTCTCGCGGAGCACGGTGGTGAAATGTGCCTCCAGGATGGCGGCGGCGCGCGCCTCGCCCTGGGCCAGCGCCGGCTCCAGCCAGGCGGGGTTGGCCATGTGCCACAGCAGGGCATGGCCGCGCAGGCGCTGCTGGTGGGTCCGCGCGAAGAGGGCGATGTTTCGCAGCGGGCCGAACTCGAACCGGCCCTCCTCCGGCTGCAGGGCGTCCCACTTGGCCTCCCACTCGGGCACGAGGAGGTCGGCCTCGCGCGCGACCAGGGCGGCGTAGGCGGGGTCCGACTGCAGCAGGTCGTGCCGGACCGCGGTGCCGAAGGTGAAGCCGCGCGCGCGG
>JBHYDO010000172.1:0-10280 GCA_051860645.1 Roseococcus sp.
CGCCCGGCTGCTTCAACATGCTGAGCGGCTTCGGCCCGGAATGCGGCGCGCCGCTGGTCACCCACAAGCTGGTGCGCAAGGTGACCTTCACCGGCAGCGTCGAGACCGGCAAGATCGTGGCCAAGGCGGCGGCCGAGAAGCTCGTGCCCGTCACGCTGGAGCTGGGCGGCAAGTCGCCCATGATCGTCTTCGCGGATTGCGACTTCCCCAAGACGGTGGCCGGCGCCATCACCTCCATGCGCTTCACCCGCCAGGGGCAGAGCTGCACGGCGGCCAGCCGCATCTACGTCGAGCGCCCCATCTTCGACGCCTTCGTGGCCGAGATGCGCAAGGCGGTGGACGCCATGGTGATGGGCGACCCGCTGGACGAGAAGACCGACATCGGCACCATCATCAGCCCCGACCAGTTCGCCAAGGTCCAGGGCTTCATCGAGGAAGGCAAGCGCGCCGCCGGCGCCACCGCGCATGAGTGCAGCGCCATGCCGTCCGACCCCGCGCTGAAGAAGGGCCTGTTCCTGCGCCCCGTGATCTTCACCGGCCTCGATGCCTCTTCGCGCCTGGTGCGCGAGGAGATCTTCGGCCCCGTGACCGTGATGCAGCCCTTCGACGACGCCGAGGCCGTGCTGGCCGAGGCCAATGACAGCGAATACGGCCTGGCGGCGAGCCTCTGGACCAACAATCTGAAGGTGGGGCTCGATCTCGCGCACCGTCTGGAGGCGGGCCTCGTGCAGATCAACCAGAACCTGGTGGTGCAGGCCAACCTCAGCTACGGCGGCGTGAAGTCGAGCGGGCTGGGCAAGGAGGCCTCGCTGGAGGCCATGCTCGAACACTTCACCCACAAGAAGACCATCATGGTCAACATGGCATGAGCCCCGACCTGAGCGGCAAGTCCGCCGCCGAGCTGAAGTCCATGGTGGCCAATGCCGACAAGATCCTGGCCGGCCCCAATGTGAAGCAGCACGGCCCGGCCGCGGCCTTCCGCGACGCGGCCATGGCGGCCCTCTCGGCGCGGCGGGTGCTGCCGGGTGCCAACAAGGCCGCACCCAACCCGGCGCTGGATGCCGCCATCAAGCGCATTCGCGAAGTGGCGGCCGAGGCGCAGGGCCGCTGGGACCTCTCCACCGACGGCGCCTCGGCACAGGGCGTGCGCACGCCGCACGCGCTGCTGTCCGCCGGTGGCGCCCCCAAGACGGGCGGCGGGGTGCGGACCAAGAAGTTCCGCCGCTGCCCCTACATCTCCTACCGCGGCCGCGACGGCATCGCGATGCTGCAATACGCCGTGCCACCCGGCGACGAGGCCGAGGGCTTCTGGGCCGGCGGCCTGGCCGCGGTCGGCAGCGAGGAAAGCAAGACCGGCTTCGATCGCCCCATGGCCGAAATCGACGCGGTGGCGGCCTTCTTCAACGCGCTGGAGAAGCTGGCGCCGAAGCTCGCCAAGTAGCCAAAGCGGTGCGTCCTGCGCGCAAGCGGCAGGCTGACTGGCCCTGGCTCGCCGTGATGGCCATGACGGCCTGCACGGCGGCCGCACCACCCACCGCCCCCACGGTCCAGGTCCTGCCGCCGCCCGGCAAGGACGACCGGGCCTTCCAGGAGGAAGGCGCCCAATGCCGCCAGCGGGCGGCGGCAAGCCTGAACCTCCCGCCCCACATCGCCATCCGGGAAAATGCTGCGATGGCGGCGGCCCGGCTGGGCACGAACGTGGCGCCGGCTGGACTGCCCACAGGCTCCTGGGCGAGCCTTTCACCCCAGGCGCGGTACGACACGACCTACCTCCTGTGCATGGGCACCTTCGGCAACGGCCCCTGAAGCGGGACGCGTCGAGATGGAGTGGGGCGCCGGCGCGATGGAGTTATGGGCGCAGCCACCAGCCCAGCGCGAAGCCACCGAGCCCCAGCCCCACGCTCGCGCCCACATAGACGATAGCGAGGATCGGCGCGCGTTCCCACAGGCCGACGGCCTCCAGGCTGAAGGCCGAGAAGGTGGTGAAGCCGCCCAGCACCCCCGTCACCCAGAACAGCCGGGCATTTCCCGCGATGCCCTGCCCCGCCAGCATCCCGATGGCAAAGCTGCCCAGCACATTCACGGCCAGCGTCGCCCATGGGAAGCCCGCGCCAAGCCAAGCCAGCGTCAGCAGGGACACGCCGTAGCGCGCCGAAGCCCCGACCGCCCCGCCCACCGCCACGAACAGCACCCCGCTCATTGGCCCCGCTTCGCCTTCAGCGCCGCCCAATAGTCCAGCCGCTTGCGGATGTCGCGCTCGAAGCCGCGCTCGTTGGGGGTGAAGAACACCTGGTCGCGCAGCGCATCGGGCAGGAATTGCTGGCCGGCATAGGCCTCGGGCGCATCGTGGTCGTACTCGTAGCCGGCGTGGTAGCCTAGGTCCTTCATCATCTTCGTGGGCGCGTTCAGCACCGACAGCGGCGGCGGCAGATGCGCGCTGCGCTCGGCCGCCGCCATCGCCCGGGTGAAGCCCAGATAGGCGGCGTTGGATTTCGGCGCGGTCGCCACATAGACGATCGCCTGCGCCATGAAGAGCTTTGCCTCGGGCCAGCCGATCTTCTCATAGGCGTCCCAGGCGGAGGTCACCTGCACCATGGCCTGCGGGTCGGCCACGCCCACATCCTCGGAGGCGGCGCAGAGCAGGCGGCGGAACACCACCTCCGGCGCCTCGCCGCCCACCATCATCCGCGCGGCGTAATAGAGGGCCGCCTGCACGTCGGAGCCGCGGAGCGATTTGTGGAAGGCGCTGAGCAGGTCGTAATGGCCGTCGCCCGCCTTGTCGTGCGTGGCCATGCGGCGTTGCAGCAGGTGGCCGAGGCCGGCCTGGTCGAGCGGCGCGCCGGCATGGCCCGCCACCTGCTCCACCAGGTTCAGCAGGTAGCGCCCATCGCCGCCCGCGAGATCCAGCAGCGCCGCGCGCGCCTCCGGCGTCACGGGCAGCGGCGCGCCCAGCCGGGCCTCGGCGCGGTCCAGCAGCGCGGCCAGCGCCACCGCGTCCAGCGCGCGCAGCACCAGCACCCGGCAGCGCGAGAGCAGCGCGCCGTTCAGCTCGAAGGAGGGGTTTTCCGTCGTGGCGCCGACCAGCGTCACCGTGCCGTCCTCCACCACCGGCAGGAAGGCGTCTTGTTGGCCGCGGTTGAAGCGATGGATCTCGTCGCAGAACAGCAGCGTGCCCTGGCCGGCGACGCGCCGACGGCGCGCCAGGTCGAACAGCTTGCGCAGCTCGGCCACGCCGGTCTGAATGGCGCTGATCGCCTCGAAATGCAGGTCTGACGCCTGGGCCAGCAGGCGGGCGATGGTGGTCTTGCCCGTCCCCGGCGGTCCCCAGAGGATGAGCGAGGAGAGGCTGCGCGCCGCCACCATCCGGCCCAGCGCGCCCTCGGGGCCCAGCAGGTGGTCCTGGCCCAGCACCTCTGACAGGGAAGCCGGGCGCAGGCGTTCCGCCAGCGGCGCGGGCGGCGGCGCGGCGTCGCCGAACAGGCTCACGGGCGGCCCCTCCGCGTGGCGGCAAGCTTGGACGAAACGGGGTTGCGACGGGCGGCCATCCAGGCATCCTACGCGCATAAGCAAAGGAGGAAACCAATGTCCACGAGACGCAGCCTGCTCGCCACCGGCGCCGCCCTTCTGGCGGCCGCCCCCCTCGCCGCCCCCGCCATTGCCCAGCAGCGCATAACGCGCCTGGTCGTCACCTTCCCGCCCGGCGGCTCCACCGACATCCTGGGCCGACTGATCGCCCCCGCGATCGAGCGGCATCTTGGCCATACCGTGGTGGTGGAGAACCGGGGCGGAGCCAACGGCGCGGTGGCCATGGCGGCGGTGGCCCAGGCAGCACCGGACGGCACCACCTTCGCGCTCGATGCCGGCGGCGCCACCACCAACCTGCACCTGATGCGCGGGCTGGGGTTCGACTACACCACCGCCTTCGCCCCGGTCACCCAGGCCACCGTGCTGCCCGCCCTGCTGATCGTGCGCGGGGACAGCCCCATCCGTGACTTCCGGGGCTTCCTCGCCCATGCGCGCGCAAACCCGGGCTCGGTCAGCTATGGCAGCTCGGGCGTGGGCACGGGTTCGCACCTGGCGGGCGCGCTGCTTATGCGCCGCGCGGGGCTGCAGGCCACCCACATTCCCTACCGGGGCGGGGCGGACCAGCTGACCTCCATCCGCCGCGGCGATACCATCACCACCTTCAGCACCATCCCGACCATCGCGGGGCTGATCCGCGACGGTGCGATACGCCCGCTGGTGGCCTCCACGCCCGAACGCGCCCGCGCCTACCCGGACGTGCCGACGGTGGCCGAAAGCGGCTTCCCGGGCTTCTCCATCTTCGACTTCCACGCCATCCACGCGCCCGCCGGCACGCCGGCCGAACCGGTGGCGCGCATGGCCGCCGCGGTGCGCGCGGCGATGACCGACGCCGACCTGCAGCCGCGCTTCCTGGCCCTTGGTCTCGAACCCGCGGCGCATGGGCCGGAGGCCTTCGCCAACTTCCTGCGGCAGCGCCGCGAGGAGATGGGCGCGCTGATCCAGGCCGAGGGCATTCGGCTGGAGGGGTAACGCAGGCTTCGCTTGCGTCGCCCCGCGCCCCGGGCTTCAAGGTCCGGGGCATGAGGGGCGGGTGCATGATCACGAGGCGGCAGGGGCTGGGCGGAATGGTGGCCGCGGCGGCGGCAGGGCCGGCCCACGCCGCGACCCCGTGGGACCGCCTGCCCGCCGCGCTGGCCGCGATCGAAGGCCGGCATGGCGGGCGGCTGGGCGTGGCCGTGCGCGACCTGGCGCAGGGCCGCGCGGCCGAGCACCGCGGCCATGAGCGCTTTCCGCTGACCAGCACCTTCAAGCTGCCCCTGGCCGGCGCCGTGCTCGCGCGCGTGGATGCAGGCACGGAGCGGCTGGACCGCCGCATCGCCTTCACGCGCGCCGAGGTGGTCACTTGGTCGCCCGTCACTGAGGCGGCGGCGGGCGGACCCGGGCTGACGGTGGAAGCGCTGCTCGCGGCCTGCCTCACCAGCAGCGACAACACCGCCGCCAACCTCCTGCTCGATGCGCTGGGCGGGCCCCCGGCGCTGACGAATTACCTGCATCGGCTGGGCGACGGCGCCTCCCGCCTCGACCGGCGCGAGACCGCGCTCAACGAGGCCCGCCCTGGCGACCCGCGCGACACGACGACGCCGCGCGCCATCCTGGGCAGCCTGCACGCGCTTGCGCTAAGCGATGCGCTCTCGCCCGAGAGCCGGGCGCGCCTGCTGGGCTGGATGCGCGCGAACCGCACCGGCGGCCCGCTGCTGCGCGCCAGCCTGCCGCCCGGCTGGGAGGCGGCGGACCGGACCGGCGCGGGCGGGCACAACAGCCGCTCCGTCATCGGCCTGCTGTTCCCCCCGGGCGAGCGGGCGCCCGTGCTGGTGGCGGCCTACCTGACCGAGGGTCCGGCGGCCATGGCCGCGCGCGACGCCGCCCTGGCCGAGGTCGGCGCGGCCGTGGTGGCCGCCCTCGCATGAGCGCCGTCGTCCCCCTGCGTCGCGCCCTGCTGGCGCTGCCCCTGCTGCCCGCCACCGCATGGGCGCAAGCCTCGGCAGTGCGCCTCGTCATCGCCTTCCCGCCCGGCGGCTCGACCGACATCCTCGGCAGGCTTCTGGCGCCGCGCATGGCGGCGCTGCTGGGCCAGATGGTGACGCCCGAAAACCGCAGCGGCGCGAGCGGCGCCGTGGCCTCCGGCCATGTGGCGCAGGCCATGCCCGACGGCACCACCCTGTTGCTCGATTCCGGCGGCCAGGCGGTAAACCCCGCGCTGATGCAGGGACTCGGCTTCGATTATGTGCGGGACCTGGCGCCGGTGACGCTGCTGGCCACCCTGCCGCTGCTGCTGGTGGCGCGGCCGGGCTTCGGCGTGACCAGCCTGCCTGCCCTGCTCGACCGGCTGCGGTCGGAGCCGCGCCATGCCCGCTATGGCAGCGTCGGCGTGGGCTCCCGGACGCAGATCGCGGCGGCCGCCCTGCTGCGCCGCGCCGGCATTGCGGGCGAGCACGTGCCCTATCGCGGCGGCGCGGACCAGATCCAGGGGCTGCTGCGCGGCGACGTGCCCTTCGGCTTCACCTCGCTGGCACTGGCGACACCGCTTCTGGCGGATGGGCGGCTGCGGGCCCTGGGCGTTTCCTCCGCCGCGCGCGCACCCGCCCAGCCGGAGGTTCCGACCATCGCCGAACAGGGCTTCCCGGGCTTCGCCCATGGCGACTGGCTGGCGCTTCTGGCGCCGGCCGGCACACCCGCGCCGGTCATCGCCAAGCTCGCCGAAGCGGCCGGGACGGCGGTCGCGGACCCCGCGATCGCGCCGCGCCTGGCCGCGCTCGGGCTGCAGCTGGCGGCGCAGGGGCCGGAGCACCTCGGCCGCTTTCTCGAAGACGAACGGGCGCTGATGGCCCGCATCATCGCCGAGGAAGGTATCACCCTGGGCTGAGCCTCAGCGAATGGTGCCGGTCTCCGGGCTCGAAGGGTCTGCCCGGTAGTCGCGCGGCATCCGCCCCGCGAGATAGGCATGGCGCCCCGCGATGACGGCATGCTTCATGGCCGTGGCCATCCGCACCGGATCCCGCGCGTGGGCGATGGCACTGTTCAGCAGCACGGCGTCACAGCCGAGTTCCATGGCGAAGGCGGCCTCGCTCGCGGTGCCGATGCCGGCATCCACCAGCACGGGCACCTTCGCCTGCGCCTTGATGGCGCGGATCATGTAGGGGTTCACCACCCCCATGCCCGAGCCGATGGGCGCGCCGAGCGGCATGATGGCGACGCAGCCCATCTCCTCCAGGCGCTTCGCGGCCACGGGGTCATCGGCGCAGTAGACCATCACCTCGAAATTGTCGGCCAGCAACGCGGCGGCGGCTTCGAAGGTGGCGGACATGTCGGGGTAGAGGAAAGGCGGCGGGCCCAGCACCTCGAGCTTCACCAGGTTCCAGCCGCCGGCCTCGCGCGCCAGGCGCAGGGTGCGCACCGCGTCCTGTGCGGTGTGGCAGCCGGCGGTGTTGGGCAGATAGGTGTACTGCGTGGGCGGCACGAAATCCTGCAGCATGGGCGCGCTGGCATCGCTCAGGTTCACCCGTCGCACGGCCACGGTGACGATCTCGGCGCCGCTGGCGGCGATGCTGGCGGCCGTCTCCTCCAGCGACTTGTAGCGGCCGGTGCCCACGATGAGGCGCGAGCGGAAGCGGCGGCCGGCGACGGTCCAGCCATCATCTTCGAGGGTAGTCGCGTTCATGCTCAGCCCCCCCCGATGAAGTGGACGATCTCGATCTGGTCGCCCTCGCAAAGCAAGGTCTCGCCGTAGAGCGAGCGGGGTACGATCTCGAGGTTGCGCTCCACCGCGATCTTCTGGGTGGGCAGGCCGAGATGCGCCAGCAGTCCGGCCACGCTGTGGCCCGCGGGCAGCGCCAGCGCCTCGCCATTCACCGTGAGCGTGAGGTTGAGGGCCGCACGCGGCGCGTCCGCCTGGGCCAGGGAGATGTGCGTCATGGGGGGAACATGGCGAGGCCCATGCGCGAGGGCAAGGACGCCCCCGTGCCCCGCCGCTTGCCGCTGCGGCGGCGCGCGTGCTAGCGCAACCGCCCGTCTGTCTTTCATCCTCCGGTCTGGATCAAGCCATGCAGCTCGTCGCCGTCCTGAACGGCCCCAACTTGAACATGCTCGGCACCCGGGAGCCGGAGAAGTACGGCACCGCCACGCTGGACGACGTCGAGGCCCTCTGTGCCGAGGCGGCCGAGGAGCTGGGGCTGGCCATCGACTTCCGCCAGACCAATTCCGAGGGCGAACTGGTCACCTGGATTCAGGAATGCCGCGGCCGCGCCGAGGGCATCGTGATCAACCCGGCGGGCTACACCACCACCTCCGTCGCCGTGCTGGACGCGCTTCTTGCCGTGGGCCTGCCGGTGATCGAGGTGCACATCACGAACATCCACCGACGCGAGGAATTCCGTCAGCACAGCCTGGTCTCCAAGGCGGCAACGGGGGTCATCGCCGGGCTGGGGGTGGCCGGCTATGCGCTGGCACTCCAGGCCATGGCGGGGCTGATCGCGGATGGTGAGGACGAGGACGAATGACCAGCGGCATCCAGTTCGACCCGGAGGCGATCCGTCGCCTCGCGGACATCCTGCGCGAGACCGACCTGACCGAGATCGAGCTCTCCGAGAAGGATGCGCGCATCCGTGTGGCCCGAGTGGTGACGGTGGCGCCGGCCGCCCCGGCCTACTATCCGCCGCCGCAGGCTCCGGCCCCGGCACCCTTGCCCGTGGCTCCCGCGATCGCGGCCGCCATGGCGAGCGATGCGCTGGACCCCAAGCACCCGGGCCTCGTGACCTCGCCCATGGTGGGCGTGGCCTATCTCGCGCCCGAGCCGGGGGCGGCGCCCTTCGTGAACCTGGGCAGCAAGGTGGCCGTGGGCCAGACGCTGCTGCTGATCGAGGCGATGAAGACCTTCAACCAGATCAAGGCAACGCGCGCCGGCACGGTGACGCGCATCCTGGTCGATGCCGGCACGCCGGTGGAATACGGTGAGCCGCTGGTGCTGGTGGAATGATGCGGCCGACGAAGCAGCGCCCCCTACCCATGAACAGCACCGCCCCCCGAGAATCCGGCCGCAACGCGGCCGGCGCAGCCGGCGCCTGGCGTTTGAGGGCATGAAGAAGGTCCTGATCGCCAATCGCGGCGAGATCGCGCTGCGGGTGCACCGCGCCTGCCAGGAAATGGGCATCCGCACCGTCGCGGTCCACAGCACCGCCGACGAGACGGCGATGCATGTGCGCCTCGCCGATGAGAGCGTGTGCATCGGCCCGCCCTCGGCGCGGGAGAGCTACCTCAACGTCGCCAACATCCTCTCGGCGGCGGCCATCACGGGCGCGGACGCCATCCATCCGGGCTATGGCTTCCTCAGCGAGAACGCCAAGTTCGCCGAGATGGTCGAGGCGCACGGCTTCACCTTCATCGGCCCCACCGCGGACCACATCCGCATGATGGGCGACAAGATCACCGCCAAGGACACCATGCGCCGCCTGGGCGTGCCGCTGGTGCCGGGCTCGCGCGGCGCGCTGGCCTCGCTGGACGAGGCGCGGACGGTGGCCGAGGAGGTCATGTACCCCGTGCTCATCAAGGCGGCCGCCGGCGGCGGCGGGCGCGGCATGAAGGTGGCGCGCGATGCCTCGGAGATCGAGGAGGCCTGGCGCGTCGCGCGGACCGAGGCCAAGGCCGCCTTCGGCAATGACGAGGTCTATCTGGAGAAGTACCTCGACCGCCCGCGCCACATCGAGTTGCAGGTGCTGGCCGACACCCACGGCAACGTGGTGCATTTCGGCGAGCGCGACTGCTCGCTCCAGCGCCGCCACCAGAAGCTGGTGGAGGAGGCCGGCAGCCCCGTGCTGACCCAGGCCGAGCGCGAGGCGCTGGGCACCCAGGTCACGGCCGGGCTGCGGCAACTGGGCTACCGCAACGCCGGCACGCTGGAGTTCCTCTGGCAGGACGGGCAGTTCGCCTTCATCGAGATGAACACCCGATTGCAGGTGGAGCATCCGGTGACCGAGATGGTCTGCGGCATCGACCTCGTGCGCGAGCAGATCCGCGTGGCCAGCGGCGAGGCGCTTGGCTACGGCCAGGAAGACGTGCGCTTCAGCGGCCACGCCATCGAGTGCCGCATCACTGCCGAGCATCCGGTCACTTTCGCGCCCTCGCCCGGCAAGGTCACGACCTACCATGCGCCGGGTGGGCTGGGCGTGCGCGTGGACAGCGCGCTCTACGCCGGATATTCCGTGCCGCCGCATTACGACAGCCTGGTGGCCAAGCTGATCGTCCACGCGCCGACGCGGCCCCAGGCCATTGCGCGGCTGCGGCGGGCGTTGGCCGAGATGGTGGTGGACGGCATCGAGACCACGCTGCCGCTGCACCGCCGCATCATGGAAGACCCGGAATTCCAGGCCGGCGACTATACGATCCACTGGCTGGAACGCTTCGTCGGCCGTGAGGGGTAGCCCTGCCGGCCGAAGCCCGTGGCTTGGCTGGCCGGTTGTGCCATAATCCGCCCATGCTCAAGGCTTTCACATACCCTCCGGCCGGCTGAGGTGCGCGCATGTCCACCCGCCGCCAGATGGAGATCACGCCGGAGCTGATGCTCCGCGCCTACCGCATCGGGCTGTTCCCGATGGCGGAAAGCCGCGACGCGCAGACCCTCTACTGGCTGGACCCCGAGCAGCGCGGCGTGATCCCGCTCGATGCCTTCCACCTGCCGCGGCGCCTGGCGCGCCGGGTGCGGC
>JBHYDO010000173.1:0-10276 GCA_051860645.1 Roseococcus sp.
GGCTCAGCCACCCGGCGCGGCAGCGCCTTGGAATAGGGCCGGGCGGCTCAGCCACCCGGCGCGAAGTTCGTCCCCTCGGTGCTGCGCGTGGCCCAGCCGGTGGTCCGGCGCTCGATCCATTCCGCGATCCAGTAGAGCATGATGCCCATCAGCCCCGTCGTTATCAGCCCGGCAAAGACCAGCGGCACGTCGAAGCGCGACGACGCCACCATCATCAGCCGGCCGATTCCCGCATTGGGCGCCACCGATTCCGCGATGATGGAGCCCACGAAGGCCACGGTGATCGCGATCTTCAGCGAGGCGAAGAAATACGGCATGGCCCGCGGCAGGCCGACCTTGCGGATGATGTCCACGGGCCGCGCACCCAGCGCGCGCAGCACGTCGCGCAGCTCGGGCTCCACGGTCGCGATGCCCGTCGCCACGTTCACGAGAATGGGGAAGAAGCTGATGAGGAAGGCCGTGATAATGGCCGGCCACACGCCGATGCCGAACCACACGATCAGCACCGGCACCACCGCCACCTTGGGGATGGAGTTGAAGGCGATCAGCAGCGGGTACAGCCCCTTGTAGACCAGGGTGGAACTGCCGATCGCGACCCCCAGCAGCAGGCCCGCCACAACGGCCAGGCCAAAGCCCACCAGCGTGGTGAACAGCGTCTGCAGGCTGTCATCGAGCAGCGGCTTCCACCACTTCACCGCGGCCTCGAAGATGTCGGTCGGCGCGGGGAGGATGAAGGGGACGATCTGGAAGGCCTTCACGATGACCTCCCACATCACGAAGGTGCCCACGATCACGATCCAGGGCAGCCAGGCCTGCAGGCGGCGCTGGCGCTTGGCGGCGGCCGCCATGGCGAGCAGTCGGGCATTGGCCTTGGCGGACATCAGACGATCTCCTCGCCGCGGCGGGCGGCGGCGATGTTGGCGCGCAGGTCGGCCACCAGCGCGGTGAACTCGGGCAGGAAGGTGGTCTCCATCCGGCGCGGGCGGGGGAATTCCACGCGCCGCTCGGCGATGATGCGGCCCGGGCGACTGCTCATCACCAGCACGCGGTCGGCCAGGTAGGCGGCCTCGCGCAGGTCGTGCGTGACCAGGATCACGGTGGGCTTGCGCGCCATCCAGACCTGCTGGAGCACGTCCCACAAATCCTCGCGCGTGAAGACGTCGAGCGCCGAGAAGGGCTCGTCCAGCATCAGCAGCGGGGGCTCGTGGATCAGCGCGCGGCACAGGCTGGTGCGCTGCTGCATGCCGCCCGAAAGCTGGTAGGGATACTTCCCCCCGAAGCCTTCCAGGCCGACCAGCTTCAGCAGGTCGAGCGCCTTCTGCTCATAGGCCACGCGTTCGCGCCGCAGCCGGGCGCGGTGGGCGGGCACGACCTCCAGCGGCAGCATCACATTGTCCAGGATGCGCCGCCACGGCAGGAGGGTCGGGTTCTGGAAGGCCATGCCGACCAGGCTCAGTGGCTCGTCCACCTCGCGCCCGGCCACCACCACATTGCCGTCGGTGGCGGGCCAGAGGCCCGAGACCAGGCGCATCAGCGTGGACTTGCCGCAGCCCGATGGGCCGACCACCGCCACGAACTCCCCCTCGGCCACGTTCATGGAGCATTGTTCGAGCGCCAGCGTGCCCTCCACGCCGCCATAGCGCATGGCGACGTTGTCGATCTCGACGAAGGCCCGGCTCATGCGGGGCTCGCGGTGCGGGGGGCGTGGGTCATGCGGGCGGCCTCGTCGGATGCGTCCAGCCCATCGCTAGCAAAGCGAAGGGCGCCTGCCCATGCATGGTTGAGGGGGCCCGCCGGGGCCGGGGCGACACCTGCCCAGGAATAAGGCGTTTCCCAGGCCCGCCGCCCCGCCCCGTGGCAGGGTCAGAGCCGGCGCTGGTCGGCGGGCGGCAGGAACTCCTCGGTATAGAAGGCGCCGGCCTGCACCCGGGCGGGCAGGTTGAAGGCGCCCTCGACCGCCTGGATGCCGGTCTGCAGCCGCGCCATGTCCACCGCCGAGATGCCATTGGCGCGCACATGCGGGGTGAGGGCCACGCGCTCCATGTTCAGCTCGTGCCGGGCCAGTTCGAGCGCGCCATCGGTCAGCGGCTCCACCTGCCGCAGCACGCGGATCATGCCGGCGGGGTCGCTCACCGTGTCGCGGAAGCCGCGCACCAGGGCCGAGACGGCGCCGCGCACCACGGCCGGGTTGCGCTGCGCGAAGGCGCGGGTGGTCAGGATGGCGCCGCCATAGAGGTTCAGCCCGTGGTCATAGTACATCATCACCCGCTGCGCCGGATGGTCCATGCCGATCGCCTTCAGCGCCAGCGCCGAGGTGGTGACGAAGCCCGTGATGCCGTCCGCCTCGCGGCGCACCAGCATGGGCTCGCGCAGCGGCGGCGCCACCGAGAGGAAGGTGACCTTGGAGGCATCCACGCCCGCCGCGCGGGCAAAGGCCGGGAAGAGCTGCCGCCCCGCGTCGAAGTCGGGTGCGGCGAGCCGCTTGCCCTCCAGGTCCTTCGGCGTGCGGATGGGGCCGTCGGCGCGGACGATGGCACAGAGCGGCGCGCGGTCATGCAGCACCGCCACGCAGAGGAGGCCCGCCTCGGGGTTCTGCGCCACGAAGCGGATGGCGGGGTTGATGTCGGCATAGCCCATGTCGTGCGTGCCGCCGACCAGCGCCGGCGGCACCCCGCCCGAGCCCTGGCCGCGGTCGATCTGCACGTCGATGTTCGCCTCGCGGAAATAGCCCTTCTCGCGCGCCACCAGGGCGAAGGCGTTGGGCGCCTGGAAGGCCCAGTCGAGCGTCAGGCGCAGCCGCGCGGCCTGGGCGCGGGCGAGGGTGGGGGCGGCCAGCGGCAGGGCGCCCGCGCCGATGAGTGCGGCGCGGCGGGGGAGGCGGATCATGCGGAGGGTCCTTGCGAGCATTCGGTGCGGGGACGGTGCCGCAGCACGGGGGCGCGAGGCAAGCACCACGCATTGTCTGGCGCGCGCGCCCGCCCCATCCTCTGCACGAAGCGAGGAAGGAACCCCCATGACCCACGTCCCCGACGTCTCCCCCCAGGCCGCCTGGGAGGCGCTGAAGACCGACGCCTCCGCCGTGCTGGTGGACGTCCGCACCGATGCCGAGTGGAATTTCGTGGGCCTGCCGGACCTCTCGGACCTCGGCAAGAAGGTGGTGCTGATCCCCTGGCAGATGTTCCCCACCATGCAGGTGAACGGCCAGTTCACCGAGCAACTGCGCAAGGCCGGCGTCACGCCGGAAAGCCGCGTCTACTACCTCTGCCGCTCGGGCGCGCGCAGCCTGGCGGCGGGCCAGGCGGCGCAGGCGGCGGGCTTCCCCCAGGCCTTCAACGTGGCCGATGGCTTCGAGGGCCCGGTGGGGCCGGACGGCCACCGCGGCGGCGTGGCCGGCTGGAAGGCCGAGGGGCTGCCCTGGGTGCAGCGGTAGGCTGCTCCCGGCCGGCCGTCACTCCGCCGGCTTCAGCACCGCCGCCCGCGGGGCCTGGGCGGCGGGCCTTCTCTGCTTGGCGGGTCCCAGCAGGGCGGGGGTCAGGGGGACTCCGTCGCTGGAGCGCGGGATGTCCATCCACTGACGATGTTCAGCGGTTATCCGCCGACGATCGCCGGAGGGGATTCATTTGCGCCAACCGACGGGCGCAGGGCGTCCATCAGCAGGTCCATGGCCTGTTCGAGGTCGGTCGCCAGTTGCTCGGCCTCGAAGCCGTGGCTGAGGCAGTCGGCGATCAGCATGGGGTGCATCCAGAGCATGGTGCACTGCTTCAGCGTCAGCGCCGTCTGCACCGGGTCGCGGGAGCGGAACTCGCCCTTCTCCATCCCCTCGGACAGCAGCCGCGCCCAGACGCCGACCAGGCCCTCGATGAAACGCTCAATCACGCCCCAATGCTCGGTCATGGCGGCGGTCACCATGTCGTGCATCCGCTTCTCGCTGATGAACAGGCCGATGTCGCGGTGGTGGATCAGCCGCATGGTGGCCCGCAGCCGCGCCTCGGCGTTGCCGGGACCCTGCGCGATGGCCTCGATCTCGGCCACGATCCCGGCCAGCAGGCGCTGGGTGATGGCCTCGTTGATCGCGCTCTTGGATGCGAAGAAGCGATAGACATTGGCCGGCGACATGCCGCACTCGCGCGCGATGTCGGCCACCGCCGTCTTCTGGTAGCCGAGGTTGCGGAACAGCTGCTCCGCCGCGTCGGCGATGCGCGCACGGGTCACCGCCTGGGTATCGGGCATGTTCATCGGGGCGTCACCGGCGATAAAGGAAAGGAGAAGACTGACGAATTTCTTCATCCAACATGGGGCCGAGCCGTCCCTTCGCGCAAGCCCCCCGCTTCCGCCGCCGTGCCCCCCGGGGCACCATCGCGGCAGAGGAGACAGCCCATGACCCCCGCATCCACCGCCCCGCTTCCGCTCGCCGTCGAGCACATCTTCACCATGGACATCACCGTGGGCGCCCCGCAAATGGCCGGAAAGGGCGCCGATGGCATGGATCTGCGCATCGTCCCCGTCACCGGCGGCGTGGTCTCCGGGCCCCGGCTGCAGGGCGAGGTGCTGGGCGGCACCGCGGCCGACTGGCTGCGCGTGGAGGCCGACGGCACCGCGCATATCGACGTGCGGCTGACCATAAAGGCGGCCTCGGGCGGGCTGGTCTATGTGCAATATGCCGGCATCCGCACCGGCGCGCCCGAGGTGCTGGCGCGGCTGGCCGCCGGCGAGGCCGTGCCCCCCGCGGACTACTACTTCCGCACCCTGATGCGCTTCCAGACCGCCGCCCCCGACCTCGCCTGGCTGAACCGCACGCTGGGCGTGGGCGTGGGCCAGCGCCCGCCCTCGGGCCCGCGCTATGACGTCTTTGCGGTGAGGTGAGCCAGGCTCAGCGCCGCCCGGCCAACTGCTTGTTCTCCAGCCTGGAGAGCAGCCGCACGAAGGGCCAGAGCAGCAGGAAGTAGATCACCGCGGCCGCCATGATGGGGGTCGCGTTGAAGGTCAAGCTCTGCGCCTGGCGCGCCTGGAAGAGCAGTTCGGGCAGCGCCACCACGGCCGCGATGGAGGTGAGCTTCACCACCTCCAGCGTATTCGACACCAAATCCGGCAGCACATTGCGGACCGCCTGCGGCAGGATGACGTGCCACATCACCCGCGCCCGCGAGAGGCCGAGCGCGCGGGCCGCCTCGCCCTGGCCGGCCGGCACGCTGGCCAGGCCCGCGCGGAAGATCTCGCCGTAATAGGCGCCGGTGTTGAGGAAGAAGCCCAGCGCCACCGCCCCCCAGGCCGTCACCTCCAGCCCCGCGAAGGGCAGGCCGGCATAGATGAACACCAGCAGCACCAGCGGCGGCAGGGCGCGGAACACGTCCACCCAGGCCATCAACGGCCAGCGCACCCAGCGGCTTTGCGCGCGCGAAAGCAACGCCAGCAGAAGCCCACCCCCCAGCCCCAGCGGCACCACCATGGCCGAGAGCAGCAAGGTGCTGGAAAGGCCGCTCAGCAGGATGGGCCAGGCCTCCGCCAGGATCTCGGTGTTGAAGAAGGCGTCGCCCAGACCCACAAGCGTTTCCGTCAGCGCTTCCATTGGAACCGCGCCTCCACCCAGCGCCCGAAGATCACCACGGGCAGGAACAGCACCAGGTAGGCCGCCGCCCCCAGCGTCAGCGGTGTCGGGTTGAACGAGAACGACACGCCGGCCTGCGCCTGGCCCAATATCTCCGGCACGGCCACCACCGAGGCCAGCGCCGTGCCCTTGGTGATGGCGATGGTGCGGTTGGTCAGCGGCGGGATCACCATGCGCACCGCCTGCGGCAGCACGACGAGGAAGAAGACCCGCAGGAAGCTCAATCCGAGGCTGCGCGCGGCCTCCCATTGCCCCTTGGGCACGGCGGTGATGCCGGCCCAGAACACCTCTTCCGAGAAGGCCATCAGCACCAGCGTCAGCGCCAGCCAGGCGGCCGCGAAGCCCGAGAGCGACACCCCCGCCTCCGGCAGGCCGAAATACAGCAGCACGATCACCACCAGCGGCGGCAAGGCGCGAAACAGGTCCACCACGAAGATGATGACCCAGTTCACCACCCGCAGATTCATCGCCCGCACCACGGCCAGCAGCAAACCAAGAGCCAGCCCCGCCACGATGATGCAGGCCGCCAGCATGATGGTCAGCCCAAGACCCTCGATGATCTTGGGCAGATACTCCGCCGCCACGCGGGCATTGAAGAAACTGTCGAGAAAGGCATCCATGTCAGGCGCGGCCCCGGGTGGAGTAGCGCCGCGAGGGGACGCCGTCCCCTCGCGCTCCCCCGCCGAGGGGCACGGCCCCTCGTAACCCATCGGGTCGTGGGAATGGGAGGGGCAAAAGGCCCCTCCCATTCCCCCGACAGCCCGGGAGTCCGAGGGACAAGTCCCTCGGCGGGGGGCAGGGGGCAGCGCCCCCTGCCGTGCCACCCACCCCGGGCCGTGCCTGGCCATGGTGCCTGTCACGCCAGGATCAGCCGCAGTTGGGGTTTTGCGGCGTCGCGTCCCAGCCCGGCAGGTCCGGCGGGCCGTAGCCGGGGAATTCCATCACTTCGGCCTGGTCGGGGCCCGGGCGGTCGCCGAACCAGCGTTCGCTGATCTGTGCGATGAAGCCGTCGCGCTTCATGCAGGTCAGCACGTCCTCGACCTGGTTGCGGAGTGCCCCGCTGTCGCGCCGGAAGGGCGTGCCCCAATGCAGGCGCGTGCCGGGCAGCACGTAGTCAGCCACGAATTGCCGCGTGCGCGAGGCCGAGTAGCGGATGACGGTGTTGCCCGAGAGGTTCGCGTAGGCGCGGCCCTGCAGCACGGCCTGCACCGCGTCCGGCTGGGTGTCGAAGGCGAGCAAAGTGAGGTTCAGGCGCTCCGCATTGCGCGTCACCCATTGCTCGTAGGGGGTGCCCTTGTTCACGCTGATGGTCTTGCCGCGCAGGTCCTCTTCCGAGCGGATGGGCGGCGTGCCGCGGCGGATGCCGAATTGCAGCTCCGTCCAGATGTAGCCCTCGGTGAAGAGCAGGTTCACCGCCCGTTCGCGCGTCACGGTGGTGGGCGCGCAGAGGAAGTCGTAGCGCCCGGCATTCATCGCGGGGATGAGGCCCGAGAAGGAGGCGCTGTCGATCTGCAGCTCGCGGCCCATCCGGCGGGCCACCTCGCGGAACAGGTCGATCTGGAAGCCCTGCACGCCGCCCTGCATGGTGGGGAAGGCGTGCGGCGCGAAGGTGCCGTCCACCGCGCAGCGCAGCGGCGGCTGGGCGGTCTGGGCGGCGGCGGGCGCTGCGGCCAGCCAGGGCGCGGCAACGGCCGCGGCGAGGGCCGCGGCCATGAGGGGGAATCGCATCGGGAGGCCTCCATGGTCTTTGGGGGCGCACGCCTCGGGGGCGCGCGGGTTCTTGGGCCCTGGATGCCGCCGCATAGGGCGTCGTCCCGGGACCGGACCGAGTTTCCCCGCGCGCAGCCCTGCGCGCAACGCATGGGCACATTACCATCGGGACATGCGCGGCCATGAAATGGCCGCATGATGTCCGTCAAGCCGCCCGCTCCGCCCGGCACAAGTCGCGCTGGAGAACATCATGATTCAGCGCCTCGGCCTTTTCCTTGTCCTGTGCGGCCTCGTCCTCATCCTGGCCGTGGTGGGGCTCATGCTCACCGACGGGTTGACGCCCGGCCGCGTGGCGCCTGGCTTTGCCGCCCTGGGCGCGGCGCTGGGGGGCGTGCTGCTGGTGGCGGGGCTGTTCTCGCTCGAGCGCGGTCGCGACACCACGCGCGAGCTGGGCTGAAGGCTCAGCCCTTTTCCGGATACATCGCCAGCAGCGACGCCTCGTCCGCCGCGCAGCGCCCGCGCTCGGTGATCAGGCCGGTCACGAGGCGGGCCGGCGTCACGTCGAAGGCGGGGTTGGCGGCCTGGCTGCCCTCGGCCACCACGCGGATGGTCTCGATGCGGCCATCCGCGGTGCGGCCCGTGAGGTCCGTCACCTCGGCGCCGCTGCGCTCCTCGATGGGGATTTCGGCCACGCCGTCGCGCACCCGCATGTCCAGCGTGGAATGCGGCAGCGCCACCCAGAAGGGCACGCCATTGTCGCGCGCCGCCAGCGCCTTGAGGTAGGTGCCGATCTTGTTGGCGACATCGCCCGTGCGCGTCACGCGGTCGGTGCCGACGATGACGATGTCCACCTCGCCATGCTGCATGTAGTGGCCGCCGGCATTGTCCGCGATGACGGTGTGGCGCACCCCGTGGGCGCCGAGTTCGAAGGCGGTGAGCGCCGCACCCTGGTTGCGCGGCCGCGTCTCGTCCACCCAGACATGCACGTCCAGCCCCGCATCATGCGCCATGTAGATGGGCGCGAGCGCGGTGCCCCAGTCCACGGTGGCGAGCCAGCCGGCATTGCAATGCGTCAGCACGTTCACCCGGCCCTTGCGGGCCGCGATGTCCTGGAGCAGCGGCAGGCCGTTCTCGCCGATGCGGCGGCAGGTCTCGGCGTCGTCATCGGCGATGGCGGCGGCCTCGGCATAGGCGGCGGCGGCGCGCGCCTCGTGCGGCAGGTTGTGCAGCCCGGCCCGCTGGCGGTCGAGCGCCCAGCGCAGGTTGATGGCGGTGGGGCGCGTCTCGGCCAGCGCGTCCAGCACGGCGTCGAGCGAGGCGGGGTCGTCGCGCATGGCCAGCGCCACGCCATAGGCGGCGACGGCCCCGATAAGCGGCGCGCCGCGCACCTGCATGGAGCGGATGGCGTGCGCCGCCTCCTGCCAGGTGGTGAGGCGCAGCTGCTCCACCGCCCAGGGCAGCCTGGTCTGGTCGAAGATGCGCACGCTCCAGCCATCGGCGTCGAGCCAGACCGAGCGATAGGGGACGCCGTTGATCTTCACAGTGCAACCTTCCGATACCACTTCGATTGGCGGAGAAACCGGCCCCTTCCTAGCGTCTTTTGGGGAAGGGCCAAGCCCGCTGAAGGAACCCGCATGAACCGTCACATTCTGGCCGCCGCCCTCGGCGCCGGCCTGCTGCTCGCCGGCCCGGCCCTGGCCGACCGGGACCGGCCGCCGGCCGGCAGCCTCGCCGCCTCGGAGGTGCTGCGCCAGGTGGAGCAGCGGCCCGACTTCGCCTCGCTGCACGAGATGGAGTGGGATGATGATGGGTACTGGGAGATCGAGTACGTCACCCGCGAAGGCGGCAAGCGCACCATCCGCCTCGATCCGCGCACCGGCGCGCCGCGCGGCCGGTGAGGCGAGGCGCCGGCGGGGATGGGCCCCTCACACCCGTTGGTGCAATGCCGCGATCAGGGTGAACAGCCGCCGCGCCGTTTCGAAATCCACCGCGATGCGCCCCTCGAGGCGTGACATCAGCAGTTCCGCCGCCTCGTTGTGCAAACCCCGGCGGCCCATGTCGATGGCCTGCACCCGCGCCTCCATGGCGCCGTGGGTCACCGCCTCCTCATGGTTCTCGACAAGCATCAGGTAGTCCTTGATCAACCGCCGGAAGGGGCCGAGCGAGAGGATGATGGCGCGCAGCGCCACGTCATCGGCGCGGCGCACATCCAGCACCAGGCGCCCCTCGCGCACCATGAGGTAGAGGGCGAAGGGACCCTCGCCCATGCCGGCAGGGTCGAAGCGGTTCCCGCGCAGCAGGTCCTCGATGGCCTGGCGCCGGTCCGCCTCGGCATAGGCGGAGGGGGGCGGGGGGGCGTCGGGCAGCTCGATCCGCACCAGGTATCGGTCGGGCACCCTTCAGGTCCTGGGGTCTTCGGCCAGGCGGGGCTTGGCGGTGTCGTCCGGGTGGCGCTGGTCGTTGCCGGTGATGCCCAGGCGCAGCATCAGCCCCACCGTGGCGCCCTTCACCGGCCTGAGCAGCAAGGTGGTGGCGATGGTGATCAGCGGCAGCCACACCACCATGTGCACCCAGATGGGCCAGCCCCAATGCCGCTCGACGAAGAGGATGGGCGGCAGCAGCAGGTGGCCGACGAGGAAGATGGTGAAGTAGGGCGGTGCGTCATCGGCCCGCAGCTGGCCGAGCGGCGCGTGGCAATGGGTGCATTCCTCGGCCACCCGCAGGTAGCCCGTGAAGACCTTGCCTTCGCCGCAAACCGGGCAGCGGTTGTTCGCACCCCGCCACAGCGCCGTGCCGAGGGGCGGGCGCGGATACCCTTCGGGCACCGCCGCGCGGGGCGGGGACCAGTGGATCGTCTCGGGAGGGGCGGTCGGCGGGATGGGGGTCATGTTGCAATGCACAATGGGCGGACAGGAATGGACCGGTGAAAAGATCATGGCAAGGAAAACCGCGCGATGCCAT
>JBHYDO010000174.1:0-10151 GCA_051860645.1 Roseococcus sp.
CAGCCAGCAGCGGCCGGGTGATGGCGCCGAGGTCGAGCCGGCCGCGCAGCCGCGCCTCGGTGGCGGCCGCCGCGCCAAGGCCACGCGGCTGGCTGGCATTGATGGTCAGCGCAATCCCAGGGCCGGCATTGACCTGGGCCTCGATCTGCGCTGCCGCCGGCGTCGCGGTGCCGGTGGCGGTGAGGCGCGCGGCCGGCAGGCCCTCCAGCGCGGCGGCGCGCAGCCCATCGACGCGCAGGTTGAAGCGCGCCTCGGGCGCGGCAAGGCTGCCGGCGAGGTTCACCTGCCCCGAGGCGGTGCCCATCACCGCCCCGGCCGAGAACGGCGCCAGCGGCACCGCCTGCAACTCGGCGCGGCCGGTCAGCGCCTCGTCGCGCGTCTGGCCCTGCACCACCAGCCGCCCGCCCCGTGCCGAGTTGAAGCGGGAAGGGGCCAGGGTCACGTCGCCGTTCTCGGCGCGGGCGACGCGCGCCTCGCCCTGCAGCCGGGCGGCGTCCTCGCCAGCGACAAGGTTCAGCCGGGAGAACACGGCCTCGGTGACTTCGCCGGTGGTGATGCGGGCGGTGGCCTCCACGCTGGCCTGGGCGTTGCGCGCCTCCAGCACCAAACGCGCCTGTGCCAGGGTGCCGGAGAGGCTGAGGTCCAGCCGCCCGTTCTGCCCCGCCACGGCGAAGCCCGGGCTGATGAGGCGCAGCGCGAAGCCCTGGGCGGCGGGGCCGGAAGCGCCCGGGACGGGTTCGGCGCTCGCCTCGACCGTCAGCGCGCCCGTCACGGGCTGGCCGATGAAGCGGGTGAGCACCGAGAGGTCCGGGATGGCCAGGTTGAACGCGCCCTGCTGCGGCGCGCCCGCGAGTGCCAGGCTGCCGCCGCCGCGCAGCGTGATGCCGGCCCAGGCACCGTCCAGTTCGCGGATGACCACACGGCCCGCCGCGTCCTGGTTGACGTGGGCGCGCAGCGTCAGGGGCTGCTGGTCCAGCGTCCCCTCGGTGTCGAGCACGACGCGCGTGAGGCTGGCCTGCACCGCGAGGCGCAGCGGCCCCGCCACGCGGCCGGCATGGACCAGGCGCTCCGTTGCCAGCACGGCGTCCACTTCGGGCGCGGCGAGCGTGCCAGTCACGCGGCCTTCCAGGGTCACCGTCCCCTGCGCCTCCGGCGGATCGGTGACGCTGGCGGTGATGTCCAGCGCCAGCGGCGCCGAGGGCCCGGTCGGGGCCGCGCCCTGCACCCGCGCCTCGACCCGCGCGCCGCGCAGATGCAGCGTGGCCGCGCGCCCGCCCTCGGCGTAGCTTGCCTCGACGGTCACCACCTCGCCCAGCAGCGGGTCGGCCGGCGTGTTGGTGCGCGGGTTGGTGACGCGGGCCTCCAGCGTGGCGCTGGGGTTGGACAGGGAGCCACCGAAGCTGGCGCGAAGCTGGGCCTCGCCCCAGGCGATGCCCTCGGGCAGGAAGGGCGCGAACAGGTCGGCTGCGCCAGGATCAAGCCGCGCCTCGCCGGCCAGCGCTCCGCCGGCGGCCAGTGTCGCGCGGCCTTCCAGCCGCCCGGCCGGGGCGGTGATGACGACCCGGTCCAGCGCGAGCGCGCCCTCCGCGCCATAGCGCAGGGCAAAATCCACCGCGACCGTGCCAGCCAGCGGAACATAGGCGTCGGGCAGGAAGGGGCCGGGGCGGATATCGAGCCGGCCCGAGGCCGAGACCGCGCCCTCGGCCAGCGTCAGCTCCCCCGCACCCTGCACCGCTGTCGTGCCGAGACTGGCATTCACACTCCAGGCCTGGGCGTCCAGCGCCAGCACCGCCGCGAAGGGCGCTTCGGGCTGGCCGGTCAGCCCCGCCACCACCCCGCCCGGGGGCTCGCGCGCCTCCAGCCGGGCGGTCAGCCGGTCGCCCGCGAGTTCGGCGGTGAGGTCGGCCGCGCCGGGGCGGTCGAGGCGGCGCACCGCAAGCTGCACCGTGGCATCCCGCCCCGTGAGCCGCGCTGAACCCTGGGCGGACAGCGCCGCCGGCCCGCCGGGCATGCCGGGGCCGAGCTCGATGCGCCGCACCTCCAGCCCGTCCAGCCGCAGCGAGACGGGCAGCTGGGGCAGAGAGGGCAGGGTGATGCCCGTGTCGTCCCCTGCTGGCGCGGGGTCGCCGCTGGGCAGCCGCGCCAGATGGATGCGTGACGCTTCCAAGCGGGTGACGTGCACCTCGCGATCGAACAGCGCGGTCCATTCGAGGCGCAGCGTGGCCTCCTCGATTGTGAGCCACACGCCCGCCTCGTCGGCCAGGGTGGCCCGGTCGAGGGAAAGCCGCCCGGGCAGCGGCCCCGTCACCCCTTCCAGCTTGAGGCCGGGCACCGCCCATTCCGCCACCCGCGCCACCTGGCGGTTGCCAATTGGCGTGGCCAGCAGGAACCCGACGGCCAGGACCGACACGAGCACGAGCGTGGCCAGCAGCCACGCAAGGAGCCGCAGCGCGCGCATCAGAAGGCGTGGCCGATGCCGATGTAAAGGCCGAAGTTGTTGCCACCCTGCTGGCGTACCAGCGGCACCGCCACATCGGCGCGCACCGGGCCAAATGCCGTGTAGTAGCGCACGCCCACCCCGGCGCCGACGCGCAGTTCATCCGTGGGGGTGAAGGGCTCCAGGCCCACGCCGCCGGCATCCAGGAAGGCCACGCCGCCCAGGTTCTGGCCGAAGCGCTGCCGCAACTCGACGGAGCCCTCGATCACGCTGGCACCGCCAAGCGGGCGACCGCGCGTGTCGCGGGGGCCGATGGACTGGAAGCCGTAGCCGCGCACGGAGCCGCCGCCGCCCGCGAAGAAGCGCTGCGCCACCGGCACGTCCTCGGCCTGGGCGTTGAGCAGGGAGCCGAGGGATCCACGCAGGGCCAGCACGGTGCGGCCCTCTCCCCGCAGGTTGAAATAGGTGCTGCCCGTGGCGCGCAACGGCACATAGGCCTGGGAGCGGCTGAGGGAATAGCTGGGGGTCATATCCATCCGCAGCCGGTAGCCGCGCGTGGGGTCCAGCCGGCTGTCAGTGTTGTCGAAGCGCGCTTGGGTGGCGAACCCCACGAGGTTGCTGGGCCGCAGGGATTCCCCCGGCAGCCCGGTCCGGCCGATTTCGGCGGTGGGCCCGGCGCCCAGGGTCCAGTGGCGGCCGAAGCGCTGCTCATAGAGGACGGAGGCCGTGATGGCGTCGCGGTCGAAGCTGTCCAGCCGCTCGCGCAGGATGGCCGTGTTGACGATCATCGTGCCGGGATAGCCGAGCGGGAAGGGCTGGCGGTAGCTGGCGCTGAGCCGCGCATTGGTACGGTCGAAGCTCTCGCCGAGCCGGCTGACCTCGGCCTCGACGCGCAGCCGCTCTGCGCCTCCGAACAGGTTGCGATGCTCCCAGGCCAGGCTGACGGCCGCGCCGAAATTGGTCTCATAGGCGGCGGTGGCGGTGATGGCGCGGAAGGGCCGCTCGGTGACATGGAAGCGCACCGGCAGCCTGCCCTCGGCGTCGAGCGCGGCAGCCTGCTCGGCCCGCACCGATCCGAACGGCCCGAGCGCCAGCAGGTCCGCCCGCGCCTGCGCCACCAGCGCCGGGCTGAAGTGCCAGGCGGCGAGGCGGAGGGCTGCGATGCGCTGCGCCACCGCCGGGTCCACCGCCACGGTGCCCTCGATGGTGGGATCGGCGAAGCGGGCGCGGGGGCCAGGTGCCGCGTCGAAGGTGACGTCCATCGCGCGCGCGGCATGGTCCACCGTCACGCGGCGCTCGACTTGCGCGAGCGGCCGGCCCTCGGCGCGCCAGGCGGCGAGCGCCGCGGCCTCGGCCTGCAGCACCGCCTCGGCGCGGGCAGGCTGGCCGGCCTCCAGCGGGATGGGCGAGGCACCCTCGGTGCTGATGCGGCGCAGCGTGTAGCGCGGGCCGGGTTCGGGGCGGATTTCGAGCTGGATGGGCGTGGGTGCGGCGGCCAGCTCCGCCGCGGTGGGGGGCGGCGCGCCGGGCGGGCTGCCGGCCAGCGCCACGCGGGCGGCACCGGCCCAGAACCCCTCGGATTCGAAGGCCGGGCGTAGCCGGTCCGGCTCGGCGGCGATGCGCGCGGCCAGGCCCATGGCGTCGGTCGGCGCGCGTTCCTGGAGCCGGATCAGGGGCGAGGCCGCCTCCAGCAATGTGTCGAGCTCGCTTACCCCGGTGGGAACCACGGTCGCGCGGTAGGGCAATCCGCCGGGGACCTGCGCGTCCGGCGACGGGGCGGGCGCCTGTTGCGCGGCCGGTCCGAGCCCTGGCGGCGACCCGGCCACGAGCATCATGCCCAGCAGCACCAACGCCGCCCGGCGGAGCCTGAACCCCTGATGTCGTCTCGGCATCATCCTGAACAGATTACCCTCTCTGGACGCTCCCCGCACGCTTCTCCTGCCGCAGACCGGGGCAAGCCGGACGGGGTGAACGCGCAATTGCGCCGCGCGTTGCCGAGTTTCAGCGGAACCGGTCGGGCGTCCCGGCCCAGATCTCATGCAGGGTGAGGGTGCGCGGCGTCAGGCCCTGGGCGTGGCAGAGCCGCGCTGCCGCGGCCAGGGCTGGGCTGAGTGCGGCCCGCCGCTGCGGCGCGATGCCCGAATCCCGCAGCTTGGCCAGCAGGGCGGACAGCACGTCGGGCCGGGCCTCAGCCACATCGGCCCGCGCCACCAACAGGTGGTTGATCGGCGTGAAGCCGTGGGCAGCGCGAAACTCCGCGCCCGCCGCGGTCGCATCGGCGAAGACGGGCGTTAGGGCGTCGGAATCGGCGCCTTCATTGCCGAAGATCGCCGCGTCCAGGTCACCGGCCAGCAGCATCGCCAGCATGTCGGACCCGGGCGGCGCGCGCTCGGCCCAGGGCGGATCGCGATACCCTGCCACGTGCGCGTCTTCGAAGGTGACCCAGCGCATGGCCTCGGGCGGCAGGGCGTGCGCCTCGGCCAGGATGCCGCGCAGCCAAAGCCCGGTGGTCTGGCTATAGGCGCGCACGCCCACCCGCCGCCCGCGCAGGTCCGCGGGCGCGCGAACCGGGCCGTCGCGGCGCACCAGCATGGAGCCTTCGGGATGGCGGGCGGCGAGGATGACCGGGAGCAACACCAGGGGCGCGCCGGCCGCCTTGGCCATCAGGAAGGTGGCGATGGCCAGTTCGCTCGCCTCGAAGCGCCCCTCCCGCACCATCGGCGCGAAGGCGCGGTTGATGTTCGGAATGGCGGCCAGGACCAGGCCTGGGTCTCCCGCGAACAGCGCCTCGGTGCGCGGCGTCCGGCCGATTGCGAGATGCAGCGGCGCCCTCACCCCAGGCGCTCCAGCACGTGGGGGAAGACCGACTGGTAGCCCTCGCCATGGATGATGGACTTGTCGCTGTTCCGCGCCGCCTGGGCGCCGCGCTGCAGCGCCACGCGGGTGTAGTATTCCCAGAGATGCTCCTGCCCGGCCATGCACTCGATGGCGGCGCGCTTCTGCGTCCACACCGCCGAAATGTCGAGCAGCACGTCGGGCTTCCAGTCGCATTGCTCGGGCTGGTGGGGCTCGAACAGGAAGACGGGCGGCGCGCCCAGCACCTTCTGGCCCGGATTGTGGCCATGCGCCTGGGCGGTGATGCGGGCGTGCTGGGCGAAGTCGGTCACGGCGGGGTGGTCGTGGTTGTAGATGTCCGCCTTGCTGTGGGTCAGCACGAAGCGCGGGTGGAGGGCGCGGTAGAGGTCCACCAGGCGGTAGAAGGCGGCCTCGTTCAGGTCGATGGGGTAGTCGCCCAGGTCCCAGAACTGCACGTCATGCACGCCGAGCAGGCGGGCGGCGTTGCGCGCTTCCTCCTCGCGGGAGGCCTTCACGCGCTCCAGCGTCATACCGGGCTGGCGCCACAGCTTGGCCGATTCGCCCCGCTCGCCGTAGGAGAGGCAGACCACCGTCACCTGCCAGCCCTGGCCCGCGTGCAGCGCGATGGCGCCACCGGCGCGCCAGACGAAATCCGCGGAGTGGGCGCTGACGACCAGCGCGGTGGGGGAATGTTGTTCGGCCATGGCGGCGTCCTCCTGCTGATGGCCGCGCGGGAGGGCGGGCGGCCTTTCCGCATGCCTCCCACAGAACCGTGCGCGCGCCAATGTCCGGCGCGTGGCCGCGCGGGCTGCCCTGGTTGAGGCATATCAATTCAAGGTTCCTAAACCTTCTGGTACGATGGTCGCCGGCGCACAGGAGTGGACCGAAAATGCGGCTGGTGGCGTTTCTTGGGCTGGGTTTTGTGCCGTTCTTCCTGGCGGCCGCGTTGGTGGCAGGGCCAGCGGTGCCAACGCCCGTCGCCACGCAGGAAGCCGCGCGAGGCGGTGTGCGCCAGTTCAACCTGATCTCGGCCGCGCGCGGCATCGACCTGTCCATGTCCCGCGCCCAGGTCGTCGATCTGTTGCGCAGCCATGGTTTCTCCATCGAGACCGAGGCGGACCTGCCTCCCGATGGCCTGACACGTCTGCTGCTGGCCGTACCTGCCGGGGATGACTGCCTGCCGCGCGGCGCTCGCTTCGTCTGCCCCCATGTGCGGGTAAGCTTCCTGAATGATCCGCAGCGAGGGCCCCGTTTGGCGCGGGTCGAGGCCTTCCAGGAACTCAATCCTGCATTCACCGTGGCCGATGTGTTCCGCCATGCCAGCGCGGACATGGGGGCACCGCTGCAAACCCAGTTCCGGCCTGAGCAGGTGCGCGGCGGATCGGTCGGCGTATGGCGCCAGCTTTGGCAGGACGGGCAGGGACATGGGCCGCTGGTCGAGATCCTCGCGACCCAGCAGCACGCCTCCGCCGCCCAAGCCGGCGTCGTCGACCTCGATGGGCACGCGGCCGGCGTCGGCTATGCCTACGCTGACCCTGAACTGGAGGCCGTCTTCGCCTCTGTCCGCCGTTGCCGGACGAGCCCGCCGGGTGGGTGAGTGGGGGCCGACGCCGGGGTGAGCGCAGGCTGCCTCAGCCGGGCCGGTCGGCCAGCCCGTGCTGCTCACGCACCGCGTGGAAGGTGAGCGCGGGGTATTCCTCCTCGGCGCGGCGGCGGCGCCAGTCGGAGGTGAAGAAGGCCACCATCTCGCCGTCATGATCCTCGGCGAGGTCGGCCTTGTGCTGGCGGGTGAAGCGTTCCACCGCCTCGCGGTCGGCGGAGGCGAACCAGCGCAGCTGGTCCCAGTGGGTGGCCTCGAAGCTGACCGGCACGCCGTATTCCACCTTGATGCGGCTGGCCAGCACGTCGAGCTGCAGCAGCCCCACCACGCCCACCACGGGCGGCGAGCCGTCCAGCGGGCGGAAGAGCTGCACCACGCCCTCGTCGGCCAGCTGTTCCAGCGCCTTCTTGAGCTTCTTGGCCAGCATCGGGTCTTCGAGGCGGGCGCGGCGCAGATGCTCGGGCGCGAAGGACGGCACGCCGCGGAAGTTCAGCGGCTCGCCCTCGGTCAGCGTGTCGCCGATGCGTAGGGTGCCGTGGTTTGCGATGCCCACCACGTCGCCCGGCCAGGCCTCCTCGGCCACCTGGCGGTCCTTGGCGAAGAAGAACAGGGGCGCGTTGACGGGCACCTGCTTGCCGGTGCGGGTCTGGGTCAGGCGCATGCCCTTCTCCAGCCGGCCGGAGCAGATGCGCAGGAAGGCCACGCGGTCGCGGTGGTTGGGGTCCATGTTGGCCTGGACCTTGAAGACGAAGCCGGAGAGGCGGCCCTCGCCCGGCTCCACCTCGCGCGCATCGGCGGCGCGGGCGCGCGGCGGGGGGGCCATGCGGCCGAGGCCGTCCAGCAGCTGCCCCACGCCGAAATCGCGCAGCGCGCTGCCGAAGAAGACGGGGGTCAGGGTGCCCTGAAGGAAGGCCTCCATGTCGAATTCGGGATAGCCCATGGTGACCAGGCCAACCTGTTCGCGCAGTTCCGCCAGCAGGGGGGCGGGGATGCGGGCGTCCAGGATGGGGTCGTCGAGGCCCGAGACGGGGATGACCTCGTCGCCCTCCTCGCCCAGCAGGCGCAGGGCGGGGTTCACGATGTCATAGACGCCCAGCAGGTCGCGCCCCTGGCCGATGGGCCAGGCGGCGGGCGTCACGTCGAGCGCCAGGGTCTTCTCGATCTCGTCGAGCAGGTCCATGGGCTCGCGCCCCTCGCGGTCCATCTTGTTGATGAAGGTGACGATGGGGATGTCGCGCAGGCGGCACACCTCGAACAGCTTCAGCGTCTGCGCCTCGATGCCCTTGGCGCCGTCCAGCACCATGACGGCGGCGTCCACGGCGGTCAGCGTGCGGTAGGTGTCCTCGGAGAAATCCTCGTGGCCGGGCGTGTCGAGCAGGTTGAAGACGAGGTTGTCGCGCTCGAAGGTCATGACGGAGGTTGCGACCGAGATGCCGCGGTCCTGCTCGATCTTCATCCAGTCCGACCGCGTGCGCCGCGCATTGCCCTTGGCGCGCACCGCACCCGCAAGCTGGATGGCGCCGCCCTTCAGCAACAGTTTCTCGGTGAGTGTCGTCTTGCCCGCATCGGGGTGGGCGATGATGGCGAAGGTGCGCCGGCGGGCCGATTGCGCGGCGGCGTCGCGCGCCACCGCGTCCTGGGCGAGGCCGGCGCGGGTCGTGGTCTCGGGCTGCTGGTCCATGGGGCGGTGGAATAACGCCATCCCCGCCCCACGGCCAGCGCCGGATCAGCCCGGCGCCCGCCGGGCTGGCCCCGTTCAGGCCGGCACGAGGTTCGCCGGCACGGTCAGCCCCGCCTCGCGGTAGTAGCGGATGGCGCCGGGGTGCAGCGGGAAGGGGTAGCCCCCCAGCGATTCCTGCAGGTTGATCTCGCGCGTCGCGGCATGGATGTTGTTGAGGAAGGGCAGGTTCTCGAAGATGGTCTTGGTGACGAGGTACACATCCTCCTCCGGCACGGCCGCGTTGCAGGCCAGGTAGTTGGGCAGCTTGGCCGTCGTCCATTCCGCGGTCTGGGTCGGATAGGTGCCCGCGGGGATCAGGCCCTTCACCAGAAGCGAGGCGCGGCCATTGCCGCGGCGGATGTCCTCGTCGCTCCATTGCAGGAAGCGCAGCCGGTCGCCCGCGCGGGCGAAGGCCTGGGTTACGGCGCCGGTGGGCAGGCCCGCCTCGAAGTTCGTGCCCTGGATCGTGCCGTTGATGAGGCTCTCCGCACTCGGCCCATAGCCCTGGTAAACGAGGTCCATCTTGGTGTGGTCCACGCCGAGGTTCGGGAAGACCCACAGGTGCATGGTCTCGAGGCCCGAGCCGCGCGCGCCCATCGAGAAGCGCTTGCCCCCCTCCAGGTTCTTCATGTCCATGATGCGCCCGGTGGTGGCGAGCGCGCGGTCCACCACGAACTGCTCGAAATTGTACCACAGCGGCAGCACGCCGCGGATGTTGCGCTGCACGCCGGAGCTGGCGAAGGGGCCGGCGCCGTCGGCCGCGAACTGCGCGACCAGGCCCTGCAAGATGGCGAACTGCGCCTGGTTCTCGCGCATGAGGCGGACGTTCTCGGTGGAGCCGGCGGAGCTGATGGCGCTCATGTCCAGGCCAAGCCGCGCCTGGAGGCGCACCTTGATCAGCGTGGCGAGCGCCACGCCCACCGGGTAGTAGGTGCCGCCGATGGTCGCGGTGGTCAGCACGTAGGAGCGCGCGTTCTGGGCGCGGGCGGTGGTGGCGCCCAGGGCGGCGGCCGCCGCGCCGAGGCCAAGGGTTCTCCGGCCGAGTTCGGTCATTCGTCTCTCTCCCTGATGGCTGCATGGGCCGCGCCGCATGGTGCGGCCGGCCGGGTCATTGCCCGACAGCCTTCGTTGAACATCGGGGGGCGGCGAAGCATCGCCTCCCTCCATCGGGCGGCAAGGCGCCGCCCGGCCGCATGGTGTTGCGAGAGCAGGGGGGGATCAAGGGTTTTCTGCCCGGCCCATGCCCGGGCAGGCAAGATCAGATCCGGCGTTCGACGGGCACGGGCAGCGGCGCCATGCCCTCCACCGGCCAGGCGCGGCGCTGCCAGAGGAACAGCGCCACGCCGATGGCCAGCCCGGCGAGGTCCGTCGCCGCCTCCGGGATCATCATCATGACGCCGGCGCTGCCCGAGGCGAAGCGCAGCAGCGGGTTCAGCGGCCCGTTCTGCATCCACCCCTCGGTCGCGCAGGCGAGCAGCCACACGCCGCCGAGTGCGGTGAGGAAGGCAGGCACGATCTCCATCATCGAGCCCTGCGCC
>JBHYDO010000175.1:0-10138 GCA_051860645.1 Roseococcus sp.
GGCGGTGCGGGCGTGCTCATCTCGGACGTGGCGGAAAGCCTCGATTTCCCCATGCCCGCAATGCCCGACCACGCCCAGGCCAAGCTGCGCGGCTTCGTGCCCTTCTGCGCGCCGCGCAACCCGGTGGACTGCACCGCCCAGGCATTCAACCAGATCGAGCTCATCGGCGAATTCACGCGCTCCATGGTGGAGGAGGGCGGCTACACCTCCTGCCTCGGCTTCTTCACCCAGGTGGGCGGTTCCACCACCAATGCGCCCCGCGTGCGCGCGCAGATGAAGGCGGTGATGAAGGACCACCCCGACCGCCTCTGGGCGCTGTGCATCGTGGCGCGCGACGAAATGGTGCGCGAATACGAAGAGGACGGCTTCCTGATCTATGAGGACCCGACGCGCGCCGTGGTGGCCCTGCACGCCATGGGCCGCTTCGGCGAGGCCTTCGCCCGCGTGGCCAGCGCGCCGCCGCCCGCACCCGCCGTGACGCTGCCCGCCAGCACGCCCAGCGAGGCCGAGGGCAAGCGCATCCTCGCCGCCGCGGGCATCCCCGCCGTGCCCGAGCGCGCCTGCGCCGATGTGGACGAGGCCATCGCCGCCGCGCGCGCCTTCGGCTTCCCGGTGGTGATGAAGATCCTCTCGCCCGACATCCTGCACAAGAGCGAGATCGGCGGCGTGCTGCTGGACGTGAACAGCCTGGACGCGGTGCGCGAGGGATTCTCCACGCTGCTGCGCCGCGCCGGTGACCGCGCGCCCACCGCGCATATCGAGGGCGTGCTGGTGGCGAAGCAAATTCGCGGGGCCACCGAAATGGCACTCGGCATCCTGCGCGACCCCGTCTTCGGCCCCGTGGCCATGGTGGGGCTTGGCGGCATCTTCATCGAGGTGCTGAAGGATGTGGCCTTCCGCCGCTGCCCCTTCGGCGTGGCGGAAGCCGAGGAGATGATCCGCTCGCTGAAAGGCTTTCCGCTGCTGGACGGCGCGCGCGGGCGGCCCAAGGCCGACCTGGCGGCCCTGGCCACCGCACTCGCCAACCTCTCCGCCTTCGCGGCTGCCGCCGGGCCGCGCCTCGCGGGCGTGGACATCAACCCGCTGCTCGTGCTGCCCGAGGGCGAGGGCGCCTATGCCGCCGACGCCGTGCTGGAGATCACGCCATGATCGACGAGGCGCACCTGCTGGCCTACCCCATCCCCGAAATCCGCCAGACCCTCCGCTGGCAGGATGTGGCGCTCTACAACCTCAGCGTGGGCCTGGGCCAGGACCCGATGGACAAGGCCCAGCTTCCCTTCACCTACGAGCCGCAGATGACCGCCCTGCCCTCCATGCCGGTGGTGCTGGGCTATCCGGGCTTCTGGCTGAAGGCGCCGGACACGGGCGTGGACTGGGTGCGCGTCGTGCATGGCGAGCAGTCGCTCATCCTGCACCGGCCGGTGCCGGCCTCGGGCGAGATCATCGGCCGTTCCAGCGTCACCGGCATCATGGACCGCGGCCCCGGCAAGGGTGCCTTGATCTACTCCGACCGCGTGGTGCTGGACGCCGCCACGGGCGAGAAGATCGCGACCCTGGAAAGCACCACCTTTGCCCGCGGCGATGGCGGATTCGGCGGCAAATCGGGCCCGGTGAAACCGCCGCACCCCGAGCCCGCCGGCCCGCCCGAGATCACCTGCGACCTGCCCACCCGCCCCGAGCAGGCGGCCTACTACCGCCTGAACGGCGACTTCAACCCGCTGCACATCGACCCGGACGTCGCCACGAAGGCCGGCTTCCCGCGCCCCATCCTGCACGGGCTCTGCACCTTCGGCGTGGTCTGCCACGCGCTGCTGCGCGCGATGTGCGGCTATGACGTGGCGCGCTTCGGGCGGATGGACCTGCGCTTCTCCTCGCCCGTCTATCCGGGCGAGACCATCCGCACCGAGATCTGGCGCGAGGACGGCGGTGCGGCCTTCCGCG
This sequence comes from Roseococcus sp., assembly GCA_051860645.1. Lineage (GTDB taxonomy): Bacteria > Pseudomonadota > Alphaproteobacteria > Acetobacterales > Acetobacteraceae > Roseococcus. The sequence goes on from JBHYDO010000175.1 coordinate 1,942, forward strand.
CCCGCGTGGTGGAGCGCGACGTCGTCGTGGTCAGCAATGGCCGCTTCCGGTTTTCCTGAAAGGACACCCCATGAACCTGACCTATGACCACATCCACCTCCGCACGCCCGACCACGAGGGCGCCGCGCAATGGTTCGTGGCGATGCTCGGCGGCGAGATCACCAACCGCATCACCACGGGCAAGCCGCGGGTGGATGTGAAGCTGGGGGGTGCGACCATCCTGATCACCCAGGCCGATGCCTCCGACCTCGCCGCCCCCGACGGGCTGAACCGCGGCATCGACCATTTCGGCTTCGCGGTGAAGGGGCTGGATTCCGTGGTGGCGGAACTCAAGGCCAAGGGCGTCGTGTTCACCATGGAGCCCAACGAGGCGCGCCCGGGCATCCACATCTGCTTCATCAAGGGCCCCGAGAACATCTCGATCGAGCTGCTGGAGCGGCGAGCGGGCTGAGCTTCGCAAATCCGCCGCCTAAACCCCGCCGCCTGCGCCGGAGCAACGTTCTTTCGGATGATTCCATCCGGTTGGGCATTGCTGTAGCGTCGGCAACTTGAGGCAAGCTGCGGGGAGCGTGCGTTGGCTCGAACCTGTCGCACTGTGGCCGCCATGGGGCTGGGCATCGGTCTGTTCGGTGCGGTCCAGGCCCCAACCCCTGCGGCGGCGATGCCCGTCCTCGCATGCGCCTTGCCCGTCGATGGCGCATTCAAGAGCGCTGCCTTCGAGTTGCGCGAGGTCGGAGGTGGCGCGCTGGTCCGCACGCAGCACGGGCTTTTCCGCTACGATGCGGCTTCAAACACTCTGCGGGCGTTTGGTGAGGTCGCGACAGGCGCGGTGTATGCGATGGTGGAAACGCCACGCGGCGCGCTGATCGGCGGGCAGAACGGCCTGTTCCACTTCGACGCTGTCTCGGCTGCCTTGCGACCGGTGGATACGGCGCAAACGGGCAGCGTCCTGAACATGGCCCTGCTGCCAGACGGCGCGCTGATCCGGGCCGACCGGGGCTGGTTCAGGTATGATGCCGCGAAGGGGTCCATCCGCCCGGCAGGCCAGTTCGCCGCCGATGCGCGTGGGGGCCTGCACCGGGTGCCGGGCGGCGTGCTGATCAATGCGAACACAGAATGGTTCCTTTACGACGCCGCCTCAGGGACATTCCAGCCGTCGGGAGTGGCCTCGACCGGCGAGATCACCGCGACCCTTGACCTGCCGGGTGGCCGGCTCATCGGGGGAACGGACGGGCTGTTCCGCTACGATTTCGCCACGGCGAGCCTGGGGCCCGCGGGAGGGCCGAGGACCGGGGGCGTCAGAGAGATGCGCCAGGTGCCGAACGATGTCCTCATCGGCGCGGACGAAGGCCTCTTTCTCTACGAAGTGTCGTCGGGTTCGGTCCGTTCCGTCGGCGATCCCGCGATGGGCGGCGTCCTGGCCATGCGCGGGGTCCCGGGTGGCGTGCTCATCGCCGCGCGGGGCGGCCTGTTCCACTACAATCCAGTTTCGGGCGCCACGCGGCTGCCGCCCGCCCAGGAGCCGACGGGTCTGGTGTTCCACATGCTCGAAGCACCGGGGAGTGTGCTTCTCTGGGCGGTGCAGGGCCTCTTTCGCTACGACCTCGCCGAAGGCTCCGTGCACCCCATGGAAGTGGCCAACACGGGCGCGGTCCTGGTGTCGCAGGCGGTGCCTGGTGGCCTGCTCATCGGGGCGGAACAAGGGTTGTTCCGGTACGATTCGGCCTCGGGTTCCATCCGCGCCGCACGCGAAGCGCAGACCGGCCGCGTCGCGGCCCTGCTGGACCTGGACGGCCCCGTGCTGATCGCCGCGATCCGTGGGCTGTTCCGCCAGGTCGCGCGCCCGCCGGACAGCGTCACGGTCCTGGCCGTCGAGCCGGGCACGCTCGACCGGAGCACCCCCAGCACGGATCGCCTGCGCGTCACCGTCGGCATGCGGCACGAATGCGCGCCGGTCGCGGCAGGGCTCGGCCTGACGCTCGTCGCCTCCCATGAAGGCCAGGAGATCGAGAGGGTCCCCGCGCGACTCCTCGGCACGGCTTCGCCCGGCGCCACGGATGCCCTGCTCGCCGGCGAGTTCCGGTTCGATCGACCCGGTGCCTGGACGCTCGCGCTGCGGCAGGGCGCCATGACGCTCGGGCAGCCCCTGGCCTTCACAGTGGCCGCGCCGACGCTTTGGCAACGCGCCGCGCTGGCCTGGGAGTGGCTCCTGGCCCTGGGCGCGGCGCTCTACGCCATCGCCTTCGCCACCCTGCTCCTCGCCGCGCACCGCAGCGCCGCCGCGTTCCGCCTTCTTGCCGATCCGGCGTGGGGGCGCTGGCTCGGATGGCCGTTCTTCCTTCTGCGCCACGTGCCCGCCGTCCAACGCTGGGTGCTCGAGCCATGGTTCCAGGCCGTGCGCGCGACGGTGCGCATGGATGCGGCCCACCTCGACCCGCCCGTCACGAACGGCACGGGCCCAGCCCTCCCCGCCTCGACGCTGATGCCCTTGCTCGCCACGGCGCCCCGCCTGTGGCTGCAAGGCCGCAGCGGCATGGGCAAGAGCAGCGTCTTCGCGGCCTGGGAGCGCGCCTACTTCGCGGACGCGGCCGCCCCCAGCCTCGCCGCCGCCGGTCGGCGGCAGGGCTTCGTGCTGATCCTGGTGCCCGCGCGCCACTACGCCGACATCGCCGTCCCCGAACCCAACCGGCCGGAATCCTGGGTGATCGAATGCGTGCGGCGCCGCTTCGAGATGTTCGGCCTCGGCGAGATCGAGCCGGGCCTGGTGCGCGCCATGCTGCGCGGCGGCGGCTTCGCCGTGGCGCTGGACGGCATGAACGAAGTGGACCGCGACGCCTCGCTGGCCGCCTTCGCGCGGCAATTCCCGATGGTGCGCCTGCTGGTGACCTCGCAGACCGCGGCACCGGAGGGCTGGAACGGCTGGCGCCTGCCCCAGGACGTCGCGGAGCTGCGGACCGGGCTGCTTGAACTCTGGCTGGGGCGCCACGGCGCGCAAATGCTGGATGCGCGGATCGAGGCGGCGGGGATCGGCGCCGTGATCACCTCCGGCTACGACCTACGCCTGATCGCCGAACTGGTGCAGGACGATCCCGCCGCGGCCCCCCTGCCGGCCGACCGCATGGGGCTCTATCGCGCGGCGCTGGCCCGCGCGACCGATGCAGCGGGCGAGCCGTTGCGGCTGGAATCCCTGAAGCAGGTGGCCTGGGCGATGATGGTGGCCCGCCGGCGTGAGCTTTCCGACGAGGATCGCAGGGTCCTGACGGACCCCGTGATCAGGGCCCTGTCGCGCGAGGGGGTTCGCATCCTCCGGCAGGTCGGGCGCACGCAGGAATTCCGGCACGACCAGATGCGGGCCTTCCTGGCCGCATCATGGCTGGTGGACGAGTTGCCGGGCGCGCAGGCCATCCAGGACGCGGTCGAGGGTGGCCGCGCCTTTTCCCTTTCGCGCCGCGACCAGGAGGATCTGTGGGGCTTTGTCGCGCCCCTCCTGCCGGACCATCTGGTGCCGGCGCTGTGGCGCTTTGCCAGCGAGCGCCCACAGGATCGCGGCCTGCTGCAGGCGGCCGTCCAGGCGGAAGCCGGAAAGCGGGGCATGACGCTGACGCTGGAGCCTTAGGGTGTGATCCGCGAAGGCGGAATCGCCGGAGCGGTCAATCATGGTCCAGCGCAGCGCGCGGCCGGCGCGCCCTCAGCCCACCCCGCGCAGCCATTCCAGCAGCGGCTCCACCACCGGCGACTGCCCGGCGGCGTCGCCGAACAGGCACATCTCGGCGGTGCCGAGCGGCGGCAGGTGCTCGAGTTCCACCAGCCCCTCGGGCAGTCCGGTGCGGCCCATCACGCTGGCGGCGAAACCCGCCTGGGCCGCCGCGGCGATGCCCATGAGGCTGGGGGATGTGTAGACCACCTCCGACGCCATCCCGGCCCGCGCCAGCGCCGTCAGCGCGCGGTCGCGGAACATGCAGCCCTGCGGCAGCATGGCCAGCTTCAAAGGGCGGCCGGGGGCGGCCTCGAAGGCGGGCGCGGCCACCCAGACCACCGCCTCGGTGAAGATGACGCGGCCCTCCGTCTCGCCATCGCGCCGCTTGCCCAGCACGAGGTCCAGCTCCTCGCGCGCCAGCCGGGCGCGGAGTTCGTGGCTGCGGCCCACCTCCACCTCCACGTGCAGCTCCGGCCAGGTGCGCGAAAGGCGGGCCAGGGCCGGGGCGAGGTGCCGGGGCACGAAATGGTCGGCGACGCCCAGGCGCAGCCGGCCGGCCACGGGCGGGGAGACGAAGCGGCGCACCGCCTCCTCGTTCAGCGCCAGCATGCGGCGGGCATAGGTGAGCAGGGATTCGCCCTCGGGCGTCAGCGCCACGCCCTTGGGGCCGCGCAGGAAGACCGGCCGGCCGAGCAACTCCTCCAGCCGCTTCACCTTGAGACTGATGGCCGATTGCGTGAGGCCCAGCGCCTGGCCCGCCGCGGTGAAGCCGCCGCGCTCGGCCACGGTCACGAAGCCGCGCAGCAGGTCGAGGTCGAGGTCGGGGATGCGCATGGGCCGCTTATCCACCCGCGGCCCCGAAAGACAAAGGGCGGCCGCAATGGCGACCGCCCCTCCAGCGATGCGAGGTCAGATGTCCTCGTCGAAGCCCGCGTCGCCGCCATCATCATAGGCGCCGTAGGCGTCCTGGCCGCCGGCATCGTCGTAGCCGCCGCTGGCATCCTGCTGCTTGTCCTGCTGGGGCGTGCCCCAGCCCTGCTGCTCGGCCGCCGTGCCGGGGTCGGTCCAGGGCGAAGAGGCGGGAACGGCCTCCTGGGCGAAGTCGCCGCCCTCGGTGGGCGTCGCGGCCGCGGCCGAGCCGCCGCCGATCATCCCCATCAGCATGTTGCCGAGCACCATGCCGCCGGCGACGCCCGCCGCCGTCATCATGGCGGTGCCGAGGAAGCCCGGGCCCTGGCGGCCCTGCAGCGCCTGCGGATCATAGCCCTGCGGGTATTGCGGCTGCGGGCGCGCCGGCATGGGCGCGGGCTTCTGTCCACCGAAGCCGAAGATGCCGCGGCTCTGCGCCGCCTGGCCCTCGCGCTGCGCCTTCTCCAGCTCCCATTCCAGTTCCTGGATGCGGTTCTGGGCCGCGACCAGCGCGTGCTCCTGCACGAAGGCGGTCTGGGTGATGCGAAAACGCGCCTCGGGGTGCTTGGCGAACAACTCCGCGATCAGCGCATCGGCCTGGGGCTCCACCGGGGGGAGCGGCTGGGCGGGCGCAGCCCCCGTCTGGGGCATCCGGCCCGGCATGGGCTGGCCAGCGGGGGCAGGCTGCGCGCCGGCCACGCGCAGCACGTAGTCGGTGATGATCCGGCGCTCTTCGTCGGTCATGAGGTCCTCGTCCTTGGGGATGAGAGCGACGGGTTCGCCCTCTCGTGGCAGCAGGTGGAACAATCGCGGGTGGATTTCAAGAAGTTCAGGCAGGCGTCATTTTTCCGCCATCTCCGGGCGAGCCGGCAGGCCTTGCACCCGCCATTCGATGACGGGGCAGCGGTCCATCACCACGGCCACGCCCCGGGCCCGGGCGCGGGCGGCGGCGGGCTCGTCCACCACGCCCAGTTGGAGCCAGAGGGTGCGGGCGCCCAGCGCCACCGCCTCCTCCATCACGGCGCCCGCCTCGGCGCTGCGGCGGAAGATGTCCACCATGTCGAGCGGCCCGGCCTCGGCCAGCGAGGCGACCACGCGCCTGCCATGGATTTCCTGGCCGGCCAGGGCGGGGTTCACCGGCGTCACGTCATAGCCGCGCGCCAGCAGGAAGTGCATGACCTCGTTGGAGGCACGGTGCGGCTTATCGGAGGCACCGACCAGCGCGATGCGCCGCGTGGCCAGCAGGATGTCACGGGTGTTTTCCATACGCCCCATATAGCGCGACGCTTGCACCAATTCAGCGGGGGCGCATGTTGGCCCAATGTGGAATCCCTTTCGCGCCCGCCCGCCCGTCATCCCCCTGGTCCGGCTGGAAGGGCTGATCGCGGCGCGCGTCGGCCCCTTCGGCGGAATGAACCTGGCGGGCGTCGCGCCCCTGCTGGAGCGCGCCTTCGCGGTGAAGCGGGCGCCGGCGGTCTTCCTCGCCATCAACTCGCCGGGCGGTTCGCCGGTGCAGTCGGCGCTGATCGCCAACCGCATCCGCCAGTTGTCGGAGCAGAAGAAGAAGCCCGTCATCGCCGTGTGCGAGGATGCGGCGGCCTCGGGCGGCTACTGGATCGCCTGCGCGGCCGATGAGATCATCGCGGACCCGGCCTCCATCCTGGGTTCGATCGGCGTGGTCTCCTCGGGTTTCGGCTTCCAGGAGGCCATCGCGCGGCTGGGGGTGGAGCGCCGCCTGCGCACGGCCGGCAGCGAGAAGACGCTGAACGACGCCTTCCGCCCCCAGCGCCCGGAGGACACGGCGCGGCTGGAGGCCCTGCTGGACGAGCTGCACACCGAGTTCAAGGACTGGGTGCGCGCCCGGCGTGGCAGCACATTCAAGGCGCCCGAGGCGGAATTGTTCACCGGCCGCTTCTGGGCGGGGCGACGCGCGCTGGCGCTCGGCCTCTGCGACGGGCTGGGCGATGCGGCGGGCGAGGCAAGGCGGCGCTATGGCGAAGAGGCGCGGCTCTGGCCGATCGGACCCCGGCGCCGGCGCTTTCCCCTGTCGCTGCTGGGCGGCGGGGCGGCACTGCTGGGCGAGGCGATGCGCCTCGCGGAGGAGCGCGCGGCCTGGGGAAGGCTGGGGCTGTAGCGCCTGCTCCCCGCGCGCGGCAAGGCTCGCCCCGCCCGAGCCTGGCGCGCGACCCGAGCAGGCGAAAGCGCGATCGCCGAAGGGTGGAGCGCCCGGAGGCGGCCATCATGCGACCCGGCAACGGCCTGGACCCTGATCGATGCTTCCGTCGGCGGTGATCAGGGTCGGGCCTTTTTCACGATGTCATTTCGTTGTTCATATGCAGCAGTCCTGCGAAATTCACGCATTTTCCCACGTGACTCCACGCAGATTTCGCGTATCATAGGGAGGATAAATTACCCTCAGGAGAGCGTGAAAATGCCCGACGGCTCGATCAAGCGCGAAGCGGATGACTGGCGCAACCACGGCATCCGCCGGGTCCTCTCGGCCGAACGCAGCGGCGACACCCCGGAAACCCAGGGCATGGGCCGCATGGTGGCCATCAGCGGCAGCCGCACCGGTTCCACCCATCTCTGGGCCGGCACCAACCTCATCCGCCCCGGCGCCCGGACCGGGGCGCATCATCACGGCGCGCTGGAGAGCATCATCTACATCGTGCACGGCCACGCGCTGATGCGCTGGGGCGACCGGCTGGAGTTCATCACCAAGGCCGGCCCGGGCGACTTCTTCCAGGTGCCGCCCTATGTGCCGCACCAGGAGATCAACGCCTCCGACACCGAGGAACTGCACTGCGTCCTGGTTCGCAGCGGCACCGAGGAGGTGGTGGTGAACATCGAGGACATGGACGCGGTGGCGGAACCCGAATGGGTCTGAGGCGGCGCGTCAGGCCACCTGCGCGATCCACGCCTTCAGGTTGTAGAAATTCGTGACGCGGGCGATCCGCCCGCCGCGGATGTCGAAGAAGGCGCCGACCGGCAGCGCGTAACCCTGGCCACGCGCCTCCGGCAGGCCGGGGTCGGTCGCGAGGTAGCGGCCATGGATGGTGAACTCCGCGGCCGCGCGCGTTCCCTCCGTGCCCTCCATCACCACGAGATCCTCCACCCGCTCGGCGTAGTGATGCGCCATGCGGCCCAGGAAGGCGCGGAAGGCGGCGCGGCCGGTTTCGCGCCCGCCCTCGTTCACGTCATGCGCCACATCCTCGGTGAGCAGCGCCACCATCGCGTCCCAGTCGGCGGCGTTGAAGGCGGCGTAGTAGGTGCGGAGCAGGTCGCCCGCGCTCACGCCGACATGGCCGGCACGCGCGCGCCGATCACGGCCAGTTGTGCCGCGGCGGCGGCGGCCTGGCAGGGCTCGATGACCGGCAGGCCCGACGCCTCGGACGCCACGGCCACATGCTTCGCCATGCCGGCGCAGCCCAGGATGATGACCTCGGCGCCCTCGGCCGCCAGGCGACGCGCGGCCTCGGCGATGCGCGCCTGCGGGGCCAGCGGGTCGGTCAGCACCTCCATGGGCAGGTCGAGCGGAACCCAACCGACCATGCGGTCCTCCACGCCCATGGATTGCAGCGCCCGGCGCTG
>JBHYDO010000176.1:0-10118 GCA_051860645.1 Roseococcus sp.
CGCATGTCGGCGTTCTCGATCACCTCGGAGAACAGCTTCCCCATGGCGCCGATGGTTGGGGCGGCGGGTGATGGCGAGGCGGCCGTCGCGCGTCACCGTGACGAAGGCCCAGCCGGCGCCGAAGACGTCCGCGCTCGCGCTGTCGAACTGCTCGCGGAACTTCGCCATGTCGCCGAAGTCGCGGTTGATGGCCGCGCGCAGCTCGCCCTCCGGCTCGCCGCCATCCCCGCCCATCACCTGCCAGAGCATGCTGTGGTTGGCGTGGCCGCCGGCATTGTTGCGCAGCTTCGTGCGGATGTCCGACGGTGCCTGGTCGAGCCTGGCCAGCAGGTCTTCCAGCTTCATGCGCGCCGGCGCGTCCTGGCCCTGCAGCGCGGAGTTCAGGTTCATCACATAGCCGCGGTGGTGGCGCCCGTAATGGATCTCCATCGTCTGCGCGTCGATGGCCGCGGTGTTGGCGTCAAACGCGTAGGGCAGGGGCGGCAGCTGGTGCGGCCCGGCATGCGGCGGCGCATCCTGTGCGGCGGCATGGCGGAAAAGGCCCGCGGTGAGCAGGGCGCTGCCCGTGCCCAGCAGCAGGAAGCGGCGGTGAAGGCTGTGCATGCCTCGTCTCCTTGCGGTGTCCGTTGCCGGCCATCTGCGGGCCCGCCACGCGTGGAACCCGCCTGGACAGGCCCGGTTGCGCGCGCTACCGCGCCAATCGGCAAAGCGGAGACCGTCCATGAGCGAACCGACCCTGATCCTCAACCGTGAGGGCCATGCCGGCACCATCCTGATGAACCGGCCCAAGGCGCTCAACGCGCTCGACATCCACATGATCCGCGACTTCGCGCACGCCATCGCGCAGTGGCGCCACGCGGCCGAGGTGAAGCTGGTGGTGCTGGAAGGCGCGGGCGGCCGCGCCTTCTGCGCCGGCGGCGACGTGCGCGCGGTGCGCCAGGCGGCGGTGGACGGCAATCGCGCCCCGGTCGAGGAATTCTTCACCGAGGAATACGCGGTGAACGAGGGCATCGCGCTGTTCGCCAAGCCCTGGGTGTCCATCATTGATGGCATCTGCATGGGCGGCGGCATCGGCCTCGCCATCCACAACGGCCCGCGCGTGGTGAGCGAGCACGCGCTGCTCGCCATGCCCGAGACGGCGATCGCGCTGTTTCCGGATGTCGGCACCAGCCACATCCTGCCGCGGCTGCCCGGCGCGCTGGGCAACTGGCTGGCGCTGACTGGCGCGCGCATGACGGGTGCGGACAGCGTCCATGCCGGCCTCGCCACGCATTACGTCCCGCGCGAGAAGCTGGCGGCCCTGCGCGCCGCGCTGGTGGAAAGCGGCGACGCCGCCGTGGTGGACCGCTTCGCCGAAACCCCGCCCCCGCCCAGCTTCGCCGAGCACCGCGCCACCATTGACCGCTGCTTCAGCCAGCCCTCGGTGCTGGAGATGATCCGCGCGCTGGAGGCCGAGGGCATGGAATGGGCGGCCTCGCAGGTGAAGGTGCTGCGGCGCATGTCGCCCACCAGCCTCTGCGTGTCACTGGAACTGCTGAAGCGCGGTGCGGCGCTGGATCTGCGCGGCTGCCTCGATGAGGAGTTGCATTTGACGCGCGTGGTGGTGCATGACCATCCGGACTTCCGCGAGGGCGTGCGCAGCGTGCTCGTGGACAAGGACGGCAGCCCGAGCTGGTCGCCGCCCACCCTGGAAGCGGTGGACCATGCCGCGATCCGGAAGATGTTCCGCTGAAGCGGGGCCGGTAAGATAGTAAGATCGTAAGATGGTAAGGCAGTAAGGCGATCCGGGGCGGGCCGAAACCCGCCCCGTTGTCGCCTCAGCGCGCCGCCGCCGCGGGGAAGGCGAAGTTGTCGAAGCTGTTCTCGGAGACGCGGAACCACTGGAACAACTCGCCGCGATAGGGGCGGTAGTTCTCCCAGATGGTGCGGAAGCGGGCGTTCTGGCCCGCCAGGTCCGCCATCAGCGCCTCGTTCGCGGTCCAGGCGGCCTGCATCATCTCGCGCGGGAAGAAGCGCAGCTGCGTGCCGGCGGCCACCAGGCGGCGCAGCGCGATGGGGTTCAGGTGGTCGTAGCGGCTGGTCATCTCGCTGTCGGCTTCCGCGCAGGCGATCTGGATGGCGGCCTTGTACTGGTCCGGCAGGGCGTCGTAGGCGCGCTTGTTGGACATGAAGTGCAGCCGCGCCGCCGGCTCGAACCAGCCCGGCGCGTAGTAGAAGCGCGCCACGCGGAAGAAGCCCAGGCGCTCGTCGTCATGCGGGCCGACGAATTCCGTGGCGTCGATCGTGCCGCGCTCCAGCGCGGGGTAGATGTCGGCCGGTGCGATCAGCGTGGGGGCGGCACCCATGCGCTGGAACACCTGGCCCGCGAGGCCGGAGATGCGGAACTTCAGCCCCTGCACGTCCTGCTGGCTGCGGATCTCGTTGCGGAACCAGCCGCCCATCTGCGCGCCGGTGTCGCCGGCGGGGAAGGCCTGGATGCTGTAGTCGGCGAACAGCGCGTCGCCGAACTGGTTGCCGCCGCCATGGCGGAACCAGGCCGTCAGCTGCCGGGTGTTCAGGCCGAAGGGCATGGTGGTGAAGAAGGCGAAGCCCGGCTCCTTGCCGATGTACCAGTAGGCGGCGGTGTGGCCGGCCTCGATGGTGCCGGCCTGCACCGCGTCCAGCACCTGCAGCCCGGGCACGATCTCGCCGGCGGGGAAGACGGTGATGCGGAAGCGGTTCTCGGTGAGCGCGGCCACGCGGCTCGCGATACGCTCGGCGGTGCCGAACAGCACGTCGAGGTTGCGCGGGAAGCTCGACTGGAAGCGCCAGCGCACCTCCGGGTTGGCCTGGGCCAGCGCGGGCGCGGCCAGGGCCATCGGCGCGGCCGCCGCGGCGGCGCCCAGCATGATACGACGCTTCATCGGAAAATCCTCCCTGCGGGCAAGTTTCTGACGCTGCATCTATCGCATCGGCCTTGCGAGCGAAAGCACCATGACACTACCGCCTGGGTTGAGCGGCCCTGGCCAATGCCTGCGGCGAGGGAGTAGCCTTCCCACACCGAGGGGGAGGAGGGCCATGCGGCAAGCCGGATCGTCACGCCGCGCGCCAACGCGCTTTCGCATGCCCGGCCTCGTGGCCGGGGTCTTGGGGCTGATGGCCGCGACCGCCCCGGCCCTTGCCCAGACCGGCAACCCGACACATGACGCGCTCACCGCGCGCGGCGACCAGGAGCGGCGGCAGGTGTTCCTGCAGGGGCTTCGTGGCACCGGCAACCAGTGCACCCATGTGGCCATGCTGTTCTCCGCCGGGCTGGATGCGCGGCGCAATGCCTATTGGGATGTCCGCTGTGCCGACGGCGTGGCCTACCGCACCCGCATCCCGGCCGAGCGCTATGGCCAGCCTGCCTTCCTGCGCTGCGGCGCCGCGACCCCGGCCCCGCAGGGCGGCCCATGCTTCCAGCCGGTGGCTGCTGGCGCCGGCGCGCCCGGGGCGCGCGCGCAGGGCGCCCAGGCCTGCGAGGCCGCCTGCGCCCGCCAGCCCCAGGCCGCCCAGAACCAGTGCATGCAGCGCTGCGTGGGCGGGGCCGGCGTGCGCGCCGGGCCGCAGGCGGCCGAGGCGCTGCCCGCCAATTCCCGCTTCGGCGCCGTCTACCTCACCCAGAGCCCGCTGGCCGCCTTCGGCTTCGCCAATGGGCTGACCGACCGGCTGGCCGTGAACATGCAGGCCGTGCGCGCCTGCCAGGCCATGGCCGGGCCGGTGCAGTGCGAGTTCCAGGGCGAGCTTGTGAACCGCTGCGGCGCCATCGCCTTCGCGCTCAGCCGGCACCCGCGGGCGATGGTGATGACGTCGGACCTCTCGACGCAGATCCTCAACCTGGCCACCACCGGGCAGGGTGCGACCCAGGCCGCGGCGGAGGCGGCGGCGCTCGAAGCCTGCCGCCGCGCCGAGGGGCCGGGCGTGCAATGCCGCATCGTCGCGGCGGGCTGCTGACCGCCATGGCCCAGCCCCCTCCTCCAGGCCAACCCTTTCCTCCAGGAATGCCCCGCATGCGCCGCTGGCTTGCCGCCCTCAGCCTCTCCGCGCTGGGGCTTTCCGCCTCGGCCGGCCTCCCCGCCCAGGCCCAGACGTCCAGCATGCTGGAGCAGGTCCGTGCCCGCGGCGAGATGCGCTGCGGGGTGAATGGCGGCCTGCCCGGCTTCTCCGCCCCCGACCCGCAGGGGGTGATGCGCGGCTTCGACGCCGATCTCTGCCGCGCCGTCGCCGCCGCCAGCCTGGGTGACGCGCAGAAACTCCGCTTCGTGCCCCAGGCCACGCCCGAGGCGGGCTTCGCGGCGCTCGAGGCCGGCAGCATCGACCTGCTGGCGCGCAACACCACCCTGACGCTGGGCCGCGCCACCCGGCGTGGCCTCGCCGCCGGCCCGGTGGTGTTCTTCGACGGGGCGGGCTTCCTGGTGCCGACCTCGCTCGGCATCTCCAGCCCGCGCAACCTGGGGGGGCGCAACCTGTGCTGGGCCGGTGCCGAGGGCGGCGCCACCGGCCTCGCCTTGCGGGATTTCGGCCAGCGCCAGCAACTGACCTGGACGGTGCGCCGCTTCGACGCCCCGGCCGAGGTGGTGGCCGCGATGCGCGCCGGCACCTGCCACGCCTTCGTGGCCGACCAGGGCGCGCTGGTGACACGCCGCGTGACCGACTTCCCCGACCCGGACAACTGGGCCGTGCTGCCCGAGATGATCTCGCGCGAGCCGCTGGCGCCCTGGGTCCGCGCGGGTGACGCGCAATGGCAGGCCATCCTGTTCTGGACCGTGCAGGTCCTCATTTCCGCGGAGGCGTTGGAACTGAGCACGGCCCGCCTGCCGGAGATGCTGGCCAGCCCCGACCCCATGGTCCGCCGCGTGCTGGGGCTGGAGCCCGGCTTCGGCGCGGGCCTGGGCCTGCCCGATGACTGGGGCGCGCGGGTCATCGCCGCGGTCGGCCACTACGGCGAGGTGTTCGACCGCAACCTCGGCGAGGGCTCGGTCTTCGGCGTGGACCGGGGGCTGAATGACCAATGGACCCGCGGTGGGCTGATCTACGGCATGCCGCTGCAGTAGCGTCCGATCGCCTCCGGCGAAGGCACCGAAGGCGGTGATCGGCCGTCCAGCGCCCTCAGGGCAGCGCGCGCAGCCGCTGCTCCACGATCTCGCGCCAGGGCGCATCGGCCGGGGCTTCGGCGAGCAGCGCGGTCCATGTGGCGCGCGCCACCTCGTTGCGCCCGGCCCGCGCCTCGGACAGGCCGGCCAGGAAGCGCAGCCGCGGGTCGCCGGCGTCCACCGCGAGGCCGCGCGCGATCCAGCGCCGGGCCTCCTCCGTGTTGCCGATCTCGATCTGCACCTCGGCGAGGTCGCCCGCCAGGCCCACGTCGAAGCGGATGGCCTGGGCGCGCTCCCAAGCGGCCGCGGCCTCGGTCCAGCGGCCGCGGTTGCGCTCGGCATTGCCCAGCAGGATGAAGCCCTGGCGGCCGACCTCGGTGGTCGGGTCGGCGGTGGCCAGGCGCTCGCGCAGGCGGTTCAGCTGGTCGTCTTCCTGGGCGCCCATGGCCTGGCGGATTTCCAGCGTGGCCGAGGGCATTTCCGGCGTGCCGCGCCAGACATAGGCACCGATGCCGCCCGCCGGCACCAGGACCAGCGCCGCCAGCACCAGCGCGGAGGGGCGGGGCGGTGCGCGGAAGGCCTCCGGCGGCGGGGCGGCGAGCAGGCGGCGCTGCACCTCCACCGTGGCGGCGCGGAAGGCGGTCTCGTCCAGGCGGTCCTCGGCGCGCTGCGCCTCGAGTTCGGCCAACTGTGCCTCGAACAGCGCGCGGTCCGCATCGCCGCGGCCGCGCGGGGCGGCGGGGCGCAGCAGCGCATACATGAGGGGCGCCAGTATCAATGCGGCGACCAGCGCCAAAGCCAACCAGATCACGCCCGTGAATCACCCTTGAGTTCCGCGAGGCGCGCACGCTCCGCCTCGGTCAGTTCGACTTCGCCGACGCCCGTGGCGGCGCGGCGCCGCACCTGCCAGATGGCGAACAGCCCCCCCAGCAGGGCCAGGGCCGGCGTGGCCCAGAGCAGCATGGTGGCCCAATTGACCGGCGGGCGCAGCAGCACGAAGTCGCCATAGCGCTGGTGGACGAAGCGCATCACCTCGTCGTCCGAGGCGCCGGTCGCGATCTGTTCGCGCACCAGGAGGCGCAGGTCGCGCGCCAGCGAGGCGTCGCTGTCCTCGATGGACTGGTTCTGGCAGACGAGGCAGCGCAATTCCTGCCCGATGGCGCGCGCGCGCTGTTCCTGCGCGGGGTCCGTCAGGCGGTAGGTGGTGTCGCCGATCTGCGCCGCGGCGGGGGCGGCGAGCAGCAGCAGGGCGAGGAGGAGGCGCTTCATGCCGCGCGCAGCCGATCGAGCAGCGGGTTCACGTCCTGGCTCATCACCTCGGGCGTGATGGGACCCGCCCAGCGCCAGCGGACGATGCCCTGGCGGTCCAGGATATAGGTCTCGGGCACGCCATAGACGCCCCAATCAATGGAGACGCGGCCGGGATTGTCCACGCCGAGGCGCGTGTAGGGGTTGCCGTGGCGGGTGAGGAAAGCCTGCGCGTCGGGCGCGCGGTCCTTGTAGTTCACGCCATAGACCGGCACGCCGCGGCGATGCAGCGCCATCAGATGCGGGTGCTCGATGATGCAGGGCACGCACCAGCTGGCCCAGAAATTCACCAGGACAGGGCCGGGCAGGGTGGCCAGGTCATTCGAGGCCAGCGCCGGCAGGCCGGAGCTCTCCAGCGGCGGCAGGCTGAACTCCGGCACCGTGCGCCCGATCAGCACCGAGGGCACGCCGCGCGGGTTGAAGCTGCCATCCTGCAGCCCGCGCAGCATGAGGTAGAAGCCCGTGCCCCCGGCCAGCGCCACGCCGAGCGGCGCGAAGATCAGCAGGTTGCGGCGGGAGGTGGCGGTGCTCATGCCGGGGCCCCCGCCCGTGCCGCTGCCTCCGCCTCGCGCCGGCGGCGGGTGGGGGCGGCGATGCGCACGCGGCGGTCGCTGAGGGACAGCCCCGCGCCGAGCGACATGATGCCCGCGCCGATCCAGATCCAGGGCGCCAGCGGCTTGTGGTGCAGGCGCAGCACGGCCTCGCGCTGGCCGGTGGCGCCGTCGCGCTCCTCGCCCAGCACGGCGTAGAGATCGCGCATCAGGTTGGTGGTGATGGCGGCCTCGGTGGTGGTCATGCGGCCGGTGGGGAAGAAGCGGCGCGAGGGCTCCATCACGTGCATCACCTGGCCGTCGCGCAGCACGGTGATGGTGGCCTTGCGCGAGGTGAAGTTGGGGCCCTGGAAGTCGCGCACGCCGTCGAGGCGCCATTCATAGCCGGCGAATTGGGTGGTGCCGCCGGGCGGCAGCGCGATGAGGCGCTCCGTCGCCAGCCCCATGCCCGAGATGCCCAGGATGGTGACGCCCATGCCCGCATGCGCGATGGCCGCCCCCCAGGCCGCGCGCGGTAGCATCCGCGCGCGGTTGAACACGTTGGCAAGCTTCGTGCGGCCGAGGCCCGAGCGGTCGCCGATGTCCACCACCGCACCCGCCAGCAGCCAGAACCCGCAGGCGAAGCCGAGTGCGGGCAGCGCCTGCCAGCCGGAGAAGGCCAGCGCCAGCACGAAGGCGAGCAGGGCCACGCAGGCGGCCCACCACAGCCGTTGCAGCACGGGCCAGAGGGCGGCGCGCTTCCAGGCCATCAGCGGCCCGACCGCCATCGCCATCACCAGCGGCAAGGCGAGCGGCGCGGTCGCCATGTTGTAGAAGGGTGGGCCCACCGAGATCATCTGCCCCGTCAGCAGGTCGAGGAACAGCGGATAGAGCGTGCCCACGAACACCACCGCCGTGATGGAACACAGCAGCAGGTTGTTCAGCACGATGCCACCCTCGCGCGAGAGGGGCGAGAAGACGCCGGCCGGCGCCATGGCGGGCGCGCGCCAGGCGAACAGCGCGAAGGCGCCCGCCACATAGATGGCGAGCAGGCCCAGGATGAACACGCCGCGCGCCGGGTCCGAGGCGAAGGAGTGCACCGAGTTCAGCACGCCCGAGCGCACCAGGAAGGTGCCGAGCAGCGACAGCGCGAAGGCCAGCAGCGCCAGCAGCACCGTCCAGATCTTCAGCGCCTCGCGCTTCTCGACCACGATGGCGGAGTGCAGTAGCGCGGTGCCGACCAGCCAGGGCAGCAGCGAGGCGTTCTCCACCGGGTCCCAGAACCAGAAGCCGCCCCAGCCGAGTTCGTAATAGGCCCACCAGGAGCCGATCGCGATGCCCATGGTCAGGAAGCCCCAGGCGGCCAGCGACCAGGGCCGCACCCAGCGGCCCCAGGCGGCGTCCACGCGCCCCTCGATCAGCGCGGCCACGGCGAAGGCGAAGGTGACGGCATAGCCGACATAGCCCACGTAGAGCAGCGGCGGATGGATCGCGAGGCCGATGTCCTGCAGCAGCGGGTTCAGCCCCTGGCCATCGGGCGGCGGCGGCCAGACGCGGTCGAAGGGGTTGGAGGTGAAGAGGGTGAAGGCCAGGAAGCCCAGCGAGATCATGCCCATGACGGCCAGCACGCGCGACTTCAGCCCCGAGGGCAGGTCGCGCCCGAAGCCGGCGACGGCACCGGCGCAGACCGCCAGCGTCAGCACCCACAGCACCATGGAACCCTCGTGGTTCCCCCAGGTGCCGGTAATCTTGTAGAGCAGCGGCTTCGCCGAATGGCTGTTCTGCACCACGTTCATCACCGTGGTGTCGTTCACCACGAAGGACCAGACCAGCATGGCGAAGCCGATCGCCACTGCCAGCAGCCCGGCGAAGGCGAGCGGCGCGGCCGTGGCCATCAGGCGGGCATCGCCGCGCTGGGCGCCCCACAGCGGCAGCACGGACTGCGCGACGCTGAGCATCAGCGCCATGATGAGCGCAAAATGGCCGAGCTCGGGGATCATGTGCCGCTCCTTGGGATTGCGGGGGCGGCGGGCGTTGCGCCATCGCGCAATGTGTTCCACTGCGCGGGCGGCGGCGGGGCGCCGGCCTCGGGCTGCCAGTGGCCGGCACGCTTGAGTGCGTCGGCGACCTCGGGCGGCATGTAGCTTTCATCGTGGCGGGCCAGCACCTCGCGCGCGCGGAAGGTGCCGTCGGCGCCCATCATGCCCTGGGTGACCACGCCCTGCCCCTCGCGGAACAGGTCGGGCAGCACGCCGTTGAACACGACGGGGATGACATGCGCGCCATCGGTCACGCGGAAGGTGACGGCCGGGCGGCCGTCATAGGTGGCGTCGCGCACCACGCTGCCGGCCTCGACCAGGCCACCCAGGCGGAAGGCGCGGCCCGCGGGCGGCGTCTCGGCCATGATGTCCGAGGGCGAGCGGAAGAAGACGAGGTTGTCCTGGAAGGCGGTCAGCGTCAGCGCGGTGGCCGAGCCCACGCCGATCGCGCACAGCATCAGGATGTAGAGGCGGCGGCGCTTGCGTGTCATGTCATCCCCCTTGGGGTCCCCCGGCGCGAGAAATAGCGGCGCCGGAATTCTGGGAGCGGGTTTCTAGCCGCGCGAGAAGCCGCCTCGCATTCCGGTGGCGCAACAGCGCAAACATCGAGAGCGCCGCGAAGACGCCGAGCGACAAGCCCCAGCTCAGGCCGATGAACCACCAATGCGCCGTGGTCATGTCCGGCCCCCGACCCTGACCCGGGATGTGGGGACGCGCAGCGATGTCTCAAGCCGCGCGGGCGTGCGGGCCGGGCTCACGCCTCCACACCCCGCAGGCCGCGGTTGGGGGCGTCGGCGCGGCGGGCCGCGGCCATCTGCAAGGCGCGCACGCGGCGTTCCATCACGGCCGCGCGGGTGGCCGCCAGTACCACGGCGGCGAAGGCCAGCGAAAAGCCCAGCGTGCACCAGAGCAGAGGATAGAGGATGTCGACATGCATGGCCGGGGCGTCCAGCCGCGTGACGCTGGCCGGCTGGTGCAGCGTGTTCCACCAATCCACCGAGAACTTCACGATGGGCAGGTTCACCACCCCCACCAGCGCCAGGATGGCGCCCATGCGCGCGCCCCGCTCCGGGTCGTCGAAGGCGCGCACCAGGGCGACATGGCCCAGCCCCAGGAAGAACAGCACCAGC
>JBHYDO010000177.1:0-9933 GCA_051860645.1 Roseococcus sp.
GGCATCTTCCGGTGCGTCGAAGGGCTGCACCGACAGCCGGACGTTGTCGCGCACGATCTCGATGGGCGAGCGGTCCACCCAGGGCACCTCGAAGCGCACGCCCTTCCAGGTCTTGGACAGGCGCCAGAGGAAGGCCGGCAGCCAGGACACGCCGCTTTCCAGCAGCACCACCTTCAGGGTGGGGAACTTGCTGAACACGCCCTCGGTGATGAGCGAGGCCAGGGTGGACTGGAAGGCCTGCTGGTTGGCCGCGTAGTCCTCCATGTACCAAGACGCCCAGCCGAGCGAGGTGACCGGGTTGCGCCAGGCCGAACCGGCATGGATGGCGAGCGGCAGGTCATGCTTCACCAGCGCCTCGAAGACCGGCCAGTTGTGCCGTCGGCCGAGCGGCGTCTCGCCCATCACCAGCACCATGGCCTGAACGAAGCGCGGGTCGGGCGCCAGGCGCTCGATCTCGGCCACCGCGTGCTCGGTGTTGAACATGGGCAGGATGATGGAGGCGGCGAGGCGCGGCTCGGGGTCCAGGAACTTCGCGCGCGTCCAGTCGTTCAGCGCGGTGGTGAAGCCCGCCGCCATGTCTTCGTTGAAGACGAGTTGCACGCCGTAGAGGGGGGTGACGATGCCGCGTGCAACCCCCCAGGGGTCCAGTACCTGCGCGCGCAGGTGCTCCACCGTGCTGGCAGGCTTGGACCCATCGGCCGGGCGCCAGTCGGCGCGTACCGTCTTGGGGGCGTTCGGCGGGTAGGATTGCGTCTCGAATCCCTCCATGCCGCGCTGGCTGATCTGGTCGCGCCAGAGGTCGGCGAGGTAGGGCTCCAGCGCGGCCAGGCCCGGCACCATGGGGTGCAGGTCCACATCCACCGCGCCCTTGGGCAGCGCGCTCACAGCGTGCAGACCTTGATGCTCCGCGCCTCGATCAGCTCGGCATAGGCGGCGCGGGTGCGGGCCAGGCGCGGGTTCTCCGTGTGGGCCTTGAAGGCAGCGTCATCAGCATAGACTTCGTAGAGCAGCACGCGCGACAGGTCCGGCTGGCCATCGGCGCCGCGCGGCTGCAACACGTCGAAGCGTTCACAGCCCGGCTCATCGGCCAGCGTGCCGGCGGCGTGGTCGCGGATGATGGCGTCGAAGGCGGCGTGCGCGCCGGGCTTCAGCGTGAACTCGACGACGAGGGCGGTCCTGGCCATCACATTTCCCCTGTTATGGCCGCCATTCCGCCCCTGCTGGACGCCTCCGTCAATGGAGGCGGGGCGCCTTGAGGTGCCGCGACCGGTCGCTGCTCGTGATGGACAGGTCCATCTGCTTCTGCCCGCGCGAGACGGTCAGCCGCACCGCGGCGCCCGCCGGACCCGCCGCGCGCACTGCGGTCCAGAGCGAGACCAGGTCGTTCACCGCCTGCCCGTCCACCGCCAGGATGCGGTCGCGCGGGCGCAGCCCAGCGCGTTCCGCCGGGCCGCCCTTGGCGAGGCTGCCCACCCCCACCGTCTCGTCATCCTCCGTGGCGTAGAGGCCGAGCCAGGGGCGCGCCGGCCGGCCGGAATGCCCGGTCCGGCGCAGCGTCTCCAGGATGGGCAGCAACTCGTTGATGGGCACCACCATGTTGAGGTCGAGCCGCTTCCCCCCTGGCTGCCCCTGCTGGAGAATCAGGCTGCCGATGCCGGCCAGCCGCCCGTCCGGCCCGAACAGCCCCGCCCCGCCCCAATGCGGGTGGGCGGGGGCCGTGAAAATCGCGTTCTCCAGCATGTATTCCCAATAGCCGGCGAAGGGCTGGCGCGCGGCGACAGTGCAGGCCACCGAATGCTCACGCCCGCCGGCCGCGGCCAGCACGCAGCCCGTGCCGAATTTCAGCCCGTCGGAATCGCCGAGCGGCGCCACGGGGATGCCGGGCAGCCGGCCCAGCGCCTGGACGAGGCCGAAGCCGCTCTCGAAATCGGTCGCGATGGGGGTCGCCTGCACGACCCGCCCGTCATGGGCGGTGAGCCAGACGGTCTCGGCCTCCATCACCAGATAGCCCATGGTCAGCACCAGACCGCCCTGGTCGATCCAGACGCCCGAGCCCTCGCGCTCCACGCCGAGCGCGGCGGCCGAGGTCGCGTCCGGCGGCACCTGTGCCTTGACCGTGACGATGCTCTTCAGGCGCTCGTCGAGCGGAAAGCTGAACTCGGCGGGGTCGGGCTGGAAGGCGTCGGGCACCTCCCACTCATCGTCATCGTCCGGCATCGTCAGCCTCCGACATCAGGCCATCCGGCGGGTGAGGGTCATCATGCCGCATTGTAGCGCCGGATCGACAAAGGTGAAATCAGCGCGCCGCCATGGCGCGCAACATGGCGAAGCCCTCGCGCACGGTGCCGGCGCGCACGGCCGTTCGATCACCCGAAAACAGCATGCGCTGGTGGAGGGTGGGCCGGCCCGCGCGGGCCGCCGCCATGTGGACGAGGCCCACGGGCTTGGCGGCGCTGCCGCCGCCCGGCCCCGCCACGCCGGTGCAGGCAATGGACAGCGCGGCACCCGAGCGTGCCAGCGCGCCCTCGGCCATGGCGCGTGCCACCGCCTCGCTGACAGCGCCCTCGCGGGCCAGCACCTCCTCCGGCACGCCCAGCATCGCGGCCTTGGAGGCGTTGGAATAGGTGACAAAGCCGCACAGCACCGTAGCCGAGGAGCCGCCGATGGCGGTGAGCGCCGCCGCGATCAGCCCGCCCGTGCAGCTTTCCGCGGTAGCGAGCGTCAGCCCCTGGCCTTGCAATTCGCCCAGCAGGGCGGCGGCGTCGTCGAGGATGTCCTGGTCCAGCATGTCAGCCCATCACCAGCAGGTTGAGGAGGATCAGCACCACGGCCGCCATGGCGCCCGCGATCAGGTCATCGGCCATCACGCCGAAGGCGCCGTGCTGGCGGTCGGCCCAGCCGACCGGCCCGGGCTTGCCGATGTCGAAGGCACGGAACAGGGCAAAGGCGAGCACGATGCCCGCCAGCCCCTCTGCGAAAACAAGCGCCAGTGACATTCCCGCCGCCTCGTCCACCACCACCCAGGATGGGTCTTCCTGCGCCTCGGGCAGCCGGGCGAGCGCCCAGAACCCCGCCAAGGTAAAGCCCGCGCAGGCCAGCAGCGCCACCCAGCCCGGCAGCAGCGCCAGCGGCAGCACCACGGCCGAGCCCCAGGTGCCGGGTCCCGGCCGCAGGAAGCCCACCCCGCCGAGCGAAGCCACGCGCCTCGGCCACGCGGTCATGTCGGCATGCTCATGCCTGCCAGTCGGCCATGGGGTGCGCCAGGCCGCGTGCCGCGGGGTCGAGCGCGCGGTAGACGGCCACGCCCTCGATCACCCGCTGCACATAGGTCCGGGTCTCGGTGAACGGGATCATCTCCATCCAGTCCAGCATGCGGATACGGCCCTGGCGCGGGTCGCCATAGGTGGCGAGCCACTGGTCAACCCGGCCGGAGCCCGCATTGTACCCCGCCGCCGCATAGACCAGCACGCCCCCGAAGCGTTCCAGCCGCTCCAGGATGTAGGTGGCACCCAGCCGCACATTGTGCTCCGGGTCGTTGATGAGCTGCGACATCTGGTGCGGGATGCCGTGGCGGCGCGCCACGTCGCGCGCCGTGGTGGGCAGCAGCTGCATCAGGCCCCGCGCATTGGAGCGCGAGACCGCCGTCGCCTCGAAATTGCTCTCCTGCCGGGTGATGGCATAGACCACGGCCGGCTCGGCAAGGCCCTCGGGCACGCGGAAGGGGCGTGGCCAGCCCTCCTGCAGCAGCATCGCCCCCTGCACGCTGGCCCGGCGGGTCACCCATACGGCGTGGTCGGGCTGGCCGATCGCGATGGCCAGTCGCGCGGTCAGCGCGTGCTCGGCCGGGTCGGATTGCAGTTCCACGAGGCGCAGCAGGAAGCCGCGGGTCCGGCGGCCCTCGCCCATCTGCCCCAGCAGCGAGACCAGCCGCACCAGCTCGTTGCGCTGGAAGTCGCGGGACTGCGCGGCGCTGGCCTCGGGCGTGGCCACGGCATTGATGCGGGCGGCGAGTTGCTGCGGCGTCTCGCCCAGCGCCAACGAGGCCATCTGCCCGTAGAAGGTGACGGGGAAGGCGGCGGCCTCGGCGAAGCGGGCGCGGGCGCGGGCCGGGTCGCTCTCGGCGCGGCCTTCCCAGTAAAGGCTGCGCGCCTGGGTTATGGGGCTGCGGCTGCCGTCGCGCAGGCGCTGGAAGTGCGGCAGGGCGCGGGCCTGGTCGTTGAGGAAGCGCAGCGCGGCGAAACCCGCCATGAACTCCGCCTCCTGCCGCGCGAGGCCAGGCTCCGTCTGGCCGTGCTGCGCCGCCACCTGATGGGCGAGGGCGTGGTCGCCCAGGCGCAGCAGCTTGCGGGTGAGGATGTGCCGCTCATTCCAGATGGCGCGCTGCGCGTCGGCGTCGAGGCCCCGCTGGGCGGCGGCACCGGCGGCCCAGGCGGCGGCCGCAGCGCGGTCGTCATCCCGCCGGCGCAGCATCCGCGCGCGCTCCAGCGTGGCGGCGGCGTCGCGCGCCGCGGCCGCGGGGTCGGCGTCGCGCTCGTTGGAATAGGCGAGGCGCAGCTCGGCCAGGGCGCGGTGCCGCGTGTCGAGATAGGGCAGCAGCCGTTGCGCCGCGGAAAAGTCCCGCGCGAAGAACAGGCGGTCGAAGCGACGTGCATGGGCGATGGGGTCGAGCAGCGGGGTGGCGCGGGCCAGGAAGGCGGGCTCGGCCGACGCATCGCCATCGGTGTCCTCGGCCCATGCTGCAATGGCGGCGTCCTGCGCGGCCTCGCGCTGGCCGGCGTTCAGCAGTGCCGCCACGTGGCGCGTGGCGCCGTCCAGCGTCAGCGCGGGGTTGGCCGTGAAGTGGCGCAGCGCCAGCGCGTCGTCGGGGTCGGTGGCGAGAAGTTCCTCGGCGCGGCGGCGCAGCGTCAGTGGAAGGGGCCAATCGGGCGAGGTGGCGATGAACTCCACCACCTCGCGCGCATTGGCCGGCGCGCCGCGCTGGGTCAGCCGCATCCAGCGCACCAGCTTGGCGATGAGCGGGTCCGCCTGGGCGGCCAAGCCTTCCGCGGCGACCCAGCGCTGCGCCTGGGCGGCCGCGATGGCTTGTCGCCCTGCCTCCGCTCGGGTCTGGCCCAGGGCGGGCGACGCCAGGGGAAGGGAGGGGAGGAGCAGGCCGAGAAGCAGGAAATTCCTTCGCATGCCCCCTTCTAGCCCCGAAGCGCGCATGGCTGCCACCTTGGAAGGGTAACGGCCCATCCTTGTGACGGGCCCGCGACAGGACTAGGTGTAGGGCAAGAAGGAACGCCCGACATGCGCTTCACCGGTTCATTCACCGCCCTGATCACCCCCATGCGCGCCGATGGCAGCCTCGACGAAGGCGCCTTCCGCGACCTCGTCGAATGGCAGATCGCCGAAGGCACGGAGGGGCTCGTCCCCGTCGGCACCACGGGTGAGAGCCCCACGCTCAGCCATGCCGAGCACAAGCGCGTGGTGGAACTCTGCATCGAGGCCGCCGCCGGGCGCGTGCCCGTCATGGCGGGTGCCGGCAGCAACAGCACGGCCGAGGCGCTCGATTTCGCGCAGCACGCGAAGCGTGTGGGCGCGGATGCGATCCTTGTCGTCACGCCCTACTACAACAAGCCCACGCAGGAGGGGATGTTCCTGCACTTCTCCATGATCGCGGATGCGGTGGACATCCCGATGTTCATCTACAACATCCCCGGCCGCTCGGTCGTGGACATGACACCCGAGACCATGGGCCGGCTGGCGAAGCACCCCAACATCGTGGGCGTAAAGGACGCGACGGCCAATCTTGCGCGCCCGCTGCACCAGCGCGCCGCCTGCGGGAACGACTTCGTGCAGTTGTCGGGCGAGGACCATACGGCGCTTTCCTTCAACGCCGCCGGCGGGCATGGCTGCATCAGCGTGACCAGCAACATCGCCCCGCGCCTCTGCGCCGAGATGCAGAAGGCCTGGCGCGAGGGCCGCGTCTGCGAGGCGATGATGATCCAGGACCGCCTGCTGCCCGTGCATGACGCGCTGTTCTGCGAGACCTCGCCCGGCCCGGTGAAGTATGCGGCGAGCCTGCTCGGTCGCGGCAGCGCCTTCTGCCGCCCGCCGATGGCGCCCATCGCCGCCGGCACGGCCACGCGCGTCGAGGCCGCCTTGCGGGGCGCGGGATTGTTGAACTGATGGCGGCCGAGGCCCGCAAGAAGCCGCTGATCAGCCACGGCACCGCGGCGCAGAACCGCCGCGCGCGCTTCGACTACAAGATCGGCGAGGTGATCGAGGCGGGGCTCGTGCTGCTCGGCCCCGAGGTGAAGAGCCTGCGCGCCGGCCGCGCCAGCCTGAACGAGGCCTGGGCCGGTGAGCGCGAGGGCGAGATCTTCCTGTTCGGCTGCCACATCGGCGAATGGCAAGCCGGCAGCTTCATGGCCAAGATGGACCCCGTCCGCCCGCGCAAGCTGCTGCTGCACAAGAAGCAGGTGCGGACGCTGACGGGCGCCTCGACGCGCGAGGGCGCCACCATCGTCCCGCTGGAAATCCGCTTCAACGACAAGGGGCTGGCCAAGGTGCTGATCGGGCTGGCCACCGGCAAGAAGCTGCACGACAAGCGCGCCGACATCGCCCAGCGCGACTGGAACCGGGACAAGGCGCGGCTGATGCGCAACAAGGGGCGGGAGTAGCGCGCCCCTTCGCCTGGATCAACGGCTGTCGCGTGCCGCCTGGTCGTTCTTCACCTGCTGCGAGACGCTGCCGACCTGGCCCGGGTTCACATCCGTCATCCGCCGCTTCTCATCGAGCGGACGCATCCCGCGGCCTGACGTGCGCCCAGACCCCGGATGGTGGCGGGGTGCCGCGCGCTTGCGGGCCAGGGCCTCGCGTAGGAATTCGGTGCTGCGGCCGCGCCTTCCCTCCGCCTCCAGCACCGCGATGCGGCTGTTCACGCGCTTCATCGCGGCAGCGAAGACCTGCTTCTTCACCAGCAGCCCCTCCTCGGCGGGTGGGGGCGTGGCGCCGCGCGGCTCGGCCTTGCCGCGCTGGGCGCGGCGGCGATCGCGCGCCATGTCGCGGGCCTTGTCTCGGTATTCGCGCAGGCGGCGAGCCAAAGCGAGGACGGCGTCACGGTCCAGCGCCTGCAGGTCCGGGTGCCGGCTTTGTCGGACGGCGTCCCGCTCCGCGCCGGTGAGGATGCGGTCTTCGGTGCGTGTTCCCATTCCTGCGAACTGGGGATGGGCAGCGCGCGATGCAACCCGCGCCCGGGTCCCGCTACCCGTCGAAGCGCAGCCCGCGCTCGCGGATGACGCGGGTCCACTTCGCCGCCTCGGCCGCCACATGGGCCCGCGCCTCGGCCTCGGTGCTGCCACGCAGCAGGAAGCCCACGCTGCGGGCGCGGGCGAGCAGTTCCGGCTGCTGGAGCGTGGCGTTGGCGACCGCGTTGAGCCGCGCCACCATCGCATCGGGCGTGGCGGCCGGCACCCACCACATCACCCAGGAATAGGCTTCGAAGCCCGGCACCACGCTTTCGCTGAGCGTGGGTGTATTGGGCAGGGCAGGCACGCGCTCGGCCGTGCCGACGGCGAGTGCCGGGATGCTCCCATCGGCGATCATCCCCTGCACCGAGGGCAGGTCGATCACCGAGAAATCCACCCGCCCCGCGCGCAACTCCACCAGGCTGGGCGCGCTGCCGCGGAAGGGGACGTGGGTGATTTCGGCGCCGGTCATGGACCGATACAGCTCGCCGGCGAGGTGCGCGGGGTTGCCCACGCCGCCGGAGGCAAAGGTGAAGCGGCCGGGATTGGCCTGCACCAAGCGGTGCCACTCCTGCACGGTGCGGGCGGGAAAGCCCGGCCGCGTCACCAGCACGGTGGGCGTGATGGCCAGCAGGCTGATCGGCCGGAAGTCCCGCACGGGGTCATACGGGGCGGGGTTCATCATCATGGGCGCGGTCAGCGAGGAGATGACCGAGACCAGGATGCTGTGCCCGTCCGGCGCCTCTCGCGCCACGAGGTTGCTGCCGACCGTGGCGCCAGCGCCGGCGCGGTTTTCCACCGTCACCGGCTGGCCCAGCGCTGCCTGCACCTGCGGCGCCATCAGCCGCGTCAGCACGTCGGGGCTGCCGCCGGGCGGGAAGGGGACGATGAGGCGCAGCGGCCGCGTGGGCGCCCAGCCACCCTGCGCCCGTGCCGGGCTGCGCCACAGCGCGGGCGCCGCGGCAAGCATGGGGAGAATCTGGCGACGGTTCATGCGGTGGGGCCCTTGTCGGACTGGCGGTCACGGGACTTCCGCACCATCATGGGGGAAGGCAGGGCGGTTCCCAAGCTTCGATGGCGTGCCGCGACGCTTTTCAGCATTCTGGATTGTGCGGCGCATGCGCCCATGGGGCCGCGACCGCCAGGGAGACCGCCATGACCGAGGGTTCCATCACCGCCGAAAGCGGGGCCGGAGCGGACGTCACGCTGCACGGCTCGCTGCGCGAGAAGTTGGTGCGGGCCAAGGAGCAATGGGCCCGCGACGGCCGCCTGCTGACCGGAGAGACCAGCACCCCCCAGGAGCAGCGCCTGCCCCCAGGCCAGCGCCTCGTGCAGGACTTTCCCGTGCTCGATCTCGGCGTGCAGCCCGATGTGAAGCCCGGCCGCTGGCGCCTGCGCGTGGAGGGCCTGGTGGAGGAAAAGGTGGCGCTGGACTGGGAGGCCTTCCAGTCCCTGCCGCAGCGCGAATGGGTGAACGACATCCATTGCGTCACCGCGTGGTCGCGCTACGATAACCGCTGGAAGGGCGTGGCGGCGCGCGACCTTCTCATGCTGGCCCGCCCGCTGCCAGAGGCGCGCTTCGTCGTCTTCCATTCCTATGACGGCTACACCACCAACGTCCCGCTGGAGGTCTTCGCCTCCGAGGAGGCGATCGTGGCGCACACGTGGAACGGCGCCCCGCTGGACCGTGTGCATGGCGGCCCCGCGCGCATCGTCATACCCCGTTACTATTTTTGGAAAAGCGCCAAATGGGTGACGCGGATCGAACTCCTGGCCGAGGACCTGCCGGGCTTCTGGGAGGTGCGCGGCTACCACAACAACGCCGACCCCTGGTTGGAGGAGCGCTATGGCTGATTTGCCGCGGCGGGCGGCCGCGCTGGGACTGGCCGCGGGGCTTCTCGCTACCCCGGCCGTGGCGGCCGCCAGCGCCTTTGATTTTCGTTTCGAGGCGCTGGAAGGCGGCCCGCTGCCGCTGGCGGAGTTCCGCGGCCGGGTGCTGATGGTGGTGAACACCGCGAGCTTCTGCGGCTTCACCCCGCAATATGCCGCCTTGCAGCGCCTGCACGACCGGTTCGCCGAACGCGGCCTCGTCGTGATTGGCGTGCCCTCGCAGGATTTCCGTCAGGAAAGCGGCGATGCGCAGCAGGTACGGGAATTTTGCGACACCATGTTCGGCATCACATTCCCCATGGCCAACCTCACCTCCGTGCGCGGGGCCGGCGCGCATCCCTTTTTCCGGTGGGCTGCCCGCGGGGCTGGGCCGGTGCGCTGGAACTTTCACAAGTATTTGATCGGGCGGGACGGCCTGCAGATCACCGGCTTCCCGACCCACATCCCGCCCGACGCACCCGAGGTGCTGCGGATGCTGGAGGCGAAGCTGGCCGCCACCGCATGATCCTGGTCGGGCTGGGCGCGAGCCTGCCAGCAGCCGACGGCACCGCGCCACGCGCGACCTGCGAGGCCGCGGCGGCGCTGCTCGGCGGGTTGCCGGGGCTGCGCCTGGCCGCGCTGTCCCGCTGGTGGAAAAGCGCGCCCGTGCCCCCGATGCCAGGTGCGCCCTGGTTCGTGAATGGCGTAGCTCGGCTGCAGGGCGAGATGGCACCCGAGGTTCTGCTCAGTCACCTGCAGGCCATAGAGGCGCGCTTCGGTCGGCAGCGGCCCTATCCCAACGCGCCCCGCACGCTGGACCTCGACCTGCTGG
>JBHYDO010000178.1:0-9908 GCA_051860645.1 Roseococcus sp.
AGCGTGCCGATGAAGGAGGGGATGCTCTCCGTCGCCTGCACCAGCGACTGCCCGCGCGCATCCGTCACCACGCAGGAGAAGTCGTAGGATTCGCGCACCAGCGTGGAGAAGGAGGTCCGGACCAGCGCGGCGGCCGCCTCATCCACCAGCGAGATCAGGCGGCGCCAGAGCAGTTCCAGTTCCACGGCGTCGAAATTGCGGGTCATGCGGCGGTCTCCGGCATTTCGGCGAGCAGGGATCCATCGGGCAGCAGCGAGACATGCGCACCGGGGCCGACGACGAAGGTGCTCTCGTTTTCCTCGAACACGGCGGGGCCTTGGGTGGTGAAGCCGGGCCGCAGGGCGTAGCGGTCGAAGACCTGGGTTTCCATGCCCTCCGGCGCCTCGGGGAAGAGCACGCGGCGGCTGCCCTTCAGCGCCACCCCGCCCGAGGCGGAGGCGAGGTCCAGCCGGCCTTCCGCGCCCGGAACGGGGGCGGAGAGCGAGAGGCGCAACGCCACGAACTGCACCGCGGCCCCGGGCGGCGTGCGGCCGAAGAGGCGGCGATACTCGGCCTCGAAAGCCGTCCGGATGCCCGCCTGCGTCAGCGGTTCGGGCAGCGCGATGGTGATCTCGCTGCCCTGACCGATGTAGCGCATGTCGGCGAGCCGGCCGGAGCTGCGGCGCGAGAGGTCGGCGCCGGTCGCCTCCACCACGGGGAGGGCCTCGGCCTCAAGCTCCGTGAAGCGGGCGTCCAGCACGGACAGGTCGGCCTCCACCAGCGGCACGTTCAGGCTGGCAACCCGGTCCACGCGCGCGGCCGCCATCAGCATGCCGATGGTGCTGCCCACGCCGGCCCCCGGCGGGCACACGACGCGGCGGATGCCGAGCTTGCGCGCGACACCCCAGGCATGCACGGGTGCCGCACCACCCGTCGCCATCAGCGCGTATTCATGCGGCACGCGGCCGCGTTCGGCGATGGCGACGCGGGCGGCGCCGGCCATGGTCTCGTTCACCACGTCCTGGATGCCCGAGGCCGCGCGATCCGGCGCCACGTCCAGCGCGGCGGCCAGCGTGCCCAGGGCGGCCTGCGCGGCGGGCAGGTCGATCTTCATCGCGCCGCCCAGGAAGAAATCCGCGTTGAGACCGCCAAGGGCGAGGTCCGCATCGGTCACCGTGGGCTGCGTGCCGCCGCGCGCGTAGCAGGCGGGGCCAGGCTGCGCGCCGGCGCTGTCGGGGCCCACGTTCAGCGTGCCCAATTCGCTGCGCCGCGCGATGGAACCGCCACCCGCGCCGATTTCGATCAACTCCACCGTCGCGATCTGGATGGGCAGGCCGGAGCCGCGCAGGAAGCGGCGTTCGCGCGCCGCCTCGAAGCCCCAGGCCACCAGCGGCGTGCCGCCATCCACCAGCGCGAGCTTGGCCGTGGTGCCACCCATGTCGAAGGCCAGAACACGGTCGAGCCCCGCCTGGCGGCCGAACCAGGCGCCAGCCAGGGCGCCTGCGGCCGGGCCGGATTCCAGCAATTGCACCGGCGCGCGCTTCGCTTCGCTGACATGCGTCAGGCCGCCATTGGACAGCATCAAATGCAGCGTTCCGGGAATGCCGGCGGCGGCGATCTCGCTCTCCAGCCGGTCCAGGTAGATTTCCGCGATGGGCCGCACATAGGCATTGGCGACGGTGGTGCTGGCGCGCGGATACTCGCGGATTTCGGGGGCGATCTCGCTGGAGAGCGACAACGAAAGCCCCGGGCAGCGCGCCGCGATGGCCGCCGCCGCCGCCTGCTCATGCGCCGCATTGGCGTAGCTGTGCAGGAAGACGATGGCGAGGCTCTCCACGCCCTCGGCCACCAGCGCTTCGGCCTGCGCCACGCAGGCCGCCACATCCAGCGGCGTCAGCTCCGCACTATCGGCGCCGATGCGCCCGGCCACCTCCCGCCGCCAGGGGCGCGGCACCAGCGGGCGCGGCATGGCGATGAAGATGTCGTACAGCTCGTATTTCCGCTCCCGCGCGATCTCCAGCACATCGCCGAAGCCCGCGGTGGTGATGAGGCCGGTTCGCGCGCCCTTGCGCTCGATCAGCGCGTTGGTGAACAGCGTGGTGGCGTGCACCACGCGGCCGATGTCGCCCGCCGCGATGCCGTGCGCGGAGAGCAGGTGCTGGATGCCCGTCATCACGCCGCGCGCGGGGTCGTCCGGCGTGGTGCTCTCCTTCCACAGATGGGCGCGGCCGCTGGCGGGGTCGAAGGCCACGAGGTCGGTGAAGGTGCCGCCGATATCAATGCCGAGCGAATAGGTCGCCATAAGCGCGTCAGTCTCCGATGTGTCAGGTGGCGGCGAGGCGCCGCGCGCGCAGCCAGGCGAAGCCGCCCAGCAGCAGCAGGATGCCCACGCCCATCAGGTCCGTCTCGATCCCGGGCTTGATGAGCAGAAGCGAGGTGGCGCCCCAGGCGAGGCGTTCCACCAGGGTCAGCGGCCGCAGGAACCAGCCCACGATGCCGACCGACAGCGCGAAGATGCCGATGGAGGCCGTCACCACCGCCAGCGCGATCTCCAGCGGCGCGCCCATGCCCAGCAGCGCCGGGCCGAAGACGAACATGTAGGGGATGAGGAAGATGGACAGCCCGAGCCGGAACGCGACCCAGCTGGTCTTCCACGGGTCGCTGCCCGCCACGGCCGCCGCGGCATAGGAGGCGATGGCGACCGGCGGCGTGATGGAGGATTTCGACGCCACCCACATGATGAACATGTGCGCTGCCAGCAATTCGATGCCGCCCTCCACCAGGCCCGGCGCCAGAAGTGCAGCCATGATGATGTAGGCGCCCGAGGTCGGCATCCCCATCCCCAGGATGATGCCCATGATGGTGGTGAGGATGAGCAGCACCAGCATCTGCCCCCCCGCGATGTCGAGGATGATGCCCGAAAGCCGCAGCCCCAGCCCCGTCTGCCCGATGATGCCCACCAGGATGCCGCCCACCGCGCAGGCCACGGTGACGGCAGCGACCAGGCGCGGCGCCTCCTCCATCGCCTGCCAGCACACCTGGAAGATGCGTCGGCGGTTGGGCGGGTCGAGCAGCACCAGCAGCCCCACCAGCGCGGCGATGGACCAGACCGCGGCCGTGGTCGGCGTGCGGCCATCCACCAGGGCCGCGATCATCACGCCGATGGCCACCAGCAGGTAGCCCTGCTGCTTCAGCACCGTCCAGGCTGTGGGTGCGTCGGGGTCGAGGAAAGGCGCCAGCTTCAGCCGCCGCGCCTCCAGATCCACCATGATGTAGACGGCCAGCGCGTAGAGGCCGGCGGGAATGATGCTGATGCCCATGATGGTGGCGTAGGAGGCGCCGGTGAACTCCATCATGATGAAGGCGGCCGCCCCCATGATGGGCGGCGTGATCTGCCCGCCGGAGGAGGCCACCGCCTCCACGCCCGCCGCGAATTCCTTGGAATAGCCGCTGCGCTTCATGGCCGGGATGGTGAAGGCGCCCGTGGTCACGACATTGGCCGCCGAACTGCCCGAGAGCATGCCCATGAAGGTGCTGGCCACCACGGCGCTCTTGGCCGCGCCCCCCACCGCGCGGGCCGTCAGTGCCCGCGCCAGGTTGGTGAAGAAATTGCCCGCGCCGGACGCCACCAGCAGCGAGCCGAACAGCACGAAATGGAACACATAGTTCGCCATCACGCCGAGCGGCGCGCCGAAGATGCCCTCATTGGTCAGGTAGCTGTATTCCAGCACCGCCTCCAGGCTGTAGCCGCGGTGCCAAAGCGCGCCCGGCAGGTATTGCCCCAGCAGCGCATAGGCCAGGAACACCATCAGCACGATGACCAGCACCCACCCCATGGTGCGGCGCGCCGCCTCCAGCACCACCAGCAGCAGCCCGCAGGCCATGAACATTTCCGTGGTCGTCAGCGGGTCCACGAAGAGCATGCGCTGCGTGACGTAGTCGGCGTTGAGGAACAGGTAGCCGCTCGCCGCCAGCGCCACCGCGATGAGGAAGAAGTCCCACAGCAGGGCCAGCGGCCGCGCCGGCCCCTCCGCCCCCTGCGCCAGGAACAGCACCGTCAGCGCCAGCAGCAGATGCAGGGGGAAGTGGATCTCCCCCACCGGCGTGCCGAAGAAGCCCGTCCAGAGGTGGTAGGCGGACATGCCCACCGCCACCAGCGTGCGGGTGCGGCCGAGCCAGAGCATGGTGCCGCTGGTGGTCTCGATGGTGGCACTCATGCGGGCTGGTTCCTCGGCCGGGTCGCGTCAGCGCAGCACGCCTGCCTCGCGCCAGTAGCGCGCCGCGCCCGGGTGGAACTCCATCCCGCCATTCTGCGCGAAATCCGCGAGCTGGAGGTTGGCCAGCGAGACGTGCAGCGCCCGCACGCGGGCCATGTTCTCGGCCATGGTCCGCGCGATCCAGTAGGCCTCATCATCGCTCACCTCGGCGCGCAGGAAGATCAGCTGGTCGGTCAGCACGGTCTGGATCTCGCTGTCCTGGCCACGATAGACGCCGGCCGGCAGCACGCCGGGGCGGAAGCCGGGGTTGAGCTGGATCATGCGGTCGCGCAGCGCGCCCTCGATGGGCAGGAAGCGCACGTTCAGGCTCTGCGCCGCTTCGAGGAAGGCGGGGCTGGGGGCCAGCGTGGTGGCGGTGAAGCCGATGATGCGACGGTCCTTCAGCTGCGCCACGCCATAGCCCTGGCCGCCGCGCGTCAGCTGCAGGTCGCCCTCGCTCATTCCCGCCGCCTGCAGGGCCAGCCGGAAGGCCTCCGTGGTCACGTTGCCCACCGGCTGCGAAGCGAAGGCACGCCCGCGCAGCCCCGCAATGTCGTTCACGCCGCTGTCGGCCGCGACCACGATGTGCACATGGTTGGGCCCGATGGTGCCCAGCGCCCGGATGTTGCGGATGGGCGCGCGGAAGGGTGCCTCGCCCGCCGCCGCGGCCGGCGGCACCACCGACATGGTGAAGCCCATCTCGCCCCGCCCCTGCGAGACGACCGCCAGGTTGGACACGCCGCCGCCCACCTCGGAGGAGGCACGGATGCCCGCCTCCTGGAAGATGCGCGCGAGCCCGCCGCCCATCGCATACCAGGACCCGCCCTGCGGCCCGGTGAAGATGGTCAGCTGCTGCGGCGGCCGCCCCTGCGCTTCGGCCGGCGCCGCGCCGAGGGTGATCGCGCCGAGGGCGAGTGCGGCCGCGCCAAGACGCGTGGCCTGGAGAAGCAGGTCCTTGCGGAGCATGTCGTGATCCTTCCCTGAGTGGTGGTGCAGACTATGCGGGCAAGCCGCCGCCCTGGCGAGGCGGATGAACCCCGTAGAACTACGCATCCGCTCCCCAAAAGACCGCAATCGAGGCAATGTGCGCGGCGCGGCGCTTGCATGACCGGCGGCATCCAGGGATCACGCATGATGAGCACCACCTTCGACGCGCCCAAACCCCGCGAGATGATGCACCTCGCCACGCGCTCCGACGCGCAGGGGGCGACGCGCGCGGCGTTGCACCTTGCCCTGATCCTGGGCAGCGCTGCCTTGATCGCGGGCGCACCGGGGCTCTGGGTGGTGCCGGCCATGCTGGTCGCGGGCATCGTGCAGGCCGCGCTCTTCGCGCCCTTCCACGAGACCTCGCACTACACCGCCTTCAAGTCGCGCCGCGCCAACGCGGTGGTGGGCTGGCTCAGCGGCCTGCCGGCGCTGCGCAACTGGCACTACTATCAGCAATTCCACCTGGCGCATCACAAGCACACCCAGGACGCCGAGCACGATCCGGAACTCATGCTCCCGCCACCCGCCAGCCTGCCCGCCTACGTCGCGCGCATGGCGGGCCTCGCCTACTGGCGCGCGCAGATCGAGGTCTGGGTGGCGGCCTGGCGCGGCGACATGCGGGCCTACACCTTCCTGCACGACGCCACGGCGCCGCGCGTTATCGCCTCGGTGCGCGCCTCCTCGGCGCTCACGGTTTTCCTGGCCGTCGCGGCCGGCCTCATCTTCGGCTGGGCCGCCGTGTTCTTCTACTGGATCGGCCCGCAAATCCTGGGGCAGGTCGTGCTGCGCCTCTATCTGCTCACCGAGCACACCGGCTGCTCGGAGGATGGCAACGGTCTCACCAACACCCGCACCATGCTGACCAACCCCGTGGTGCGGCTGCTGATGTGGAACATGCCCTACCACGCCGAGCACCACCTCTACCCCTTCATCCCCTTCCACCGTCTGGGCGCGGCGCATGGCGTGCTGAAGGACCGGCTGGCCCATGTTGGCGATGGCTATGCCGCCTGGCACCGCGACCACATCCGCAAGCTGCGCGAGGCGAACACCGCATGACCGGCTGGCCCAGCGACCAGGGTGAATTTTCACTGGGCAACATGCCCCTGCGCCGCGGCGGCGTGCTGCCGGATGCGAAGCTGGTCTGGCGCAGCCATGGCACGCTCTCGCCCGCGCGGGACAATGTGGTGCTCTACCCCACCTCCTACAGCGCGCAGCACCCGGACCTGGAATGGCTGATCGGGCCGGACGGCGTGCTTGACCCCACGCGCTGGTTCATCGTCATCCCGAACATGTTCGGCAACGGGCTGTCCACCTCGCCCAGCAACAGCGCCCATTGGCCCGCGCTGGTCACGTCCTGGGACAATGTCGCAGCGCAGAAGCGACTCATGGCCGAGGTCTTCGGCGTCACCCATCTGCACGCCGTCTATGGCTGGTCCATGGGTGCGCAGCAGGCCTATCACTGGGCGGCGGCCTTCCCGGATGCCGTCTCGCGCATCATCGTCAATTGCGGCTCGGCGCGGACCTCGGTGCACAACCGCATCTTCCTGCAAAGCCTCATCGCGGTGCTGGAGGCGGCACCGGAGTTCCTCGGCGATGGCCGCTTCTCCGCGCATCCCGCGCGCGCCATGAACGCCTTCGGCCGCATCTATGCGAGCTGGGCGCTCAGCCAGGATTTTTATCGCGCCGGACTGCACCTGAGCGCCCTCGGCGCGCCGGACCTCGAGACCTTCCTGCGCCGCGACTGGGTGGAGCGGTTCAGCCGCCGCCCGGCCGAGGATTTGCTGGCGCATCTCTACACCTGGAACGCCGGCGACATCGCCGATGGCGGCGACCTCGCGGCCGCGCTGTCCGCCATCACCGCGCGCGTGCTGCTGATGCCGGGTGCGACGGACCTCTACTTCCGCGTGGCCGACAACGAGGCCGAGTTGCCGCACCTGCGCCACGCCGCCCTGCGCCCCATCCCCAGCATCTGGGGCCACCGCGCCGGCAACCCGCAGCCCAATCCGGCGGATGCCGCCTTCATCCGCGCGCAGGTGCGCGATTGGCTGGAGCGGGACTAACCCCCCAGCAGCGCCGCCCGCCACTCCCCCGGCCGGTGCAGCCGGAGGGCCACCTCGTCGAGGCAGGCCAGCACCGCATCGGCCACCGCCGCTACGCCACCACAGCGCGCCAGCGCATCGCCCGCGGGCTTGAGGCGCAGCGAGGGGTGCGCGCCCGGCTGGCCCGCGACATTGGTGGTGAGCACGCCATGGCGTTCCAGCAGCAGCATGCCGAGCATGGCCGTCGCCTCCACCGGCACCACCGGCGGCGTGGCGATGCCGGCGCGTTCGGCGGCCAGCGCCAGCACATCCTCCGCCGGCAGCAGTGGGCCGAGGTCGGTGCGGCGCACCAGGCCCTGCGGCAGGCGGGCCTCCAGCGCCGCGGCCAGCGCCGCGCCCTCGCGCGCCTCGGTGCGCAACTCCTCCGGGGACCAGGCCTGCAAGCCGCGCAGCACGCCGAGCGCCACGGGGCCGCGCGCCTCCATCCCGATCAGGCTCGCGGCCGCGATCACGCGCGCCATCAGCGCAGGCTCGCCCGCCATGATGCCGGCGCGGGGTCCAGGCAGGCCGGCCTTGTCGGCATTGGTCACGACCAGGTCGGCGCCCAGCGAAAGCCCCGGCGCGCCGCCGTGCAGCACGGTGCGCAAACGCGCGCCATAGGCATCGTCCAGCAGAACAGGCACGCCCCATGCGCGGCCGAGAGCGATGGTCGTCGCGATCTCGACCTCGTCCAGCCGCGCGAGGCTGCTGGTGACAGTGGTGATGGCGACGAAGTCCGACCGCACCGCGCCCTCCGGCACGCCCTGCACCTCCTCGAACACCGCGCCGGCCAACGCCGCCCCGCGCCGCAGCGAGGGGTGGGAGCGGCTGCCGCGCGGCACCACCGACAGCACCCGCCCGCCCCGCGCCAGCGCCAGCACGCTCGCCACCAGGGCGGCGCTGCCGCGGTTGAACAGGCCCGTCGCGGCCGCGGGCGGGGCGTGCAGATGGGCGCGGATCGCGTCGGCCAGCTCGGCCGAGAAGAGCGCCGCGCCGACCCATTCCTCGGCGAGTGCGGCATCCCCCTCGCGCAGCAGAAAATCGCGCCGGTTGCCGGTGAAGATGCCGATGCTGCGCGCGCCATGCCGCGCCACCCGCGCGCGGATCACGTCCATCCCGTGCCGCAGGCGCATCCCCTCCTCGGTGTCGCTGGCGAGGATGGCGCCGCGGGCATAGCCGGCGCCGGCATCCATCGCGTTGCCGAACCGGTCGCGCATCACCGGGTCCGCGGCGCCGTCCACCTCAGAGCAGCCGGGCCAGCAGCGGGCGCATCACCGCCTCTTCCTCCGCCCAGTAGCGCGCGAAGCCCTCCGGCCCCTGGTAGGTGATGGGGATGGCGAGCGTGCGCATGCGCTCGGCATGCTCGGGGCTGAGGATGGCGCGTTCCAGCGCGCCGGCCAGGGTGCGCTTCACATCGGCCGGCAGCCCCGCCGGCCCGACGAAGCCGCGGGTGGAGCCCGCCACGATGTCGAAGCCCTGCGAGGCCGCGGTGGGCACGCCCGGCAGGAAGGGGCTTTCCGTGCGCGAGAGCACGGCCAGCGCCCGCATGGTGCCCTGGCGCACATGCGAATTGGCCGTCCCCACGGCCATGATCCCGGCCTCGGTCTGCCGCCCCAGCAGTGCCAGGATGGCGGGGCCGGCCCCCTGGTAGTGCACTTGGTTGAAGGTGACGCCGGCCAGTTCCTGCAGGCGGATGGAGGCCATGTGCTCATGCCCCAGGCGCCCGTTGTCCGACATGCGGAAATCATCGGGGCGCGCGCGCGCGGCGGCGATCAGGTCGGCCAGGCTGCGCAGCGGGCTGTCCGCATGCACGAGGATGACGCCCGGGTCGGTGGCGTGCAGCGCGAGCGTCGTGAAGCTCTCGCGCGTGAACTGCGCCTGGCGCGACGGGTCGAGGTAGAGGGTCGTCATCTGCGGCCACAGCCCGTAGCCGATGGTCAGCCCGTCCGGCCGCGCGCGCGCCACCTGCGTCATGCCGATCTGGCTGGCGGCACCGGGGCGGTTGAGCACCACCACCGGCATGTTCAACTCCTTCTCCAGCAGCGGCCCGAGGGCCCGCGCGCCGATGTCGTTCCCGCCGCCCGGCGGATAGGGGACGATGAGCGAGAGGGTGCGCCCGCCCTCGATGGCGGGGGCCTGGGCGTGGGCGGATGCGGCGGCGAGAAGCAGCGGCAGGGCGGCAAGCGAGCGACGACGCATGGGCGGTCTCCTTCAGCGAAACGCGTTCCGGCCGGATCGCCGACGACGCAGAAAGCCTGTGGGCCTGGGACACGCAGCCCCACGGGCTTGCCCGGCTTGCGAGCATGAACCCGGCGCCCGCGCTGTCAACGCCTGATCATGCGCCGGTATGCCCTGCCAGGGTCACGACGATGTTGCCCCCAGCCTCCACCACCGCCTCCGCACCTGGTGGCACCAGCAGGGTGGACATGGCCTCCTCGATCAGCGCGGGGCCCATGATGCACCGCCCAGCCGCGAGGGTGCGTCGGTCCAGCACGGGGGCCTCGTGCGCCACCTCGCCGAAGCGGACCTCGCGGCGCGGCGGGGCGTCGTGCGCGGCGACCGCATCGGGCACCTGCGGGTCCAGCGCATCGCCGGCGGCGCGGCCGGT
>JBHYDO010000179.1:0-9904 GCA_051860645.1 Roseococcus sp.
ATGGGATTGCTGCGGTCATAGGCCGCGATCACGTCGCGCACCGGCTGGGCGTCGAGGCCGATGCAGGCCCAGGCGGCGTCCGGCACGGCGGGCGCCTCGGGAAGCGGGCGCGCGGTGCGCAGCACCGCCGCCGCCGCCGCCACATGTCCGCCGACGTAGAGCGGCTTGAGGCTGGCCCAGGCCCAGGGCAGCGCGCCCTCGAAATGCGCCAGGTGCCGCCAGATCAGGTTCACCACGCCGATGCGGTAGGTGGCGCGGATATCGGCGAAGATCTCCGCGATCTCGCCGGTGGCTTCCGCTTCCAGCACGGCGGGGACGGGGTCGCTCATCGTCCGGTGAACACGCCCTGGCGCTTTTCCAGCCTGGCGTTGACGGCCTCCTTGTGATCGGCGGTCTCGTGCGCGATGGCCTGGAAGGCGGCCGACATTTCCAGCAGCGAGGCGAGCGACATGTGCTGCCCCTCGCGCAGCAGGCGCTTGGTCATGCGCAGCACCTGGGGCGGGTTCTTCGCCACCCGTGTGGCCAGTTCGCGGGCTGCACCCATGAGTTCCCCGTGCGGCACCACGCGCGACACGAGGCGCGCGTCCAGCGCCTGCGCGGCGGTGAGCGGGTCGCCGGTGAAGCTCATCTCGGCGGCCATCGCCATGCCCACCGCGCGCGGCAGCAGCCAGGCGCCGCCATCCCCGGGCACGATCCCCACGCGCACGAAGCTCTCGGCGAAGATGGCCTTCTCGCTCGCCACCCGCATGTCGCACATGCAGGCGAGGTCGAGCCCCGCGCCTATGGCCGCGCCGTTCACGGCGGCGATGGTGGGCAGGTCCAGCTCCCAGAGCGCCAGCGGGATGCGCTGGATGCCGCGCCGGTAGTTCTCGCGCATCACGGCCGGGCTGTCGGCCGCCATGATGCCCTTGCGGTCGCGCATGCCCTTGAGGTCGCCGCCCGAGCAGAAGGCGGGGTCCGCGCCGGTCAGGATCACGCAGCGCACGCTGTCATCGCGCGCGATGCGGCGGCAGGCATCCTCCACCTCCGCGCAATCCTCGAAGGAGGAAATGGCGTTGCGCCGGTCCGGCGCGTTCAGCGTGAGCGTGACGATCGGGCCGTCCTGCTCGATCTTCAGGAAGTCGGACATTCTGCGTGTTCCTTCAGGCGTCGCGCTTGGTCAGGTCGGGCCAGAGGTTGGCCCCCCCGCGCGCGATGGCGAGCTTGCCGATCTCGGCGGCCCAGGCGCGATCCGTGCCGCCCTCCTCCCGCCAGGCCCAGAGGCGGCGGGTGAAATGGTGCAGCTCATGATCCTCGGTGATGCCGATGGCGGCGAAGACCTGGTGCGCGGTGGCGGCGCCGAAGGTCGCGGCCTCGCCCGCCACCACCTTTGCGCAGCCGATCTCGAAGGCCGCATCCGCGAGGCCGCGCGCATCCACCGCGCGCGCGGCGTTGCTGACGGCCACCTGCACGGCCGCCACCTCGCCCGCCATGGCGGCGAGTTGCTGCTGCACCGCCTGGAACTTGCCGATCGGCCGGCCGAATTGTCGGCGCGTGTTCGCCCAATCCACCGCCAACGCGAGGATACGCTCCAGCGCACCCGCGATCTGCGCGGCGCGGATGAGTGCCAAGCCGAGGCGCATGGCGCGCGGCCCGTGGGCGTTGGGTAGGATGCCGGCGGCGCTGCGCTGGCCGAGCGTCAAATCATCGCGCGGTTCGCGCCCGATGTTGGCGCCTTCGCCGGCACCCTCGACGGGGTGCAGCGTCAGCCGCGCGCCTTCCAGCTTCACCGCGTTGGCGGCGTGGCGGCCGAAGGGCGCGGCCTTCTCGCCCAGCGCCAGCACGCCATCCGGCACCTCGACGCCCGCCGCCGAGAGCAGCGCCGCGCCCAGCATGGTCTCGGCCATGGGCACCGGCGCGCCATGCTTGCCTAGCACCTGCCAGAGTGCGGCCGCATCGCCCCAGGAGAGGCCGACGCCGCCTGCCTCCTCCGGCACAAGCGCGAGGGCCAGGCCCTGTTCGCTCAGGCCATCCCAAAGGGCCTGCGGGAAGCCGCCCGCCTCCAGCTCGCGCAGCGGCGCGACGCCGCCCGCATCGGCCACCAGGCGCTCCACCTGCTCGACGAGGATGCCGCGAAGTTCGCTCATCTCAACGGAGTCCCATGTCGCGCGCGATGATGCCGCGCAGGATCTCCCGCGTGCCGCCGCGCAGGCTGAAGGTGGGGGCCAGCTGCGCGAGGCCGGCCATCAGGCGGCGCAATTCCTCGGGCGAGTCCTCCGGGTCGATCAGGCCGCGGAGATGTTCGGGCAGGGCCTGTTCAAAGACATTGCCCACATCCTTTACCAGCGCCGCCTCCACCGCCGGATCCTCGCCGCGCTCCAGCATCCCGCCGACGGAGAGCGACATGCCGCGCAGCGCCGAAAGCCGCGCGACCATGCGGCCCACGCTGACTTCCGCACCCGGCACCGGCTTCGCCGCCAGCGTGTCCAGCCCGAGGCTGAGCGCGGGAAAGGAGGAGAGGTAGCGATCCGGCCCGCTGCGCTCGAAGGCCAGTTCGCTGGTGGCCTGCGCCCAGCCGGCGCCGGGCTCGCCGAGCAGGTCGTCCTCGCGCAGCATCACCTCGTCGAAGGTGACTTCGTTGAAGCTGTCGGCGCCCGCCAGGTCGCGGATGGGGCGGATGGAAATGCCCGAAAGCCGCAGGTCCACCAGGAACTGCGACAGCCCGGCATGCCGCGAACCACCCTCGGGTGCCGGCGCGGTGCGGACGAGCGCGATCATGTAGTCGGATTTGTGCGCGAAGGTCGTCCAGATCTTGCGGCCGTTCAGCTTCCACCCGCCGGGCACACGGTCCGCCCGGGTGCGGAGGTTGGCGAGGTCGCTGCCCGCATCCGGTTCACTCAACCCGATGCAGAAGGCGAGTTCCCCGCGCGCGATGCCGGGCAGGATGCGCTTTCGCTGCTCCTCGGTGCCGAGGCGCAGAATCAACGGGCCGGACTGCCGGTCGCCGATCCAGTGGGCCCCCACGGGCGCGCCGGCGGCCAGCAATTCCTCGAGCACCACGATGCGCTCAAGCCCGGACCGCTCGCCGCCACCATATCCGCGCGGCCAGGTCATGCCGATCCAGCCGCGCGCGCCGACCGCGCGCGAAAATTCGCGGTCGAAGCCCATCCAGGAACGGGCGCGGATTTCGGGCGTCCAGTCGCGGCCGGCCTCGGCCAGGAAGGCGCGCAATTCGGCGCGGAGGGCCTCGGAGCCCGGCGGGGTGTCCGGCAGATCAAAGCGCATGATGTTTCCTCCGCGAGAAAGCCTAACCGTGACGCGTTGCCAGGGCGACCCCCCACACCTAGGTTGGTGAGGAGCCTTGGGGAGACATGTTCATGGACCAATTCGGCATCGGCCAGCCTGTGCGCCGCAAGGAAGACGTGCGGCTGCTGACGGGCGCGGGCACCTACACCGACGACGTGAACCGCGAGGGCCAGGCCTGGGCGGTGGTGCTGCGCAGCCCGCACGCCAATGCGCGCATCCTCTCCATCAACACCGACGCCGCGAAAGTGGCACCCGGCGTGCTGGCGGTGCTGACGGGCCATGACGCCGATGCGGATGGCCTCGGCCTCTTTCCCGTGCAGGTCGAGGTGCCCGGCCTCGACGGCAAGCCCGCCTTCTGCCCGCCGCGCAAGACGCTGCAGACCGACTTCGTGCGCTTCGTGGGCGACCCGGTGGTGCTGGTGGTGGCCGAGACGCGCATGCAGGCGCAGGACGCGGCCGAGCTGGTCGAGGTGGACTACGACATCCTGCCCTCCGTCACCGACACCGCCGCGGCCGCCGCGCCCGATGCACCGGTGATCTGGGAGGAACTCGGCTCCAATATCTGCGTCTACTGGTCGAACAAGCGTGAGGCGCAGGCGGACGCCGCCTTCGCCCAGGCCGCGCGCAAGGTCAGCATCGAGCTGGTGAACAACCGCCTGGTCGGCAACCCGATGGAGCCGCGGGTGGCGCTCGGCGAATACGACGCGGCCACCGACCACTTCACGCTGCACAGCCCGACGCAGGGCGTGGTGCGCGTGCGCGAGGGCCTGGCGCAATACATCTTCAAGATCCCCAAGGAGAAGATGCGCGTCATCAGCCTCGATGTCGGCGGCGGCTTCGGGCTGCGCGGCAAGCTGTTTCCCGAGAGCGTGATGGTGCTCTGGGCGTCCAGGCGCCTGGGCCGCCCGGTGAAGTGGCGCGCCGACCGCACCGAAACCTTCATGTGCGACCCGCATGGCCGCGACCACGTGACGCACGCCGAGATGGCCTTCGACGCTGAGGGAAAAATCCTGGGCATGAAGGTCGAGACCATCGCGGCCATGGGCGGTTACCTCTTCGACTTCGGCCCGCGCATCCCGACCATCGCCGGCGGCCGCATCCAGGGCACGGTCTATGACATGCAGGCGGTCAGCACGCGGGTGCGCTGCGTCTTCACCAACACCGCCCCCACCGACGCCTATCGCGGCGCCGGCCGGCCCGAGACCGCCTATGTGATCGAGCGCCTGCTCGACCAGGGCGCCATCGCCTTCGGCATCAGCCGTGAGGAAATCCGCGCGCGCAACTACGTGAAGGCCGAGCAGATTCCCTACGTGAACTGCGCCGGCAACGAGATCGACAGCGGGCATTTCGAGGAAACCCAGCAGCAGGCGCTCGCCCTGATGGACTGGGACGGCTTTGCGGCCCGGCAGGCCGAGA
This sequence comes from Roseococcus sp., assembly GCA_051860645.1. Taxonomy (GTDB): domain Bacteria; phylum Pseudomonadota; class Alphaproteobacteria; order Acetobacterales; family Acetobacteraceae; genus Roseococcus. The sequence continues at coordinate 4,702 of JBHYDO010000179.1, forward strand.
GCCGCGCGCGCGGCAAGCTCCGCGGGCGCGGGCTTGGCTTCTTCATCGAGGCCTCGGGCGGGCAGCCTTCCGAATGGGCGCGGGTGCGCATCAACGAGCAGGGCGAGGCGCTGGTGCATGTCGGCACCTTCAGCCATGGCCAGGGGCATGAGACGGCCTTCGCGCAGGTGCTGCATGCGCGGCTGGGAATTCCCTTCGACAAGGTGAGGCTCATCCAGGGCGATTCCGACGTGGTGCCTGCGGGCGGCGGAACCGGCGGTTCACGCTCCTCGCAGATGGGCGGCGTGGCGGTGGCGCGCGCCTCGGAACTGGTGCTGGCCAAGGCCAAGCGCTTGGCCGCCTTCCTGCTGGAAGCGGCCGAGGCCGACATCGAGCATGAGGGCGAAATCTTCCGCATCGCCGGCACCGACCGGACGCTGACCTGGGCCGACATCGCCCAGGCGGAAATCCCGAATGAGACGCCGGGCCTCGACGAGGAACTGCTCTACAAGCGCAACACCGAGTGCAACTTCCCCAATGGCTGCCACGTGGCCGAGGTGGAGGTGGACACCGACACGGGCGAGGTCGCCGTGGTCCGCTACGCCGCGGTGGACGATGTGGGCGTCCCGCTGAACCCGATGCTGGTGCACGGGCAGTGCCATGGCGGCATCGTCTCCGGCATCGGCCAGGCGCTGTACGAGCACGCGCGGTATGACAACGAGAGCGGCCAGTTCCTCACCGCCACCTTCCAGGACTACTGCCTGCCGCGCGCCGGCGACCTGCCGCACCTGGAAGTCGGGCTGAACGTGGTGCCTTGCCCGTCCAATGACCTGGGCGTGAAGGGCGCGGGCGAGGGCGGTTCCTGCGGCGCGCCGCCAGCCGTGGTCAGCGCGGTGTGCGATGCGCTGGGTGTTGCGCACATCGACATGCCGGTGACGCCGGAGAAGGTCTGGCAGGTGCTCAGCCAGCAGCGGATGGCGGCGGAATAAGCGCCAAAGCGCCCTCCACGCCCAGCGCCGTGGCGTCCCACAGGGGGCGCCCGGCCACCTCCGGGCCGAGGGCCGCCAGCGGGCAGTTGGTGCACCATCCCAGCAGCACGTCGCAATGCGGGGCCACTTCCTCGCATTGCGCGCGCAACCGCTCCAGCGGCACGGCGGCGTAGGAGAGGTTGTCGCTCAGCCCGAGGTGGCTTTCCGCCCCCACCACCCAGCCGCGCGCGGCGAAGGCCGCAAGCAGCCGCGCCTGATAGGCATCTGCATAGGGGGTGACGAGGCCCAGCCTCACCGGCCCCCGTGCCGCCAGCCGCGCCTCCAGCACCAGCGCCGAGGTGGTGGCGGGCACGCCCGTCGCCGCCGTGATGCGCGCGACGAGGTCGCGGTCATGCTCCAGGCCGATGACGCCGCCCTTGCTGCCATTCCAGACGATGACGTCCGGCTTCGCGTGGGACAGCAATTCGGCCGCCCCCAGCATCCCCTCCAGGTCGTAGCGGTCGGGGAAGCGATCCGTGGCCCCGTGCACGGCAATTCGGGAAAAAATGGGCAGAACGTCCGGCCGCGCGCGCAGCATGGCCTGCGTCACCGCCTCCACCACCGTGTTGCCGGAGGGCGTGATGGTGGCCAGCACGCGCGGACCCGAGAGGATCATCCCCGCGTCAGCGCCACCACGGCCGAGCGCGGCGGCTGGCCGGGCGTGAATTCCGGCCAGCGCGTGGCCGGGCGGCCGAAGGTGGAATGGGCCTCGGCGCCGGGTTGGCGGACCGCGGCGAAGATGGTCCCGCCATCGGGGCTGGCCACGGCGCCGCCCACATCGGCCGCGCGCGGCGCACCGTAGATGGCGGTGGCGCGCCCGCCCTCCAGCAGCCACAGCGCCTGTGCGCGGTCGCCCACCACGCCATCGCCCCGCCCGCCCAGCAGCACGCGCCCGCGGGCATCGGCGCTGACGCTGCCCAGCCGGCCCAGTGCCCGCGAGCCCAACGTGGCAACGGCCATACTTTCCGCGCCGGGATCGCCGCCATCGGGCGTCAGCGCCAGCGCGCCGAAATCGCCGCAGGCCAGCAGGCGGTTGCCGCGGGCGTCCCAGTCCAGGCCCTGCGGGGAATCCAGCGCCGTGGCGCCGGCCTGGCGCGCCGCCTCCGGCGGGTTGGCGAAGGCGGTCTCGAGCAGGGGCAGCCAGGTCAGCCGCCCGCCCTGCACCCGCGCCGCCGACAGCCCGCCGAGCGACAGTGCATCCGGCGAGGCCGGCCCTTCCGAGACGAAGCGGAACAGGTAGCCCCCCGCCCCCAGCTCGGCCAGGAAGACCACCGCGCGACCGTCCCGGCCCGTGGCCGCAGCGGCGTCGGCCTTGGGAAAGCGGCCCAGCGCGGTCTGCTTCACGGGGATGGATTGCGGGTCCATCGGGTCCAGCTCGATGGCCCAGCCATGGGCCTCGCCGCGGCCGAAATCCGGCAGGCGGCCGGCCCAGGGGGTGGGGTCGCCCTCGGTCAGCAGCAGGGTGTTCCAGGGCGTGGCCGCGCCGCCGGTGGGGGCCAGCACGCCGCGCAGGGCACCGCCCAGCGCCTCGGCGCCCGGGCCGGAGGCTGAGCACAAATTGGCCGCCGTCAGCCGGCGCGCCTGGAATCCGCCGTCCACGATGATCCAGCGGCCGCCTTGCTGTTCCAGGTTCAGCAGGCTGGCGCCCTGCATCTTGGCCGCCACCTCCGGCCGGTCCACCCCGCCGGGGAAGGCCATGCGCGGCTCCACCGTCGGGTGGGCCACGGCCAGGATGGCGCGGCGCGCCCCATCGGCGGCCAGCGGCGGCACGACCAGGGCGGCGATGCGCGCGTCCCAGCCGAACTGCGTGCCGGCGCCGTCGGCGTCAAGCTGGGCGGGGTCGAAGGGCGGCGCGTCGAAGGTGACGCGGTCGCCCCAGCGGATGAGTGTTGTGCGGCGCCATCCGGGTGCCGTGGTGTCATCCTGAGCCACGGCTGGTGCCAGGCTCTGGGCGAAGGCCGTCGCCGGCAGCAAGGCAGGCGTGGCGAGCAGGGTGCGGCGAAGGATCAAGCGGCGGCTTCCTCGATGACGGTGGGCACATGGGCGCGCACCGGCGGCAGCGGGCCCGTCCAGGGCTCGACGCGCACCAGGCAGGATTGGGCGGACGGTCCCTGGGTGAGGCTGGAGGTGCCGACATCCGCCGTCAGCACGTTGGGGTTGCCGTGCACGCAGAGGCTGCCGGGCGCGCCCGGCTCCAGCGGGTCGAACCAGGCGCCGGTCGCCAGCAGCACCACGCCGCGCAGCAGGCGGTCGTCCAGCCGCAGCCCGGCCAGGCAGGCGCCGCGGACATTGAACACGCGCAGCACCTGCCCGTCCGCGAGGCCGCGCGCGGCGGCGTCGTCCGGGTGCATCAGGATGGGCTCGCGGCCCTGGATCTTGTCGCGCGCGGCGATGGGGCCGGGGTCGAGCTGCGAATGCAGCCGCGTCGGCGGCTGGTAGCTGAGCAGGTGCAGTTCGTCGGAAGCCGCACCGCCCAACCATTCGCGCGGGGTGATCCAGGTCGGGTGGCCGGGGCAGTCCTCCAAGGCGAAGCCCGCGATCGTCTCGCTGAACAGCTCCACCTTGCCCGAGGGCGTGTCGAGCGGGTGTTCCTCCGGGTCGGCGCGGAAATCGGCGAACTGGGTGAACTCCTCGCCGGGTGCCTGGGGAGGCATCTCGACATGGCCAGCCTCCCAGAAAGCGTCGAAATCGGGCGCCTCGAAGCCCATGCGGCCGCACGCCGTGCGCCACTTGTCGTAGAGGAAGCGCAGCCAGGCATCCTCGTTGCGCTGTTCGGTGAAGCGGTCGCGGAAACCCCCGGCATCCGCGAGGTCGGCGAGGATGTCGTGGTCATGGCGCGCCTGACCCTGCGGCGGGATGGCCTGGTGCATGGCGCGCACGAAGCGGTCGCGCGAGGAATGCGCGATGTCGTTGCGCTCCAGCGTGGTGGTGGCGGGCAGCACGATGTCGGCATGGCGCGCCACGCCGGTCCACCAGGGCTCGCTGACCACGATGGTCTCGGGGTGGGACCAGGCGCGTTGCAGGCGGTTCAGGTCCTGGTGGTGGTGGAAGGGGTTGCCGCCGGCCCACCACACCATGCGGATGTCGGGCAGCGGCAGCGCCTGGCCGTTGTAGGCGAGCGTGCCGCCGGGCCGTTCCAGCAGTTCCGTGATGCGCCCCACCGGGATGAAGTGCGATACGGGGTTGCGCGCGGCCGGCAGGCTGATGGACGGCATTTCGCGGCGAGGATTGCCGATGCCGCCCGAACTGCCATAGCCGAAGGCCACGCCCTGCCCCGGCTTGCCGATGTTGCCCAGCGCGGCGGCCAGCGCGATCAGCGCCCAGAAGGGCTGCTCGCCGTAGTCGGCGCGTTGCAGCGACCACGCCGCGGTCAGCATGGTGGGGTTGTCGAGGCAGCGCTGTGCCAGGTCGCGGATGGTGGCGGCGGGCACGCCGGTCACGCCCTCGGCCCATTCGGGCGTGCGCGCATCCAGCGTGTCGCGCAGCTTGTCCCAACCCACGCAATGCGTCGCCAGGAAGTCGCGGTCCTCGCGGCCCAGCGCCACGACGTGGTGCAGCATGGCCAGCAGCAGCGCCGCATCGGTGCCGGGGCGGATGGGCACCCACTCGGCGTTCAGCGCATCCTCCGTGTCGCCCCGATAGGGCGAGATGTTCACCATCCGCACCCCCGCCGCCGCCGCGCGCCGCATGTTCGGCCCATAGGTCATGGCCGCGCCGCCCGAGGTGACATAGCCGTTCTTCGCCGCCAGCCCGCCGAAGCACAGCATGAGCCTGGCATTGCGCGCGATGGCGGCCCAGTCGGTCATGCGGCCCAGCACCACCTCGTTGGTGCCCATCACATGCGGCACCAGGGCCTGCGCCGTGGCATAGGAATAGGCGTTGACGCTGAAAGTGTAGCCGCCGCCCATGCCGAGGTAGCGCTGCAATTGGCTCTTGGCGTGATGGAACCGCCCGGCCGAGGACCAGCCATAGGAGCCGCCATAGATCGCGGCGTCGCCATGCTCGGCGCGCACGCGGGCGGTTTCCTCGGCCAGCAGCCGCGTCACCTTGTCCCAGGAGACGGGCACGAAGGCATCACCGCCGCGCAGCGCGCCGCGCCGGCGGCCCTCCAGCCAGCCCTTGCGGATATAGGGGCGGTCCACCCGGGCCGCGCTGTGGACCGTGGCGGGCACGCTCTCAATTAGGCTGGCCGGCAC
>JBHYDO010000180.1:0-9864 GCA_051860645.1 Roseococcus sp.
TCCCCGCGCTGGCGGCCGCCACGGAGTATGCCCGCCCCTGCTTCACGCCGGGCCGGCCCATCCTGGCCGCGCTGATGGAACTCAATGCCCGCATCCGGCGCGAATTCACCTTCCAGGCGGGCGTCACCAGCGTCACCACGCCGATCTCGGAGGTGATGCGCACGCGGCGCGGCGTCTGCCAGGACTTCACCCAGGTGATGCTGGCGGGGCTGCGGGGCATGGGCCTGCCCGGGCGCTATGTGTCGGGCTACATCCGCACCCGTCCGCCGCCGGGCCAGGCGCGGCGGCGCGGGGCGGACCAGAGCCACGCCTGGGTCTCGGCCTGGATGGGGCCGGGCCGCGAGTGGGTGGGGCTGGACCCGACCAATGGCATCATCGTGCGCGACGAACACGTGATCCTCGCCTGGGGGCGGGACTTCGCCGACGTCTCGCCGCTGCGGGGCGTGCTGCTGGGTGGCGGCGCGCATCGCCTCACCGTCAGCGTGGACCTGGAGGCGTTGGAGGAAGCGGCGGAGCCGGGCTGAACCGGGTTCAGCGCGCCGGCAGCCGCGCCAGGATGGCCCGCATCTGCGCGATCTCGCGCTCCTGCTCGCGGATGACGGCCTCGGCCAGGGCGCGCGTCTCGGCGTCGCGGCCGTGCTGCAGCACGATGCGCGCCATGTCGATGGCGCCCTGGTGGTGCGGGATCATGCCCGCCACGAAATCCCGATCGGCATCGCCGCTGTAGGCGATGTCCATGGCGGCGTGCATCCGCATGTTGGCCTCCATATAGGCGGCGGTGGAGGCGCTGGCGGGTGGGGCGCCGTGATGCGCGTGGCCGCCCGCATGCCCCCTGCCCGCACCCTGGGCCAGCACATAGCCCAGCACCGCCCCGGAGCCGACAAGCAGGACGAAGGCGGCGAGCAGGGACGCGATGCGGCGCATGGAGTGGTCTCCCGTGTGTGTGTCACGGAAGGATGGATGCTCCCACCATGGGAGGGTCAAGCGGTGGTGGCCGCCTCCCAATGCGCGGCGATGGCGGCACCCGTGGCGGGCCAGACATCCCCCGCCGCCAGCAGGTCATCGAGCAGGGCCTCGAAGGCCGCCATGCGATGCGGATGGCCCATCACCCACGGCGTCACGGTGAGGCAGAGGATGCGCCCGCCACCCGTCATGGTGGCCTCGGTGAGCAGGTGGTCGCGCGCGGCGCGCACGGCGTCAGTGTAGTCCTCGGTGGCCATATGCTGCTGGAACAGCACCCGCTGGTCCGACAGATCCCAGTTCAGCGGCATGGCCAGCAGCGGGCCCGCGGGCGTCGTAACACGATAGGGCAGGTCGTCATTCACCCAGTCGGCCACGTAGCGCGCGCCGGCGGCGGCCACGAGGCCCAGCGTGTTCAGGCTCTCCGAATGCGCGGGGGAATGCCAGCCCGCGGGGGCGCCGAGCAGGGCCATGGCTTCCTCCACCATGGCGCGTTCCTCGGCTTCCGGCAGGCCCGCATGGTGCACGCGCCCCATGTCGAGCCCGGCCGCCGCCACCTCCCACCCCGCCTCGCGGATGTGGCGCAGCAGCGCCGGATAGCGCGTGGCCAGCACGGCCGAGGTCAGGGCCGTTGCCGGGATGTGCCGCGCCGTCAGCGCCCGCAGCAGCCGAAAGATGCCCACGCGGTTGCCGTAGTCGCGCTGGGTGTAGTCCCAGTAGGAGGGGTAGGGCCGCTCCATGCCGCCCGGCACGGGAAAGGGCTTGCTGGACATGTCCAGCGGGAAGTGGCCGACATGCACCGCGACCCAGAGCGCCAGCCGCTTGCCGTCCGGCCAGGCGACGCGTGGTGCCTCGGCCAGGTTGCGGTGCGGGTAGAAGGCATGGTCCAGCCCGCGATTGCGATGCGGGTAGATGAAGTAGTCGTCGGGGAGGCTCATGCCACGCTCTCCAGCCATTGCTGCACGTCGGCCTGGTGGTGCGTCTTCCACCATTGCGCGATCTCGCGCCCGGTGGCGAGCCACACGCCCTCATGCGCCGTGACATGGGCCAGGATTTCGTCCAGCGCGGCGATGCGATGCGGCGCGCCGATGAGATAGGGGTGCAGCGGCATGCACATCACCGTGCCACTCTCGGCGCCCTCGGCGTAGAGCCGGTCGAACTGCGCCTTGCAGATGTCCACGAAGCGGCGCGGCGAGGCGTTGCGGAAGCCGAATTGCGGGACGTCGTTGATCTCGAGCGAATAGGGAATGCTGATCAGGTCGCCCGCGCGGGTCTGCACCGGCATGGGCTGGTCGTCGTGCAGCATGTCGAGCGTGTAGAGGATGCCCTCCTCCGCCAGGAGGTGCTGCGTGGTCTCGTCGTTGGAGAGGGCCGGCGTCAGCCATCCGTCCAGCCGCTGGCCGGAGGCGCGGAGGATGGTCTCGGCATTCTCGCGGATGACGCTGCGCTGCTGGTCCTCGCTCATGCCGTAGAAGTAGCGGGTGTTGTAGGTGCCGTGGCTGAACAGCTCCCACCCCAGTTCGCAGCAGCGCTCGATGATCTCGGGGTAGTGGTCGCAGACGGCGACGTTGAGCGAGACGCTGCCCCGCACGCCGTGCCGCGCCATGACGTCCGCCATGCGCCAGAAGCCCGTGCGGTTGCCGTAGTCGCGGTGGGAATAGCCGAGCACGTCCGGCACCGGGCGCGGCCAGGGCATGCGGCGCGCGTTGGGGGGTGGTTCCAGTTCATAATGCTCGATGTTGGGCGCGACCCAGAAGGCGATACGCGCGCCCCCCGGCCAGGTGATGCGCGGGCGCCCGGCATAGGGCGCGTAGGCGTAGTGGCCGGGTTCCTTCAGCATGTCAGCGGCGCCCTTCCATGCTGGAAATCCCCTGCACGACGTCGCCCACCGGCAGCACGTCAGCGTATTTCACCGCCATGTCGTAGAGGTTCGCGAAGTGCGGGCTTTCGTGCTTGTCGGCCACGCATTCCTCGGGGACGACCATGCGGTAGCCGCTGGACAAGCCCTCCACCACCGTCGCCCGCACGCAGCCCGAGGTGGAGCCGCCGGTGACGATGACGGTGTCCACACCGTGGAAGGTCATGAGCGAGCGCAGGTTGGTCTCGAAGAACGCCGAGGCCATGCGCTTCTTGATGGTGATGTCGCCGGGCGCGATCTCCAGCCGCGGATCGAACTGCGCGCGCTCGGACCCGTCCTTGATGTTCTGCAGGCTGTCGGGCGTGTTGGTGCGGGTGCCCCAGACGCCGCAATCCTCGCCGCTCTCCACATAGGCGACATAGGTCCAGACGACGGGAAAGCCCTTCTCGCGGCACAGTGCGGCCAGCGTGTTGATGTGCTCGCATTGTCGCGGGTCGGTCTCGTAGGCCGTGGCGGGGAAGGCCGCGGTGTCGGTGTAGGCGCGCTGCGGGTCCACGTTCACCAGTGCCGCCCGGCGGCCGAAGCCGAAGCGCGCGCGGGGCGGGGCGGATTTCAGCGCGGCATACATCTGCCGCGCCGTCATGTTGCTTTCCTGCATGTCGTCCTCTCAATTCGTACCTGCGGCCGCGAACGCGGCCCGCGGCCTGTGCCGCTAAGCCAGGCAGCCGGAGGCGTCGTGCCGAAGGCACGCCTGCGGCGTGACGCCCGGCGTATGAGGGCACAAGAAAAAGCCTGATGCCAGCGCGCCGCCGCAGGAGGCCGATGGAATCAGGCGGCCAGGAACTCGTTCCACTTCTCCGTGTAGTAGCCCATGTTGTCGGGCCGCGTGTTCCACACATAGACCTTGCGCGCGCGGTCCTCCAGCGAACCGCCGTCGCGGTCCACGCCATCATAGACGGCGCGCTTCACGCTCTCCTCCAGGTACGGCCCGTAATTGTCGGTGGTGGAGAAGTAGCCGATCTCCGACTGGCGGGCGCCGGGGAAGCCGGACATCCAGAAATTGAGCCACTCATAGGCGAGGTCGAGGTCACGGCAGTTGGACGAAATCGCGTAGCCCTGGCACCAGGCGCGATAGCCCTCCTTCGCCACGGCATAGCGCATCGGCACGCCACGCCGCGCGACCTCGACGGCGACCGGCCACCAGGCGTCGGCGATCCAGACCTCCTCGGACGTCATCAGGTTCACCAGCTCGCCATAGGCGCGCCACAGCGCGCGGAAATGGCCCTCGCGCTTCTTCTCCTTGAGGAAGGCGATGACGGTGTCCACCTCGGAATTCGTGAGGTTGGTCGGGTTGGTTGTGGCGGGCAGCAGGCCCAGCGCCTGCATGCCCAGCGCCGCGTCGAGCATGCCCAGCCAGTCGATGCCGAACAGCGCCACCTTGCCACGGTATTTCGGGTTGAACAGCTCGCCCCAGGAGAGCGTGTTGTCCGGCGCCTCCACATGGCGGGAGTTGTAGCCGATGCTGTCCATCTGGAAGAACATCGGCGCGAAGATGGACTGCGTCTTCTGGGCGTTCAGCCACATCATCGTGCCCGGATTGGCGCCGAGGCCCAGCGGGCTGTCCGGCGTCGCCTGGCCGTTGGCGAACAGCGGATGCAGCCGGTTCCAATGCGTCAGCCGCGTGGTGTCGATGGGCTGCGTCAGCCCCTCGTCATGCGCGTATTTGGAGAAGGGCGCGTCCAGCGTGGCAAGGTCCACCTGCGCGGTGCGGATGCGGTCGGCGCGCGCCAGCGTCGACGCGTTCACCCAGGGCCGCGGCGTGACATTCGTGCGCCGCACCCATTCGCGCAAGATGGGCTCGCGGATGTCGAAGCTGGCGCCGGCCAGGCTGATGGTGCGGCTCTGCGCGAGTGCTGCGGGTGGCAGGATCAGGGCCGGTGCGGCGATGCCGGCACCGAGCAGGTTGCGGCGGGAAATCGTCATGCTGCGTCAGTCCCCATGTTGAAGGTTCAGGAGCCAGGCCGCGCCGTGCGGCGCAGCGAGATCAGGATCAGCGTGCAGGCCAGGATCGCGACCAGCGAGAGCAGCGTGGTGGCGGTGCCGATGGCATAGAGCTCGGGCGTCAGTTCGCGGTCGAGCTGCGCCATCACCGCCAGCGGCAGCGTCATGTCCGCACCCGAGGTGAACATCGTCCGCGGGAATTCGTCGTAGGAGAGGGTGAAGCCGAACAGCGCCGCGCCGATCACGCCCGGCATCACGACGGGCAGGGTGATGCGCCGGAAAGTGATGAGGCGGTTGGCGCCGAGGGTGAGCGCGGCTTCCTCCAGCCGGCTGTCGAAGCGGTTGAAGATGGCGAGCATCACGAGGAAGCCGAAGGGCAAAGTCCAGCTCACCTGCACGAAGAAGGCGGTGGTGTTCCAGGCGGGCTCGATGCCGAAGAGCCGCGCCATGATGGCGACGCCGAAGCCCACCAAGAGGCCCGGCGCCATGATGCCCAGCAGCAGCAGATAGAAGAACAGGTTGTGCCCGCGGAACTTGCCGCGCATGGCCTGCGCCGACATCACCGACAGCACGCAGGTCACCACCGAACACAGCGCCGCCAGCTGCACCGAGCGCCAGAAGGGCGGCTTGAAGTCGTTCATGATGGAGGCTTCGATCAGCTCCCGATACCAATGCAGCGAGACGCCGTTCATCGGGAAGGTGGTGCCACCCGTCGGCCCGCTGAAGGAGAGCAGGCCCAGCGTGAACACCGGCAGCCATTGGTACAGCAGGAACGCCACCGTCAGCGTCCCGAGGAACCACGTCATCAGGCGCGAACGCGTCTTCCAGTGCATCGCCGTCAGGTCCCCAGCTTGCGGATGTCCACCACCCGCATGGCGATGAAGGTGCCGAGCAGCATGCAGCCCATCAGCACCACCGAGACGACGGCCGCCCCGCGCAATTGCGCGCCCTCGTAGAAATTCAGGATGAGGTTGGGCAGCAGTGCGATCTTGTTGCCGCCGATCCATTGCACCGTCGCGAAATCCGCCATGACGGAGAGGAACACCAGCACCTGGCCGATCACCACGCCGGGCAGCGTCAGCGGAAAGATCACGCGCCAGAACACCACCGAAGGCGGGGCCTTCAGCGTCATCGCCGCCTCGCGCAGGGAGGGCGCGATCTGCGCCAGCATGTAGACGACGGGGCCCGACGCCATCAGCGTGTAGAGCGAGACCTGCGCCATGGAGATGCCGGTGCGCGAGTAGAGGAAAACCTCGATCGGCCGATCGGTGATTCCGATGCCCATCAGCGCCTGGTTGATCACGCCGTTCACGCCGAGGAAGGGCACCCAGGCGATGGCGCGGATCAGCGCCGAGGTCCAGAACGGGATGATGAAGGCCAGGAACAGCGCCGTGCGCAGCCCACGGCTGGTCACCTTCATCACCAGGAAGAAGGCGATGCAGTAGCCGAGCACGCCCGTGATCGCCATCAGCATGAAGGTGTGCAGGAAGGTGTAGCCCACCAGCCCGCGATAGGCGGCGTTGGCGAGGAAGCGCTCGTAGTTCGCGGTGGTGATCGGGTTGCCGGTGCCGAAGGCCGTGCCGCCCCACAGCGACACCCACAAGATCAGCAGCGCCGGCATCACCACCGCGCCGAACATCCACAAGCCGGCCGGCAGCGCCAGCAGGTAGGCGGGCAGGGACCGCGCGCGGATCGTGCTCATCCGTGCAGCACGCCGGCTTCCGTGGGCCAGCCGATCACGGCCGCGCCATCGGCCGCCATGAAGGCGGGCTCGGCGCCGAACTGGTCGAGCTTCATCACCTCGCCATCCGGCCGTTCCAGGATGTAGCGGCGGACGGAGCCGAAATACTCCACCGTGCGGCAAGAGGTGGCGAGGCTGTTGGGCCAACCCTGGGGCGGCGAGGGCCGCAGCCGTTCGGCGCGCACGGAGAAGGAGGCCTCCTGGCCGACCTGCGGCTTGAGGTCCAGCACCGGCACCACGAAGCTGCCGGCAGGTGTCGCGATGCGCGCCTCGCGGCCCTGCACCGCCTCCACCTTGCCGCGAAACACGTTGTTGCCCTGCACGAAGCCGGCGACGAAGGGCGTGCGCGGACGCTGCAAGATCTCCTCCGGCGTGCCCTGCTGCTCGATCTTCGCGTGGTTCATCACCACCACCAGGTCGCCCAGCGAGAAGGCCTCGTTCTGGTCATGCGTGACCCAGATGAAGGAGATGCCGGTGCGGCGTTGCAGGGTCTTCAGCTCAATCATCACCGTCTCGCGCAGCGAGTAGTCCAGCGCGCCGATGGGCTCGTCCAGCAGCAGCAGGCGGGGCTCGGTGATCATGGCGCGGGCGAGTGCCACACGCTGCCGCTGCCCGCCGGAAAGGCTGCCGGGCTTGCGGTTGGCGAACTGCGAGATCTCGAACGCCTTCAGCACCTCGGCCACGCGCTGGTCGCGCTTCAGCGGCGGCCATTTCAGCATCTCGAGGCCGAAGCCCACCTGCTTGGCCACCGTCATGTGCGGGAACAACGCGAAGTCCTGGAACATCATCGCGATATCGCGTTCCCAGGGCGGATCATTCGTCACGTTCTTGTTGGCGATGAGGATGTCGCCCTCGTCCGGCTCCTCCAGCCCCGCGATGCAGCGCAGGGTCGTGGTCTTGCCGCAGCCCGAAGGCCCCAGCAGGCAGACGAACTGCCCCTTGCCCACGCGCAGCGAGACGTCGTTCACCGCGGTGAAGCTGCCATATTTCTTCTTGAGACCGACGATCTCGAGGTCCAGCGGCGCCATCACGCCGCCTCCGATCGCCAGAGGGCGCAAGCCCGGAGGCGTGAATTGGCGGCGCCCATCATGCCGCCTTCGCGAGCTTGGCGACGCGGCACTTCATCAAGGGCTGGATGCGCGTGCCGAACTGCTCCATGCCGATGAGGTAGTCGTCGAAGGTCAGCATCACGCCGCGCAGGCCCGGCGTTTCGGCCAACTCGTCGAGCTGCCGCGCGATGGTCTCGTAGGAGCCGATGAAGCGCAGCATGTTGGTCGGCACCCGGTCGGACGTCACCATGCGGCCCACGGTGGAATGCGCCTCGGCCTTCACATCGGCCGCGGCCTGGGAATCCCGCCAGGCCAGCGCCTCAAGGTCCGTCCCTTCCACGTAGTGGTGCCACTTGGCCATCGCGGCCTCGTCCGTCTCGTCGGCGATGATCATCATCAGCAGCACCGCCTGGCAGTCGGCGCCGGCTGTGGCATTGGCGGCCAGCAGGCGCTCGGTGTGCGGCCGCACCTTCGAGATGTCGTTGATGCCGCCGGCGCTGATGAAGTTCATCTCGGCGTATTCGGCGGCGAACTGCATGCCGCGGTTGGACTGCCCGGCCGAGATCACCTCGATGCGCCCGTCCTTCGGCGTCGGGCTGACCCGGCAATCGGTCATCTGGAAGAAGTCACCCTTGAAGTCGCTGCGGCCGGTGGCCCAGAGGTCGCGCAGCACCTGCACATACTCGCCGCAATAGTCATAGCGGCGGGCGAAATGCGCCTCGCCGGGCCAGATGCCCATCTGCTCGTACTCGGCCTTCTGCCAGCCGGAGACGATGTTCACCCCGAAGCGCCCGGGCGCGATGGCGTCGATCGTCACGGCCATGCGCGCCAGCAGCGCGGGCGGCACGGTCAGCACGGCCACGGAGGCGAACAACTTCACCCGCGTGGTGATGGAGGCCAGGCCCGCCATCAGCGTGAAGCTTTCCAGGTTGTGGTCCCAGTATTCCGACGGCCCGCCGAAGCCGCGCAGCTTGATCATGGAGAGCACGAAGTCGAAGCCGTACTTCTCCGCCTTCAGCGTCACCTCCCGGTTCAGCTCGAAGGTCGGCATGTATTGCGGCGAGGTGGTCGAAATCAGCCAACCGTTGTTGCCGATCGGAAGGAAGACGCCGATGTCCATCCGCGAGAAGCTCCTGGCCGTGATGTTGGCGTAGGCTAGGTGTCGGGTGGCCGGCCCCGCAACGGACAATCATCCCGGTTTCGCACCCAATCGGGGCAGGACGCGCCGGTTCGCTCGCATTGCGGCCATGTCGGCGGCCGCGAGCCGTGCAGTTGTTTAGATTTTGGGCATGCAGACTGCGGTCAGGCCGTCGGCCCATCATCAGGAATGGGCTTTCCCTCCAGCACCCGCCGATAGGAAAAGCGCCCGAGGTCGATGCTGCGGAACCCGCCCTCCAGGATCATCTCGCACATCGCGCGCCCGACGGCCGGCGCATGCATCAGCCCATGCCCCGAAAAGCCGGCGCACAGGAAGAAGTTCGGCACTTGGTGGAACCGGTCGATGATCGGGTTCCCGTCCAGCCGGCACATGTCGTAGTGCCCGACCCAGGCGCCGCGCGGACGCACGCGCTCGAAGGCCGGGCAGAATTCGGCCAGGCGCGGCCACAGCACCGCCTCGAACAACTGGTGCTCCACATGCCAGTTGAAGCCGCCGGGCTCGTTCGCATGGTTGTGGCCGGTGATGTAGACGCCACCATGCGGCCGCATCGCCAGCCCGTTCGCGTGGCGCACGGCAGGAAAGGGCGGCAGCGCGTCCTCGGCCGTGAAGTGGAACTGGTGGCGGCGCATCGGCTCGATGGGCACCTTCATGCCGACCATGGCGCAGACCTCCGGCGCCCAGCAGTTCGCAGCGTTCACCGCCACCTCCACCGGCAGCGCGCCACCCGATTCCAACTGCGCCGACACCACGCGCCCGCCCGCCACGTTGAGCCCCACCACGCGGTCCTTCACATAGGCGACGCCCAGCCCCTCGGCGGCGCGGCGATAGCCCATCAGCGCCGCGTTGGGGTCGATCTGCCCGTCGGGCGAGAGCGCGGCGGCGTCCACGTCCTCCACGTCGAAGAAGGGGAAGCGCGCACGCAGCGCCGCACGGTCCAGCACCTCCACGTCCACGCCCAGGCCGCGCTGCATGGCGGCATTGGCCTCCAGCGCCGCCACCGCCGGCGCGCCGCGCACCAGGAACAGGTAGCCCAGGCGATGGAAGCCCGGGTCGAACTGCACCGCGCCGCCCGTCACCCGCGCCGCGAAGTCGGAAT
>JBHYDO010000181.1:0-9735 GCA_051860645.1 Roseococcus sp.
CCCCGGCGACCGGCCGGGCGCCCGCGGGGCGACGGCGCCCCCCGCGCCCCGCGCGGGGAGCGCGGCCCCCCGCCGCCGGCGAGCCCCCACCGGGGGGCGGCCCGGCACCCCGGGGGCGGGCCATTTCGGAACCATGCCGAACGAACGCCTGATGTTTGATGCGGTTGCGGGCTTACGGCCTCCGCCGCCTCGCCCCACATGGAAAGCGGCATGAGACCGACACTGATCTGGTTCCGGCAGGACCTCCGCCTCCGCGACAATCCGGCGCTCGAGGCGGCGCGAGGTCGCCCGATGCTGGCGTGCTACATCCTCGACGACGCGGCCGCGGGCGCCTGGACCCATGGCGCGGCACAGCGTTGGTGGCTGCACCAGAGCCTGGCGGCCCTCCGCGAAGCGCTGGCCGCACGCGGCGTCGCGCTGCACCTGGCCAAGGGGCCAGCCGAGACGGTGGTGCCCCAACTTGCCACTGCCATCGGCGCCACGGAGATCCATGCCGGGCGCCTGTACGAACCCTGGGCGCGTCGGCGTGACGAGGCCGTCTCCGCGGCACTACAGGGGGCAGGGCGGCGGCTGGTGCTGCACACCTCCTCGCTGCTGCACGAGCCCCACCGCATCCGCACCGGGCAGGGCAAGCCCTACTCGGTGTACAGCCCCTTCTCGCGCGCGCTGTTCGCCCTGGGCGAACCGTCACCGCCGCTGCCAGCGCCAGCAGCGCTGGCCGGTGTGCCGGACGCGCCCGGCGGCGTGGCGCTGGAGGCACTGTGCCTGATGCCGGCGCGCGACTGGTGGCGGGAATTTCCCGCGCACTGGACCCCCGGCGAGGCCGGCGCGCAGGCGAGGCTGGCGGAATTCGCGGCGTTTGGCCTGGGCGGCTATGAGGCCCGGCGCAACATCCCGGGTGTCACAGGCAGCTCGGGACTTTCGCCGCATCTGCGCTTCGGCGAGGTTTCGCCGCGGCAGGTCTGGCACGCCGCGCGCGGCGGGGGCGCCGAGGGCGACGCGACCTTCCTGAAGGAAATCCTCTGGCGGGAATTCTCCTATCATCTGCTCTGGCATCGGCCGGAAATGCCCGAGGCTCCGCTCCAGGGGAACTTTGCCCATTTCCCCTGGCAGCCCGACCAACGTCTGCTGCGCGCCTGGCAACAGGGGCGCACAGGCTATCCCATCGTGGATGCCGGCATGCGCCAGCTCTGGCGCAGCGGATGGATGCACAACCGCGTGCGGATGATTGCGGGATCGCTGCTGGTGAAGCACTTGCTGCAGCCCTGGCAGCAGGGGGCGGAGTGGTTCTGGGACACGCTGCTCGACGGCGACCTCGCGTCCAACAGCGCCTCCTGGCAGTGGGTGGCGGGATGCGGGGCGGATGCAGCACCCTATTTCCGCGTGTTCAACCCGACGCTCCAGGGGGAGAAGTTCGACGCGGACGGCGCCTATGTGCGGTGCTGGGTGCCTGAACTCACGCGCCTGCCCGACAAGTTCCTGCACAAGCCCTGGGAGGCACCGGACCTCGTGCTGCGCGGCGCCGGCGTGCGCCTCGGGCAGGACTATCCGCGTCCTGTGATCGAGCATGGGGCGGGCCGCGCCCGGGCGCTTGAGGCCTATGCCGCGCTGCGGGCGAAGCCCTCCCCGGCGTGACGCTCGACCCCCACCAGCTTCGCGAGATGGGCTTCACCGGGCTGCGCGTGGTGGGCGACGTGCATGGCGACGCGCACGGCTTCCGCGCCGCGCTGGAGGGTGCGCGCGCGGCCGGCCGCTTCGTCATCCAACTGGGTGACCTGACCGACTATGGCCCCGACGCGCCGGGCACGCTGCGTATGGCCTTCGCCATGTGTGCGGCGCAGGAGGGTGTGTTCCTGCTGGGCAACCACGACCACAAGCTGCGCCGTGCCCTGGTCGGCGCCCGCGTCCGCAGCCCCGCCGAGGCGGTTCCGCGCACCCTCGAGCAGTTGCAGGCGGCGGAGGATGGCGAGGCGCTGGCCGCCGCCGCCATTGCCCGCATTGCCGCGGCCCCGGCCTGGCTGCGCATGGGACCCTGGCTGTTCGTCCATGCCGCCTTCCACCCGGCCATGCTGCTGGGGGCCTCCCCGCCCGGCGCGGGGGCGGGCAAGCCCGAAGGGGCGATGGCCCGCGCGCTCTATGGCCAGGTGACGGGGCGCACCGCCGCCGATGGCTATCCCGAGCGCGTGCTGCACTGGCTGGACGCCATTCCCCCGGGCATCACCGTCTATTGCGGACATGACCAGCGCTCTCGCGATGGGCGGCCCCTCCCCATGCGGGGGCGGTCGGGTGGGCAGGCGGTGTTCCTCGACACCGGGGCGGGCAAGGGCGGGCATCTGTCCTGGCTGGACCTTCCCTGGCCGGAGGGCTTTCGCTGAGGTGGCATGGCGTTTGCTGCGCCATGCGCGGGCTGCCCATCTGGATCCCGGCGGACCCCATGCCAAGGAACACACCCATGCGCCGCGCCCTGCTCGCCCTGCCGATCCTTGCCCTTGGGGGCCTCGCCGCCCCGGCCCTTGCCGACACGACCTATCCAGCCCGCGCCGTCACCCTCGTGGTGCCCTTCGCGCCGGGTGGCCCGACCGACACCACCGGACGTCTGCTGGCCGAAGCGCTGTCGCAGCGGCTTGGACAGCGCTTCGTGGTGGAGAATATCGGCGGCGCGGGAAGCACCATCGGCGCGGCGCGCGTGGCACGCAGCGCGCCCGACGGCTACACCCTGCTGATCAACCACTTGGCCCTGCCCGGCGGCGCGGCGCTGCACGCCCGCCTGCCCTATGACACGGCCACCGCCTTCGCCCCCATCGGCATGGTGAACTACGGCCCGCTGGTGCTGACCGCACGGCGCGACATCGAGGCCCCCGACACCCGCGCCTTCCTGGAATGGATGCGCGCGCGGGGTCCTGCCTTGAACAAGGGCCATGCGGGCATCGGCTCTGCCGTGCATTTGTGCAGCCTGTTGATCCAGCACCGGCTGGGCGTGAGCTTCAACGACATCGCCTATCGCGGCACCGCGCCCGCCATGGCCGACATGCTGGCCGGCCGGGTGGACGTGATCTGCGACCTCTCGACCACCGCCATCCCGCAGGTCCGGGCAGGCAATGTGCGGGCCTTCGCGGTGACCACGCGCCAGCGGCTTGCCACCCTGCCCGACGTGCCCACCCTGCATGAGTCGGGCTTCGAAGGCTTCGACCTGGTGCTGTGGAACGGCCTCTATGCTCCGGCCGGCACGCCCGCGCCGATCATCGCGCGCCTCAACACCGCGCTGCGCGAGGTGCTGGCCGAGCCCTCCATCCGCGAGCGCTTCGCGGGCTTCGGCACGGAGATCTTCCCACCCGAGATGCAGACGCCAGGCGTGGCCGACGCCCGCCTGCAACAGGAAATCCGTGCGATCGGCGAGGCGGTGCGCGCCATGGGGCTGCAGCCCCAGGGGTAGGGCTTACAGCCCGCGCAGCGCGGTGCAGACCCGCTCCACCTGCTCATCGGTCAGTTCCGGATACATGGGCAGGCTGAACACCTCCCGCGCGGCGCGGGAGGTCTCATCGCAATCGGCCGGGCCGAGCGCGACCCGGCCGGCATAGGCCGGCTGCTCATGGACGGGCACCGGGTAATGTATGCCTGTGCTGATGCCCTTTGCCTTCAGAGCCGCCATGATGGCGTCGCGCTCGGGATGGCGCAGCACATAGAGGTGGAACACATGCTCGCAGTCCGCGCGGCGGGCGGGCGGAACCAGTTCGGACCCGGCCAGCGCCGCGTCATAGGCGGCGGCGATCTCACGCCGACGGGCGTTCTGCGCGTCCAGGTGCTTCAGCTTCACCCGGAGGATCGCGGCCTGCACCTCGTCCAGGCGCGAGTTCACCCCCTGCAGGTCGCTGATGTAGCGGCGCTTCCACCCATATTGCCGGATCGCGCCGATGCGGTCGGCCAGTTCGGCGTCGCGCGTGGCGAGGATCCCGCCATCGCCCAGCGCGCCGAGATTCTTCGTGGGGTAGAGGCTGAAAGCGGCGGCATCGCCCAGCGTGCCAACGCGGTGCCCCTGCCAGGCCGCGCCATGCGCCTGGGCGCAATCCTCGATCAGGCGCACATCCGCCGCGCGGCAGGCCGCCAGCATGGGCCCGAGGTCGGAGGCCTGGCCATAGATGTGCACCGGGATGGCGGCGCGGATGGGGGGCAGGCCCGGCGGTGGCGCCTCCAGCACGGCGGCAAGTTCGTCCGCATCCATGGTGTAGGTGTCGGGGTCGATGTCGAGCAGCAGCGGCGTGGCACCTGCCATCTCGATTGCCGCGACGGTCGCAACGGCGGTGTGGCTGACGGTGGCGACGGTGCAGCCCGGCCCGATGCCCATGCCGCGCAGGATGAGCATCAGCGCATCCGTGCCATTGGCGCAGCCCACCGCGCGCGGCAGGCCGAGCCACTGGGCGAACTCGGCCTCGAAGGCCTCGCCCTCCGCGCCCAGGATGTACCAGCCGGAGGCCAGGGCGCGGGCCACGGCGGGGTCGATCTCCGCCTGAAGAGCGCGGTAGCCGGCACCGGGATCGGCGAAGGGCAGCATGGCGAGGGGGGCGTTCATCCTTGGGGCGTCCTTCAGAAGGCGTAGTCGGCCATGCGCGCACGATACCATTCGAGGCTGCGCTTGAGACCATCGTCGAGGGAAACCTGCGGTGCCCAGCCCGTGGCCGCGCGGAAGGCGCGGTCGTCGGCGTGATAGCTACCGATGTCGATAGGTGCGCGGTCCGCCGGGAATTCCCGGGTCGTGTACCTGCCCTTCCCAAAGTTGGCGGCAAGGAGCTTCTCGGCAAGGTCGAGAAGCGAGACAGGCGGCGCGCCGCCCAGGTTGAAGGCGCGGCCCTTCACTTGGTCCTCGGCGGCGTGCTCCGCCGCCATCAGGAAGGCCCGGGTGACGTCGTCAACATAGGCGAGGTCGCGCAGTTGTGCGCCGCCCCATACCTCGAAGCCCTCGCCCTCCAGCACGCGCCGCAGCCAGATGCCGAGGAAGGTCTGCCGCGCGTCGGCAATGCGCAGCCGCGGGCCGTAGCAATTGGTGAGCCGCAGCGACACCACGGGCCGCTGCAGCAGCCGGCCCTCCTGGAGCCAGTATTGCTCGCCCGCCCATTTGGAGATGCCGTTGGCGTCGGGGGGGTTCACCGGGTGGCCCTCATCCACCGGCAGGCTGACGGGGCGACCGTAGAACTGCCGGGTGGAGGCATGCACCACGCTGGCCGCGGGTACCGCATCGCGCAGCGCCAGGATCAGGCGCAGCTGCGCCACGCCGTTGATGGCGATGTCCGCCAGTGGGTCGCGCTGGCCACCCATGTGGCTGGTCTGGGCCGCCATGTTGAACAGCACGTCCACGCCCTGGCAGAGCGGGGCCAGTTCGGCGTCGCGCAGGTCGCCGCGCACCAGCACGACGCCCGCCCCCTCGAGGTTGGCCAGGTTCGCCCCGCCGTCGGGCAGCATGGCGTCGAGCGCGGTCACGCGGGCTCCAAGCTCCGCCAGCGCATGGCAAAGGCTGGACCCGAGGAAGCCCGCGCCGCCGGTAACGAGGACGCGTTTGCGCCGCCAGAAATCAGGATTGCCGAGTATCACGGGATCGAGGGTCCATCATTTCCTTGGTGCTAAGCATGTTGACCCGCAATGCGGCGAAATGCGGGTGCCCGCGTGGCGGAAACGCCTCTAGTCAAGAGATGGCCGCGATGCCGGTAATTTCCACCCGCCAGGATGGGTCCACGAGCGGCGCCTGGATGGTCATGCGCGCGGGCTTGGCGGCGGGGTCGAGCCAGGCATCCCAGGCGCGGTTCATGGCCGGCGCGTCGCGGATGTCGGCCAGGATGATCTGCACACTCAGCAGGTTGTGCTTGGCGGTGCCGGCCTCGGCCAGCAGCTTGTCGATCTGGCGCAGGATGTCGGCGGTCTGCCCCTCGGCGTCCAGGCTGGTGTCATCGGCCACCTGGCCCGCCAGATACACCAGCCCGCCATGCACCACGGCGCCGGACAGGCGCCCCTCCTCGGCCAGTCGCTGAATCATTTCTGGTTCCTCCCTTTCCTCGAAACGCGGAACGCGCCAGATGCGCGATATGCAGAACCTATCCGACCGTGCGGTCCTGGCCAGCCGGTACATCCTTGTCATCTTCTACCTGGGGCTGGCGGTGGCGCTGGCGGCCTATGGCGTGCGCTTCCTGGTCAAGGTCTGGAAGTTCATGCACGACACGCTGAGCGACACCTCCGACTCGCAGATGCTGCTGGGCCTGCTCTATCTGGTGGACAGCGCCCTGGTGGCATCCCTCGTCGCGATGGTGGCCATCTCCTCCTATGACAGCCTGGTGTCGCGGCTGACGGATGCGAAGGGCGCGTCCAAGATCGAGTGGGTGTCCAACCTCGATCCGGGGAACCTCAAGCTGAAGGTGGGCATCGCCATCGTCGCCATCAGCTCCATCCACCTGCTGCAGAAGTTCATGGACATTAGCTCCCTCTCGGACCGGGAGCTGGGCTGGGCCATCGGCATTCATGTCACCTTTGTGGCGGGCGCGCTGGGGCTGGGCCTGTTGGACCGCATGCAGTCCCAGGCGAAGCTGCTGGCCAAGGACGCGCGCGAGAAGGAGTAGCTACACCTCCTCGACGCCGGCCACGCCGGGCAGCACCTTCAGCGCCTGCATCATCCGTGGCGAGACGTTCCAGCCGCCCGGCAGGGTGATCTCCACATCCTGCCCGGAGCCAAGCTGCGGCACGAGGCTGACACGCCCGCGGCCGCGGCCGTCGCGCTCCAGCAGGGCGCGGATGTCGGGCAGGGCGCTGGCGGCCTCCAGGATGATGCGCATCCCCTGCCCCACGCCGGCCGCCGCCTTGTCCAGCGCCTCGATGTCCTGCGCGGTGAGTCTTAGCGCCTCGCCCTCCAGCCGCACCTCGGCGTTGATGAGCACGGCGCGGCCATCCTCCAGCAACTCGCGCGATCGGTTCAGCACCTCGCTGAAGAAGGTCACCTCGAAGCCGCCCGTCTGGTCGGACAGGCTGACCCAGGCCATGCGGCTGCCGGTCTTGGTATTGCGCTCCTTGCGAGCGGTGACAGTGCCGGCGAGCTTCATGCGGGTGGAGCCGGCTCGCGCCTTCTCGGCGATGAGCGCGGAGGGCGTGCAGCCCAGCCGACGCAGCGCCATCTTGTAGGTGTCGAGCGGGTGGGCGGAGAGGTGGAAGCCCACCGCCTCCGCCTCGAAGCCCAGCTTGTCCAGGGTGGGCCAGTCCGGCATGTCGGGCAGACGCAGCATGGCCGGCCCCTGCTCGACCTCGGCGAAAAGGCCGATCTGGTTGCTGTTGCGGTCCTCCGCACTGGCCTGGGCGCGGCGCAGCACCGTCTCGGCGCCGGCGACCAGGCGCGCGCGGTTGCCCTCCAGGGCGTCGAAGGCGCCGGCCTTGGCGAGGTTCTCCAGCTGCATCTTGTTCAGCAGCCGCGGGTCCACGCGGGCGGCGAAATCGGCGAGGCTGTCGAAGGAGCCGCCCTGGTCCCGCGCGGCCACGAGGTCGCGCATGGCGGCCGCCCCCACCCGCTTGATGGCGGCCAGCGCGAAGCGGATGGCGGGGCCAGCCTCCGTCGCCTCGATGGTGAACTCGGCCGAGGAGCGGTTGATGTCCGGCGGCAGGATCTTGATGCCCGCCCGGGAGGCTTCCTGCATGTGCGAGGCGAGCTTGTCGGTCTTGTCCATGTCCAGCGTCATGGAGGCGGCGAGGAAGGCAACGGGGTGGTTCGCCTTCAGCCAGGCCGTCTGGTAGGCGACCAGCGCATAGGCCGCCGCGTGCGACTTGTTGAAGCCGTAATTGGCGAACTTCTCCATGAGGTCGAAGACCTCGCCCGCCTTGGCGGCGGAGACGCCGTTCTTCGCGGCACCGGCGCAGAAGATGTCGCGCTGCTTCGCCATCTCCTCCTTGTTCTTCTTGCCCATGGCGCGGCGCAGCAGGTCGGCGCCGCCCAGGCTGTAGCCCGCCATGACCTGGGCGATCTGCATCACCTGTTCCTGGTAGACCATGATGCCATAGGTCTCGCCGAGGATCTCCTGGATGGAGGGGTGCGGCGCGGACCACGCCTCGCCATGTTTGCGGGCGCAATAGGCCGGGATGTTCTCCATCGGACCGGGCCGGTAGAGCGAGACGGCGGCGATCAGGTCCTCGAACCGGTCGGGACGCATGGACCGCAGGCAATCGCGCATGCCCTGGCCTTCGAACTGGAACACGCCGGCCGCATCGCCGCGGGCCAGCATGGCGTAGGTGCGTTCGTCGTCCAGCGGCAGGTGGTCGATGTCCACGGTGATGCCCTGCGCCTGCAACAGCGACACCGCACATCGCAGCACCGTCAGCGTCTTCAGCCCCAGGAAGTCGAACTTCACCAGCGAGGCGTTTTCCACGTGCTTCATGGAATACTGGGTGATGAGATGCGGCGAACGCGGGTCGCGGTAGATGGAGGTGATCTCGATCAGTGGCCGCCGCCCGATGACCACGCCCGCCGCATGGGTGGAGGCGTTGCGGTACAGCCCCTCCACCTGCAGCGCGATGTCGAGCAGCCGCGCCACCACCTCGTCGCCCGATTGCATGTCCTTCAGGCGCGGTTCGCCCGCGATGGCGTCCTTCAGGCTGACCGGGTTGGCGGGGTTGTTGGGAATCAGGCTCGCGATCCGGTCCACCTGGCCGTAGGGCATGCCCAGCACGCGGCCGACGTCGCGCACTGCCGCCTTGGCCTGCAACTTGCCGAAGGTGATGATCTGGGCGACCCGCTCCTCGCCATATTCGCGACGGACGTAGTCGATCACCTCGTCCCGCCGGTCCTGGCAGAAGTCGATGTCGAAGTCAGGCATCGAGACGCGCTCGGGGTTCAGGAAGCGCTCAAAGAGCAGCCCGAAGCGCAGCGGGTCGAGGTCGGTGATGGACAGCGCCCATGCGGCGACGGAGCCCGCGCCCGAACCGCGCCCCGGCCCCACCGGGATGCCCTGCGCCTTCGCCCACTGGATGAAGTCCGCCACGATGAGGAAGTAGCCCGAGAACCCCATCTGCTCGATGACGGTGAGCTCGTATTCCAGCCGCTCGGCGTGGACCGGAGGCACGCCCTCGGGGAAGCGGCGCGCGAGGCCGGTGCGGGCCATGTCGGCCACCGTCTCCGCCTCGGTGCGGCCGGGCTGGACCTTGGGGCAGATGGGCAGCTCGGGCTTCTTCACCTCCGCCATCACGGCGCACATGCGCGCGATGGCCAGCGTGTTGTCGCAGGCCTCAGGCAGGTCGTGGAACAGGGCGCGCATCTGGTCAGCGGGCTTGAACCAGTGGTGCGGCGTGACGCGCCGGCGCTGCGCTTCGGTGATGACGCGGCCCTCGGCGATGCAGAGCAGCGCGTCATGCGCCTCATGCATCCGGGCGTCGGCGAAGTAGACGTCGTTGGTGGCGACGATGGGGAGTGCGGCCTCATCGGCCAGTCGGAGCAGCCCGGGTTCCAGCGCCGCTTGACGGCTGGTGTGGTGGCGCATGAGTTCGACGGCGAGCCGCCCGTCGAAGCTCTCGCGCAGCGCGTGCAGCAGGTCCCGCGCCGCGTCGCGCCGCCCTTCGGCCAGCAGGCGTGACAGGGGGCCGTGGTCCCCGCCCGTCATCAGGAACAGCCCGGCGCCATGCGTCAGCAACTGGTCCAGCGTGATGGCGGGTTTGCCGGAAATGTCGGAGCCCAGCCAGCCGAGTGAGGACAGGCGCTGGAGATTCGACCACCCCGCGTCA
>JBHYDO010000182.1:0-9691 GCA_051860645.1 Roseococcus sp.
GCACGGCGGCGAGCACGCCCAGCACGCGCGGCACACCCAGGCGACGCAGCGCGCGCACGACCGGCGCCAGCACAAAGGCGAGCAGCACCGAGAGCGCCAGCGGCACCAGCAGGTCGCGGGCAAAATACAACACCGCCACCACCAGCAACGCGGCGAGCGCCAGGTTGGCGCCTCCCTGGGGCACGCCCGCGGGGCGGATGCTGTTGTAGCCGCGGCGGAGGTCGGACATGGGCGGGCGGCATCCTCGGCGAGGCGTGGTGATCACGCGTTCCGGCCAGAACGCCGGCGCCAGCCCTTGGTTGCCCGCGCCTCAGCCGAGGGGCGCGCGGGCCAGGCGCGCGAAGGTCAGCTCATGCTTGTTGTGCGCGCCGTGGAACAGGGTGGCGCCGGGGATAGCGGCGAACTCGGCCACGATGGCGTGGTCCGTCGGTCCCTGGAACTTCACCGAGCAGATGATGTTGGCCGCGACCGGCAGCCAGCGCCGCACCAGCGCCAGCAGGCGGGGCGGATAGCAGATCACGTCGCTGAACAGCCACTCCACCGGCTCGGGCTGCAGCGCGAAGGCGCTGTCCTGCCGCCATGCGACGCCGGGCATGGCCAGCACGCGCGGCTCCAGCGGCGCCTTGTCCACGGCGGTGACGGCCGCACCCAGCTGCGCCATCGCCCAGGTCCAGCCGCCGGGCGAGGCGCCGAGGTCGAGGCAGCGCGCGCCTGGGGCGGGATGCCGGCCCAGCCGCGTCAGTGCCTCCCACAGCTTGAGATAGGCGCGGGAGGGCGGGCCCTCGCGGTCCTCGACGAAGCGCACGGCGCCGCCCGGAAAGGGCGACGACTTGGTGGGCGAGGCCAGCATCAGCCCCGTCTCCAGCAGCGTCCAGGCGCCGAGATGCCCGGTCGGCGCGGGTTCTGGGAAGGCCAGCGGGCGGGCCTTCACGGGCGGCAGCCGCGCCTCGATGAGGGCCGCGCGCCGGTGATGCAGCGCGGGCACCAGTGACCAGTTGCGTTGCAGCGCCCGCAGCGCGTCCGCGGCCTCCTTGATGGAGGGGGCCGCGATCTCGCGCGGGGCGTCCCACACGTCCAGCGCCCAGGCGGCGGGTGCCGGCGGGTCGGGCGAGAGGGCGAGGCAGCCGTGCCAGCATTCGACCGCGCGGCCGGAGAGGGCCAGTTCCTCGGCCAGCGGCGCCTCCAGCCCCTCATCGGCCAGGTAGGCGGCGCGGATCACTTGGGCGTTCTGAGGGTCAGCGCCACCAGCACCAGCCAGCCGGCCATCAGTGCGAAGCCCCCCAGCGGAGCGATGGGGCCGGGCGAGACGCCCATGAAGGCGCGCCACAGAACCGCCCCCGAGAACAGCACGAGGCCAGGCAGCATCAACGCCGCCACCGCACGGCCGCGCGGGTCGTTCCACACGCCGAAGGCCAGCAGGGCCGGCGCGTGCCAGCCCATGATCTGCGCCACGGACTGCACCATCTCGCGCGCCTCCAGCGGCGCATGGGCGGCCATGGCGGCGAGGGCGACGGCGGCGCAGCTCGAAAGGCCCGCCGCGCTGAACCAGAGTCTTTGCATGGCGTTCCTCTAACCTGCGCGCGCCGCCGCCGCCATGGCCGCGCGCTGCACCTCGCCGGCCCAGTCATGCGCGGCACGGGTCGGCTCGGGCAGGCGGCGGCCGCGCAGCGTGGCGCGCACCCAGTGCAGCGCGGTGGCGAGGCTCACGCGGTGGCCGATGGAGATGTGCAACGGGTTGGCGCCCGCCCGGCTGCGCAGCAGTGCGCCCACCACCTCGCCACGGTCCAGCACCTCCACCACGGCACCGGCCTCCGGGCCGAGCGGGGCCACGGGCTGGCCCACGAGGCGCGACTTCGCGACCCCGATGCTGGGCAGGCCGGTCACCACGCCCAGGTGGCTCGCGAT
Organism: Roseococcus sp.; assembly: GCA_051860645.1. Classification (GTDB taxonomy): domain Bacteria; phylum Pseudomonadota; class Alphaproteobacteria; order Acetobacterales; family Acetobacteraceae; genus Roseococcus. The sequence goes on from JBHYDO010000182.1 coordinate 1,906, forward strand.
GCCAAGGCGTCGCGGGTGCGCGAGCCCCTGCCCATCCACCACAAGCAGGTCGGGCGGGGCGGGCAATTGCGCCAGCGCCGCCTCGATGGCCGGGACTTCGCGGAAGGCGAGCAAGCCGGTGAGGTAGGGCATGGCCGCCGGCAGGCTGCACGTGGCCCGGGCGACCACCTGCAGCGAGGGAAATTCCAGCACCACCACCGCGGCATGCACCATCCGCGCGGGGTCGAAGCGCGAGGAGGAGACATCCACCCCCGCCAAATGCCGCACCGGCCCCAGCACGTCTTCGCGCACCACACGGGCGGCCATCTCCACCTGCCGCCTACGCAGTTGCACGAGGTCGCTTCGGAGGGCTGAGCCGCTTGCCATATCGGGATGGTCCAGTAGGTTCCGGGCAATTGTTGACAAGACAGGATCTGGTGATGGCTGGGACGATGCGGGCGCTTCTGCTGCGCGAACACGGTGACCTCGACAAGCTGCAGGTGGTGGACGACCACCCCATTCCCACCGCCGATGAAGGGCATGTGGTGATCCGCGTGGGCGCCTCCTCCTTCAACTACCATGACGTGTTCACGGTGAAGGGCATGCCGGGCATCAAGGTGCCCATGCCGGTGGTCATCGGCCTCGACATGGCGGGCACCATCACCGAACTGGGTGCCGGCGTCTCCGGCTGGTCGGTGGGCGACCGCGTGCTGGTCAACCCGCTGAACAAGAAGAAGGGGCTGATGGGCGAGATGCTCGATGGCGGCATGGCGCAGTATTGCCGCGTCGCCGCCGACCAGCTCATCCGAATGCCCGCCGGCGTCACCTTCGCCCAGGCGGCCTCGCTGCCCGTGGCCTATGGCACCGCGCACCGCATGATCGTGACGCACAACACCATCAAGGCCGGCGACAAGGTGCTGATCCTGGGCGCCTCGGGCGGCGTGGGCACGGGCTGCGTCATTCTGGCCAAGCAGCTGGGCGCGCATGTCATCGCCTGCGCGGGTTCGGCCGAGAAGTGCGAGGCGCTGCTGAAGATGGGCGCCGACGAGGCCATCAACTACAACGAGGTGGACTTCTCCAAATGGGCCACCGAGAAGTATGGCAAGCCGCAGCGCCGCAACTATGAGGGCGGCGTGGACGTCGTCATCAACTTCACCGGCGGCGACACCTGGGCCAAGACGCTGCGCTGCGTGAAGCGCGGCGGCAAGATCCTGGTCTGCGGCGCAACCGCCGGCCACGACCCCAAGGAAGACCTGCGCTACGTCTGGTCCTTCGAATTGCAGATCATCGGCTCCAACTCCTTCTACGACGACAACCTGGCGGCCCTGATGGAGATGATCCAGGACGGGCGCATCGCCCCCGTGCTCGACAAGGTGCTGCCGCTGGACGAAGCGGCCGAGGGCCTACGCCTGATCCGCGACCGCGAGGTGCTGGGCAAGGTGGTGGTCACCCCGAACGGAGACGAAGGATGAGCGAGAAGAAACCCCTCCCCACCGCCGCCGAAGTGGAGGCCATGCTGCTGCGTGGCCCCTACCATCAGTGGCTCGGCATCAAGGTGATCTCCGTCGGCGAGGGCACCATCGAGCTGACCGCCACCTGGCGCGAGGAATGGGTGGTGAACCCCGACCGCCGCTACACCCATGGTGGCATCCTGGCGGCCCTGGTGGACCTGACGGCCGACTGGGCGCTGGTCTCCAGCACCGGGCGCGGCGTGCCGACGATCGACATGCGCGTGGACTACCACCGCGCCGCCATGCCGGGCGACCTGACCTGCAAGGGCAAGGTGGTGCGCGCGGGCGGGCAGTTCTCGGTGGCCGAGGCATCCATCTTCGACAGCGACGGCAAGCTCTGCGCCTCCGGCCGCGGCGTCTATCTCACGGCGCCGCCGGCCCCGCCGAAGGCATGAGCGCGTTCGCGGCGCAGAACCTCGGCGCACTCACGCCGGGGGACGTGTCCGCGGACAAGCCGGCGCTCATCCTGCGCGCGGGCGACGCCCGCCGCGTGGTCAGCTATGCCGCGTTCGACGCGCTGGCCAATGCCGCCGGGCGCGGCCTGCTGCGCCGTGGCCTGCAGCGCGGCGACCGCGTGGGGCTGCTCGCCGCCAATTCCGTCGAGTTCCTGGCGCTGCTCTGCGGCGCCATGCGCGCGGGCCTGGTGGCGGTGCCGGTGAACTGGCGCTTCCCGCCCGAGACCATTGCCTATGTGCTGGGCAATGCCGAGGTGCGTCTGGTCGCGCATGACGCAGCCCGCGCGGCGCAGGTGCCGGGGGGCTTCTCCACGCTCGCGTTGGAAGGTCCGGACTGGGAGGGCTTCCTCGATGCGGGCGCATTGGAGGCCGTGACACCCGGCCCGGCCGAGCCCGCCCTCTTCCTCTACACCTCGGGCAGCACGGGCAAGCCGAAGGGCGTCGTGCTGTCGCACCAATCCCATCTCTGGATCGTGGAACAGCGCCTCCGCGCCGCGCCGCAGCGCGAGGAACGCTTCCTCATCGCGGCCCCGCTCTATCACATGAACGGGCTGGCGCTGGCGCAGCTGGCGCTCGCGGCCGGCGCCACCATCGTGCTGCTGCCGCAATTCCGCGAGGCCGACTACATCCGGGCCATCGGCGAGGAACGCTGCACGTGGCTCACCGCCGTGCCGCCCATGTTCGCCATGCTGCTGCGCGAGACGGCGCTGCTGGCCGCGACCGACACAAGCAGCGTGCGCTCCATCCGGCTGGGCTCCGCCCCAGTCAGCGAGGCGCTGGCCGCCGCCATCAAGGCCGCCTTCCCCAGCGCGCGCCTCATCAATGGCTATGGCACGACCGAGGCCGGTCCCGTGGTGTTCGGCCCGCACCCGCAGGGCAAGCCCACGCCACAGCTTTCGGTGGGCCATGCGCACCCCGCGGTGGAACTGCGCCTGCGCGCGCCCGACGGCATGCTGGGCGACGAGGGCGTGCTGGAGCAGCGCACGCCCGGCGTCATGAATGGCTATTTCAACCGGCCGGACCTCAGGCCTCCCCTCACCGCGGATGGCTTCTACATCACGGGCGACGTGATGCGCCGCGACGCCGACGGCTTCTTCTATGTCGTCGGCCGGGCGGATGACATGTTCATCTCGGGCGGCGAGAATATCTTCCCCGGCGAGGTCGAGGCCGTGCTGGAACGCCACCCGGAGGTCGAGCAGGCGGCCGTCGTTCCGGTGCCGGACGACATCAAGGGCACCAAGCCCGTGGCCTTCGTGGTTCGGCGGCCCGGTGCCTCGGTGGACGAGGCGGCGCTGAAGGCCTTCGCCCTGCGCCACGCGCCCGCCTTCATGCACCCCCGACGCGTGTGGTTCATGGGTGCGCTGCCCCTCGCGGGGACCAACAAGGTGGACAAGACAATTCTACAAAACGAGGCCGCGAAATTATTGGCCGAGGTTTTCTCCGCATAGATCACGTGCAATAAGCGTCCGATGAGCCAAACCGGGCGCCCTGGCACAGTTCCTGCGTGGCAGGGCATCAACCGATCCAGGAGTGTTCCCCCATGCTGAACCGCCGCGCGCTTCCCATCCTCGCGGGGATGGGCATTGCCGCCCCAACCATCGCTCGCGCCGCCTTCCCCGAGCGCCCCGTCACCATGGTCGTCCCCTATGCCACCGGCGGTTCGGCCGATGTGCTGGGCCGGGTCATCGCGCCCGAGATGTCGCGCATCCTGGGCCAGTCGGTGGTGGTGGAACAGCGGCCGGGTGCGGGCGGGCATATCGGTGGCGCCCATGTCGCCAAGTCGGCCCCGGCGGACGGCTACACGTTCATCCTGGGTTCCGTCTCCAAGGCCACCGGCCCCTCGCTGCAGACCCTGAACTACGACCCGCTGACCGACCTCACGCCGCTGAGCGGCATCGGCGCAGTGCCGATGATCATGGTGGTCTCGCCGCAGTCGCCATTCCAGAACCTGTCGGACCTGCTGGCGGCGGCGCGGGCGCGGCCGGGGCAGATCAGCTTTGGCTCTTCCGGCCCAGGCACGGGCAGCCACCTCGCGGGCGAGCTTCTGGCAGCCGCCACCAACACCCAATTGCTGCACGTGCCCTATCGCGGCTCGGGGGCGGTCTATCCCGACCTGATCAGCCAGCGCATCAGCTTCCTGCTGGACGCGGCGGGCTCCGCCGCCGGCCAGGTGCGGGGCGGAGCGGTGCGGGCGCTGGGCGTCACCTCCGCCACCCGCGCGCCGGTCTTCCCCGACCTGCCGACCTTCATCGAGCAGGGGGTCGCGGGCTATGAATTCGGCCTGTGGCTCGGCTTCTTCACGCGGACGGGCACGCCCCCGGCAGCCTTCGCCCGCCTGGAGGCCGCCTGCCGCGAGGCCATCGCCAGCGCCGCGGTGCAGGAGCGGATGCGGCTTTCGCTGGTGGCACCCATCCCGACCGATGCCGCGGGCTTCGCCGCCTATTTCCGAGCCGACGCTGCCCGCTGGGCGGAGCTGGTGCGCAGCGGCCGGCTGCGGCGGCTGGACAGCTGACCGCCGGTCAGGGCGCGCGGCGCGCCAGCGCCTCGCGCCCGATCACGTAGAGGATCTTGGCACCGGCCCGGACCGACCCCGAGACGGTGCCGGAGATCTTGGAAACCCCCACCCGGCGCCGGTAGCCCACCGGCACCTCGGCCACCGGCAAGCCCAGGCGCAGCGCGCGCACCTGCATCTCCACGGTCCAGCCCCAGGTGGTGTCGGCCATGGCCAACCGCGCCAGGGCCGCCCGGGTGATGGCGCGGAACGGGCCAAGGTCGGTGAAGCGCCCGCCCCAGATGCCGCGCATCAGCGCGCAGGCCAGTGCATTGCCCAGGCGCTGCTGCGGCGTCAGCGCGCCCTGCTCCCGTGCACCCCGGACACGGGAGCCGATGACAAGCTCCGCCTCGCCCGCCGCGATGGGGGCCAGCAGGGCCGGAATGTCCTCGGGGCGGTCGGCGGCGTCGGCGTCCATGAAGAGCACCGTGTCCACGCTCGGCGAAAGGGCCGCGATGCCGGCAAGGCAGGCTTGGCCATAGCCGCGCCGAGGTTCGGCCACCACCTCGGCGCCCAGGCGGCGCGCAACCTCGGTCGTGGCGTCGCGGCTGCCATTGTCCACCACCACCACCTGCGCCAGCCAGGGCGGCAGGAAGGGGAGGACGCGCGGCAGGGCCGGCGCCTCGTCGCGCGCGGGGATGATGACACCGACGCGCAGGCTGCCGCAGTCGCTCACCGTCGCCGCCAGAACCAAAGGGCCAGCGCCACCGGCAGCGCATGCAGCCAGGCGAGGGTGAGGTTGAACAAGGCTCCCTGCCCGGCCCGGTCCAACGGGAACCACAGCCAGTAGAGCGGCAGCAGGGCGGCCGGCAGCAGCAGCGGGCGAAAGGCGAGGAGGGCGGCGAGCGGCATGAACCACGCCCCATACCAGGGATATTGCGCGGGCGAGAGGTAGAACACCGCCGCCGCCACCGCCAGCGCTCCGCCGGCCAGGCCCGCCGGGCCGGGCGGGGCTCGCCAGGCCACGGCCAGCGCCACCAGCCCCGCCGCCAGCGCGACCAGGGGCCGCAGCCATGTGCCAGCCCCCGGCCACAGCACCACCGCGGCGGCCATCGGCGCGTTGTTCACCAGCCATCCGCCGGCATAGGCCGAAAGCCCCGCCTCGCCGGTGCCGATGGTGGCCAGCAGCGGCGCCACCAGGGCGCCCGCGACGAGCGCCAGCGCGACCGCCGCCCCCCCCCGCGCGCCCGGCGGCAGCGCCCGGCCGAGCAGGGGCGCCAGCAGCACCGGCCAGAGCTTCACGCCCACCGCCAGCCCGAGCAGCGCGCCCGCGGCGACGCCGCGCCCCGCCAGCGTCGCCAGCAGCGCGCCCAGCAGCAGGGGCGGCAGCAGCGCGTCCACATGGGCATTGCCCACCAGCAGCACGGGCGCCAGCGGGCAGCACCACCACAGCGCGGCCCGCGCGGGCGGCCAGCCAGCGCGGCGGAGCCACGCCACCGAGAGGGCCAGCGTCGCGCCCTCCGCCGCCAGGGCCACCAGGCGCAGCCCCCGCACATCCCAGGGCCAGAGCGCGTGCGCGAGGCCGAAGCCCGCCTGCGCGGTGCCGGGATAGATGCTGCGCAGCCTGGGGAACTTCACCAGCGGTTGGAGCGCCGCGCCGGCCTCGCCCAGGGCCTCCGGCACGCCAGCGGCCGCCGTCGGGCCCCAGGGCGACAGGCCGTGCGCCAGCAGCGCGCCCTCCCAAAGGTAGCGGAAATGGTCGGTGTTGAGCACCACCGGCGCATCCAGCCAGATGAGGCGCATCGCCGCACCGAGCGCCAGCCAGGCGGGCCAGCCCATGCGCGCAAGCCGCCCGGGGATGGACCACAGCCACAGCGCACCCCCAGCCATGGCCAGCGCGACGAAGCCCAGGACCGGGCCAGACGGAACCTCGGGACCTTCGACGAGCAGCGGGGCCAGGGCCCGCATCCCGGCCTGCCCGGCCAGCAGCGCAGCGGCGAAGAAAATCATCCCCATGGACGAAACCTTGGATGGGTCTCGCGCGAAAGCGCAAGGGACACCATCTCCCGGATCGAATGATGCATCGGCGTGCCCTTCCCCTGCTCCTCGCTGGCGCGGGCCTTGCGGCCCCCGCCCCGGCCAGCGCCTGGTTCTGGCGGCGCGGCCTGCCGGACCCGGCGGACGCCGCCACCCCCCAGGATGCGGTCGAGCGCGCGGGCACGCGGCTGATACCCGGTGCCGGAGATCACACCGCGCGAACTGGCGCCGCGCCTGCCGGAGATGGTGCTGTTCGACGTGCGTGAGGCGGAGGAATTCGCGCTGAGCCGCCTGCCCGGCGCGATCCGCCTGCCCCCCGACATGCCGGCCGGGGCCTTCCGGGCCGCCCATGGTGCGCGCGTCGGCGGCGCGCAGGTCGTCTTCTACTGCGCCGTGGGTTGGCGGTCCGGCAAGATGCTGGAGCGCGTGCAGGCCACGATCGCCAGCGCCCGCCCGGCCGCGCTCTACAACCTGCGCGGCGGGGTGTTCCGCTGGCGCGCCGAGGGCCTGCCGCTGGAGGGCGATGCCGAGGTGCACCACTACGATGCCGCCTGGGGGCAGTTGCTGCGGCGGACGCTGGACCGGTAGCGCCGTGGTCGGCGCTTCAGCCAGCGCCGACCATGCTTCGGAGGCGGGCTCAGCCCACCATGGCGCGTACCATCAGCCCCACATTGTGGCGCATCATCGCCTCGTAGGTCGCGGCCGGCCCGTCGGCGGTGGAGAGGGCGTCGGCGTAGAGGCGGCCCCGCACCGCCACACCCGCCTCGCGCGCCAGTCGGTCCAGCGTCGCGGGGTTGCTCATGTTCTCCAAGAAGACGGCGGTGATGCCGGCCTCGCGGATCTGACGGATCAGCCGCGCCACCTGCTGCGCCGAGGGCTCGGTGTTGCCGATGCCCTGCGGCGCCAGGAACCGCACCCCATAGGCCGCGCCGAAATAGGCGAAGGCGTCGTGGCTGGTCACCACCACGCGCCGCGCCTCGGGCACCTGGGCGATTTGGACGCGGATCCAGGCATCCAGCGCTTCCAGCCGCGCCACGGCGGCGTCGACACGCGCCCGGTACTGAGCCTCACCCCCCGCATCGGCCTGGAGCATTCCGGCCTCGATGTTGCGGATGTAGCGGGCGGCCAGGCGCGCATCCTGCCAGGCGTGCGGGTCGTCATGGCCGTGGTTGTGCCCACGCCGCGGCGCCTCCCGGAGCAGGGTCAGCCCTTCGGTCGCGACCACCCGGGTGCCCCGGAAATTGGTGCTGCCCAGCAGGCGGTTGAACCAGTTGTCGAAGCCCGCCCCGTTGCGGATCGCGACGGTGGCGGTC
>JBHYDO010000183.1:0-9688 GCA_051860645.1 Roseococcus sp.
ATCGGCCTGACGCTGAAGATCGAGCACAAGGAGGTGAAGGGCACCTTCGACTTCGACTTCACTGTCGCCCAGGCCGGCCGCCGCAAGCACCTGCCCCAGGCCTTCTTCGCGCTGACCGACGAGCAGCTGGCCGATCCGGACTACTTCCTGGCCGTCCCGCTGGAGAGCGAGTTCTTCAAGAACCTCAACGTCCAGGTCGTCGGGCCGACCGTGGAGGACCTGGGCCACTACGACATCCGCGACGCCACGGTGGAGCTCGAGCACGGGGTGGGGGGCGGGAAGATGACCCGGACGATCCGCCTCTCCGACAAGGAGCACAGCTGGACGTCGCCGAAATCCGAGGCGAGCGACACCTACGCCTACAGCATCACCTACCATTTCGGCAGCCGCTGGACCGGCAAGGCGGGCGACGACACGCGGACCGGCACCGGCCTTCTCTCCGTGCCGCGGCCCGGCGCCAGGGCCGCGCAGCATGGCGACCAGACCGGCCGCGACCTCCATATCCGGCCGCAGGAGCATTTCAACTTTGTCCAGGTCACGGTCGGCTTCCTCAAGCCGCTGGACTGGACGAAGCTGAAGGAGGTCCAGCTGGACCTCTGGTCGAAGGACGAGCCGGAGATCCGGGAGAGCTTCGCCTTCACCGAGGAGTACGACCCCTCGCGCACGGCGGTGGGCGCGACGACCCCGGACGGCCAGCCCGAGCGCGGCAGGTTCCCCTGGCTCGTCCGGCCTTGCGCGCCTGGTGTCGCGAATCCGGTCTTCCACTACCGGCTGAATTACGTGCTGCGCGACGCGCCGGCCGGCCAGCAGCACGAGGTGGAGGAGAGTGTCGCGACGCTAAGCGAGCTGCGCAACCTGAGCCACCGCTTCCCCGCGCCGACGCCCATGATCTTCCGGCTCACCGTGGATCTGGGCAGGGTCGTATGGGCAGAGGCCGGCGCCAGCACGGGGGTGCACATGGTCACGCTTCGCCTGACCCTGAACGGGGAGCAGCAGCCGCCGCTGCGCATCAAGTCCGACGAGAAGGACAAGGACGAGACCGTCCGGACCTTCCCGCTGCCGTCCGTCGTGGACCCCGGCAAGCCGCCCTCGGTCTCAATCCAGGTCGCCTACGACATGGCGGGGCCGCCAAAGCCGCCGCAGCGGGTGACGGTGTCGGAGACGCTCTACACGATCGACAGGCTGGCGGGGCAGCCGAAGGACCCCAAGGGCTGGGAGGTCTATCTGACGCTCGCCGGAACGGCACAGGAGTGGGAGGGTGCGGGCTAGAGCGGCCCCGACCGGCAGCGCCGACCCGCCCCGTGACGGAAGGGCCCGAGCCTTTGCAGCCGGCACGGACCGGCGAGGGCGGCGCCGGCCGCCCGCCGGCCCGGATTGGCGGCTATCTTCGGCGCGCGGAGCCGATCGTGGCGGCGCTGGAGCCAGCGGCCGGGGCGGCGGCCGGCCGCGCCAGGGCGCTGCTCGCACGGCTCGACGCGCATCTCGGCGCGGCCACCGACCGGCGGAGCGGCCTCACGCCGAATGGCCAGCCGATCGAGTTCGCCTTCGTGGATGGCAGCGCGGAGCTCCGCTACGCCTGCGAGTTCCGGCCCGAGGAGCTCCCGGCCGACCGGCGCGTCGTGGCCGCCGCGTCCTTCGCGCGGGATCTCGGCCACCCCGCCCCGCAGGAGGGGTGGCTTGCCTGGATCCGCGCGATCCAGCGCGGCCTGCCCCTCGCTTTCGGGGCCTATCTCGGGGCGAGGCACGGGCCCGGTCCCGACCGGCTGAAGCTCTATGCCGAGGTGCCCGGCGGGAGCTTCGCGCAACACCGCGCGTTCCTGGACGCCGCCGGGGGCGGCTGGGGCATGGATCCGCGCTGGCAGTTGCGCATGGTCGGGCTGGAGGCGGTGCCGGAGCGCCGCGAACTGTATTTCCGGCTCCGGGCGGCGGATCTCGACCTGCTGCGGATCCATGCCGGCGAGGCAGCCAGCCAGGCGCGCGAGATCTTCGCGGAGATCGCGGATCGCGGTCCGGGCGCCCTGCGGGATCTCGGGGCGCTCGGCTGCAGCATCGCCTTCCGCGACGGCCGCCAGGACGGGATCACGGTCTATGTCCGCTCGGACAGCCTGTTCGCCTCGGCGCTGGCCACGCGCAAAGCCCTGCTTAGCTGGGCGGCGCGGCACGGACGCGACCTCGGCGCCTATTGCGTCGCGTCGCGCAGCGCGTTGGCTACTTCGGACAAGGCAGTTCACGGCATGATCGGCGTATTCGTGCGACGGTCGGAGCCACCGGGCCTCAGCATCGGCCTGGCAACGTGGGACGACACTGGACGCTGACGAGGAGGCAGGCGTCTGATCGTTCACGCCGAACTCGAACCACAGTGCTGGCCCGGGCGATCTTGCCAGTCTGAACCTCCCGCCGACCGCGCCCGTTCGCACATGTGCGCGGCGCCTTCGCGGCGCTGGCCAAGGGGTCGCAGCCATGGTGCGTTAACGTCACGAGACAGCCCGCAAAGGCGTGTGCACGTTCTTACTGATGGTCCACCTTCTTGCGCCAAGCGCCTTAGCCCAGAGAACTTCATTCGCCAGTTCCCACCGCTGCAGCGGTGGGAACCGGATTCCAACCTTCTCTGGGCGGTGGGCGCTCAAGCGCCGTTGCCCTAACGCTGCGCAAACGCCGGGTAGATGACGCGCTGGGCAGAAAGAGAGGCAGGTCTCGATCGCTCGGCTGCGAGCCAAGATGTTGTCCGATCAGCCCGCCTGCCTTGGCGTCCGACCGCCGGCATGATTCGTATCGGGTGCGTCATCGCCGGCCTGGTGCCTGCCCCGCACTGTAGACCAGCCGCCGCAGCGCGTCGTCGTCGAAAGCCTCGCATGCGAGCAGCGCGCGATACGGGTCTCCCGCAAGCCCCAGCACCGCCGCGAAGGCAGGCTCGGTCTTCATGCCCTGCCGCCGCCGTTCCATCACGCGGTCTCGAAGCGCCGTGCCGCCAATCCGCAGCAGCCTGGCCTCAATGCGAGCATGCCGCCAGGCCATCTGCTGTTCGACCGGTTCGGGGGCGGCGAAGATCTCGACCTCCCAGCCGCCGGCCTGGAAGCGCGCCACCACCGGGCGGTAAGCGCCGCGCCATTGCCACACCGCGAACCCCGGCCAGCCGGAGCAGAGCGGCCAGAGCACCGCGAGGAACGCGTCGGGATCCGGCGCGTGGCAGAGGATGTCGAGGTCGCTGCCGGGCAGGTCGAGCCCGAGCGCTGGCGTGCCGGCGACCCGCGGATCGAAGGGATCGAGCCGCCGCGCCGGATCGAGGTGCCGCAAGACCTCCTGCCACGGCAGTCGCGCAACCACTTGTACTCGCGTCTCAGCCAAGCGCCACCTCGCGCCGCATGAGGGCCATATACCCCTCCTCGAAGGTTTCGCGGTGCGCCGCGACCCAGGCCTCGACCCTCTCGCCCGCACCATGGCGCAAACGGTCGGTGCCATCGCTGACGGCGGCCAGGATCACCCCGCCACCTCCTCCCATGTGTCCCCACTGGCCAGGCTCACATCAAGTCGTCCGTCCAAAACCTTGCAACCCGGTCGAATGACGAATGAGCCCGACCCTCCAGCCCCGCCTTCTCGCATCGAGGGTGCTTCTAGACAGACGCCAACTCCTGCGATTCGGGCCGGGTTTCGACGCTGCTGCGCAGTCGGTCAGCGTGCCTGGCCGGGGGCATGCCAAAGATGCGGGTGTAGTCGCGACTGAATTGCGAAGGGCTGCCATATCCGACGCTGAAGCCCGCGCTGGCGGCGTCCATGGCATCGCCGACCATGAGACGCTGCGCCTCATGCATGCGCAGATGCGTGCGGAACTCGAGCGGACTCATCGACGTGACCGCCTTGAAATGGGCGTGGAAGGTGGAGCGGCTCATGCCCGCCTTCTCGGCCAATTCCTCGATGGGACAGGCCTCCCGGAAATGCGTTCTCATCCAGACGATCGCGCGGGCGACCTGGTTGAGGCGGCTGTCGGCGCGCGCCATCTGCCGGATCGTGGCGCCGCTGTCGCCGGTCAGAAGGCGATAGAGGATTTCGCGGATGGTCAGCGGCGCAAGCGCCCCGATGTCGTCCGGCGTGTCCAGCAGGCCCGCGAGCCGGGTCGCGGCGTCGAGCAGCGCGGGCGTTGTCCGGTTCAGCGCAATTCCGACGGGAAGGCCCTCCGCCTCCGGGCGGGTTGCGGGATAGCGGATCGCGAACTCTCCGAGCGCCGTCATGTCGAGGTCGAGACGCAGGCAGAGATAGGGACGCTCCGCGCTTGCCTCAATCACCGATCCCATGACCGGCAGGTCCACCGACGCGATCAGATAGCTCGCCGCGTCATAGATGAAGGCGGTCGCACCCAGCACGGCCCGCTTGCGCCCCTGCGCGACGATGCACAGCGTCGGCTCATAGACGACGGGCATCGGCATCGTCGGCGTTGACGAACGCAACAGGGATACGCCCGGCAGCAAGGAGGGATAGGTACCGTCCGCAGGGGCGTGACGGGCCAGTGTCTCCGCGAGGACCACGAGCTGGTTCATGGCCCCGTATCCCATGAGGGCGAGGCAGGGGAAAGAAGCCATCGGCCTCATCCGGACAATCGTGCAAGGACTCCGGACAATCGGTCTACCGCCGCCGAGCACCAATCGGCCAGAAACTCCCCGCCAGATGAGCAAGGGAGTTCAGGCCGTGACGGATAGAATGGACAAGGTCGTTCTCATTACCGGCGCCAGCAGCGGCATCGGCGAGAGGACCGCGATCACGCTGGCGGCTGCCGGCGCCAGGGTGGTGATCGGCGCGCGCCGCACCGATCGCCTGGAACGCCTCGCCTCCGAGATCGAGGCCGCGGGCGGCAGTGTGCTGGCCCACAGCCTCGACGTCACCTCGCGCGAGAGTGTGCAGGGCTTTGCGGATGCCGCCGTCGAGGCGTTCGGCCGCATCGACGTCATCATCAACAATGCCGGCATCATGCCGCTGTCGCCCATGGCCTCGCTCAAGGTCGAGGAGTGGAATCGCATGGTCGATGTCAATATCAAGGGCGTCCTCTACGGGATCGCCGCGGTCCTGCCGGTGATGAACCGACAGGGTTCGGGGCAGATCATCAACGTCTCGTCGATCGGTGGGCTCCATGTGTCGCCGACCGCGGCCGTCTATTGCGCGACGAAATACGCCGTGCGGGCGATCTCGGACGGGCTGCGGCAGGAGAATGACAGGATCCGCGTCACCTGCGTCTATCCGGGCGTCGTGGAGTCGGAACTGGCGAACACGATCACCGATCCTGTCGCGGCCGCGGCGATGGTCGCGTACCGCCAGATCGCCCTCAAGCCCGAAGCGATCGCCGACGCCATCGCCCATGTGATCACCCAGCCGCCCGAGGTCGATACCAGCGAGATCGTCATCCGGCCCACCGCCAGCGCCTGATCGCGGTTCCGGTGAGAGTCGCTGCATGGATAGTGGGATATGCGGATTATCTGTTGGAAGGACCCCGCCCGGCCTCCCCATGTCCGATCGAACACAGGAGGCCGCCATGAACAGGATCTTGGTCCTCAGCCTTCCTTCATCGCCGATCCGATACCGTTCCATCCGGACGAGGGGCCACCATGGCTGAAAACTTCGATAGCTTCTCTGACCTCCTGCGTGCTGCGCTCGGTGAAAGGCTCGCTTTTTCGGGCAGCTTTCTCGGCCTGTTCACGCAGGATGTCATTTTCGAGTTTCCCTACGCGCCGGATGGGCTGCCCAAGCGGCTGGAAGGGACGGCTGCGCTTGCCGCCCACCTGGAAAGGCTGGGCCCGTTGCTCACCTTCGGGCCCATGGAGCTCGGCAGGGTATATGCCGTGGGCGAAACGGTGATCTTCGAGTTTTCCTGCAGTGGCGAGGGCGTGACTACGGGTGCTCCGTACGATCAGCGCTACATCTCGGTGGTCACTCTGCGCGAAGGGCGCATCGCGCACTACCGCGACTACTGGAATCCGCTCGTCGTGCTGACGGCCTTGGGAGGCACCGAGGCCGCGGCCGCCGCGTATGCAGGGGCAGCCCGGTGACGCTTGGGCGGATCCTCATCACGGGAGGCAAGGGCAGGACAGGCCGGCGCGTGGCGTCCCGCTCGACTGCGATGGCCTTCGACCGATCACGTGGCAGCCCGCGCCACCGCCTCCAGAGTCGCCGCCACGTGTCGCACCGCCGGATCGCCCTCTCGCCGGCGATGCCATGCCAGGTGGACTGGAAAGCCTTCCACGGCGACGGGCGGCTCCAGCACCGCCAGCCCCTCGCGCATCGCGCCCAGGATGGACCCGCCCGGCAGCAGGGCGATGAGGTCCGAGCCCAGCAGCAGCGGCGGCACCAGCAGAAAGTGGGGTACCACGCAGCCCACCCGCCGCGTGCGCCCATGCCGCGCCAACGCCTCGTCCAGCGCGCCGCGCATGTCGCCGCGGGTGGAGACGAGCACATGTGGGTAGGCGAGCCACCGCTCCAGGTCGAAGCCTTCCAGGGCCGGGTGGCCGCGGCGCATGGCCACGACATACTCCTCGCGCAGCAATTCCGTGCGGCGGAGATCGGGCCCGGCCGGGGGGATCAGCGAGACAGCGAGGTCGAGCGTGCCCCGCGCCAGCCCGTCCAGCGCGGCGGCCCCGCCCTGCCAGGGCTGCACGACCACATCAAGGCCGGGCGCGCTGCGCGCCAGCGCTGCCACCAGCGGGCCGAGGAACAGGGCGGCGAGGCTGTCGGCCATGAGCAGCCGCACCGTCTGGCGCAGCTCCGCGAGCGGCACCTCCGGCAGGTCGAGCACGTCCCCGAGCCCGGCCAGCGCCTCCCGCAGCCTTGGCCGCAGCCCCTCGGCCAGGGGGGTGCGGCGCATGCCCCCGGCCGCGCGCTCCAGCAGCCGGTCGCCGAAGAGCTGGCGGCAGCGCTCCAGCGCGCTGGAGGTGGCGGGCTGCGACAGGCCGAGCCTGTCCGCCGCGCGCGAGACATGCGCCTCCTCCAGCAGGGCATCGAGGGTGACGAGCAGGTTCAGGTCCACACCGCGAAGCTTCATGGCATGGATAATGACATATACAGATTATCTGTTGGAAGGATTTCGCATGGTCTCCCAGTTTCCGGCCCGCAAACCGGAGGCCTCGATGACCCGAACCCTGATCCTGTTCTTCCACCCCGATCCCGCGGGCTCGAAGGCGAATGCCGCGCTGCTCGCCGCTGCCCGGCCCCTGCCGGGCGTCGAGGTCGCCGACATGGCCCGCCTCGCGCCCACGGGCATGTTCGACACGGAGGCCGAAATCCGGCGCCTCCACCGGGCCGACCGGCTGGTGCTGCAATTCCCCGTGCAGTGGTATTCCACGCCGCCGCTGCTGAAGGCCTGGCAGGACGCGGTGCTGAGCCGGATGTTCTATGCCCGTCCTGAGGAAGGCGAGCGGCTGCGCGGCCTGCCCGTGCTGGTGGCCGCGACGGCGGGCAATGTCCCGGAGGCCTATGGGCCGGCGGGCGTGAACCTCTACCCGCTCGACGAGTTGCTGCGCCCGCTGGAGGCCACCGCCCATCGCTGCGGCCTCGCCTGGTCGCCGCCCCATCTGCTGTTCCGGGCGAACCGTCTCTCCGCCGCGGAACGCGACGCGGCGGGCGAGGCCTATGCTGCCCGGCTGCGGCGCTGGATCGGGGCGACGGCGCAGGCCGTCGTCGCGGAGGCTTGAGCCATGCGCGTCCTCCCCTCGCAGACCGCGGCGCCCGCCCCCTTCGTGCTGGCGGCCCGCGCCTTGCCGCTCGGGCTGCTGGCGCAGTTCCTCACCGCGGGCCAGGCGCTGTTTCGCGATGGCGGGCTCTGGGGCGCCCATGCCGCGCTCGGCGTCGCGCTGGCCCTGCCGGTGGCCGGGCTGCTGGGCGGGGCGCTCCTGGTGCCGCGGCTTCGCGGCTTCGCGGCATCGGCCTGCCTCGTCGCGGGCCTCTACGTGGCGCAGGTCGCCCTGGGGGCGGCGGACGCCGCGCTGCCCCTCTCGCTCCATCCGCTCAACGGCGCGCTCCTGCTCGCGGCAAGCCTCGTGCTGCTCGCGCGGGTCGAGCGCGGGCGGGTTGCCATGGCCGCGGTGCCGGCCGGCGCGAAGCCGTGAGCACCCGCACACCCCGGCCGGACCGCGCCGCGGCCGTCCGGACACCGTCATTCCACAAAAGGTCGAACACCATGTCTTTCCATCGCCTCGCCCCTGCCTCCCGCACCTCCCTCCGCGCGGGGCTTGCCCTGCTGATGGGCCTCTTCGTCGCGGGGTGCGGCTCGGCTGGCGGCTCCCTGGAGAGCGCCTACCGGGCGAACCTCGCCAGCGAGACCGCCCTCAACGCGCAGATCATGAGCGACCGCGCCCGCGCCCAGCGCTGCGACCGCGATCCGACCCGCCGGGAATGCGGCCCTCGATGAGGGGCGCTGGCGAGGCCCCTGGCCTTGCCCAGGCACAGCCCGACCTGCGCGGGCGCATTTTCCCACCAGCACCAAAGGATTTACCGACATGACCAGGCCCGAACCCGTCTTCCCGCCCGGCCGCCACGCCCTCTACGAAACCCACCGCTACTCCGCGGCGATCCGCTCCGGGGACCTGCTCTTCGTCTCCGGCCAGGTTGGCAGCCGCGCCGATGGCAGCCCCGAGCCGGGCCTCGAGGCCCAGGTGGAACGGGCCTTCGAGAACCTCGCGGCGACGCTGGCGGCGGCCGGCTGCGGCCTCGCGGACATCCTCGACGTCACGACCTTCCACACCGATCCGCAGGCCCAGTTCGAGACGGTGCTGAAGGTGAAGGACCGCGTCTTCCCCGCGCCGCCCTACCCGGCCTGGACGGCGGTGGGCGTGACCTGGCTCGCGGGCTTCGATTTCGAGATCAAGGTCGTCGCGCGCATTCCGGACAGTCCGTGACAATGCGAGACCTTCCCGCGTCGCGCCGCCGTGCCTTGCTGTCCGGCGTGCTCGGCACCGCACTCGTCACCGCGCTGTCGCGCCTGTTTCCCGCCCAATTGGCCCAAGGCCAGACAACGGAGGCGGCCATGCCCGCGCTCAGCTACCCGGAAACGCGGCGCAGCGATGTCGTGGAGGAGCGTTTCGGTCACCGGATCGCCGACCCCTATCGCTGGCTCGAGAACGATGCGCGCCGCGACCGCGAGGTTGCCGCCTGGATGGCCGCCCAGGACCGCACCGCCCGAGCCTATCTGGCAACGCTGCCCGCCCGCGCGGCGTTCCACGCGCGGCTGACCACGCTGTATGATCACGAGCGGCTCACCGCGCCACAGCAGCGGGGTGGACGCTATTTCTTCACGCGCAACGCCGGACTCGACAACCAGGCCGTGCTCCTCATGCGTGAGGGCGTGGACGGGCCTGACCGTGTGCTGATCGACCCGAATGCGTGGTCGAGCGACGGCACGACCGCGCTCGCGGAATGGTCACCCTCCGAGGACGGCACGCTTGTCGCCTTCGGGCTGCAGGAGTCCGGAAGCGACTGGCGCACGATCCGCGTTCTCGACGTCGCGAGCGGCATGATGCTGGAGGACGAAGTTCGCTGGGCGCGGTTCACGACCATCGCCTGGGCCAAGGACGGCTCCGGCTTCTTCTATTCGGGCTTTCCCGCGCCGGCCGACGACACGCCCTCGGCGGCGCCGGTGGGTGGCCATGCGGTGCACTTCCATGCGCTCGGAACGGCGCAGGCCCAAGACCGCGTCGTCCATGCGACGCCGGAC
>JBHYDO010000184.1:0-4370 GCA_051860645.1 Roseococcus sp.
CGAAGACGCGCACCACCTCCAGCGTCTGCGCGTCCACCTCCGCGATGCGGCTTTCCACGCGCGACGTCGCGTAGAGAAAGCGCCCATCCGGCGAGGGAAACACGTTGTGCGCGCCCCGGCCCACGCGGAAGGCGGTCTCCACCGCGCGCGTCTCGGGGTCGAGCGCCACGAAGTCGTCGCGGCCCATCAGGCCCACCAGCAGCCGGCCGCGGTGCCAGATGATGCCGGCGGGCTCGGGCCCCACATCCTGGATCCAGGCGGCGGCCATGCTGGCCATCTCGATGGCGGCCACCTGGCCGCGGGCCTGCAGCGTCACGTAGACGAAGCGGCTGTCCGGGCTGAAGGCGATGTGGCTCGGCATGCCCGGCTGGCGCAGGCGCTGCAGCAGTTCCAGGCTCTGCGCGTCGTAGATGTCCACCTGGTTGCGGCGCAGGCTGGCGACCACCAGGTGCCGCCCGTCGGGGCTGTATTCCAAGTGATAGGGGTTGCTCAGGCGCAGCCGGCGCAGCACCACGCCCTCGACGGGGTCGAGGAAAAGCAGCTCATTGCCGCCGGAGTCGCCCACCACCAGTTCCCGCCCATCCGGGGTCACCACCAGGTGATGCACCTCGCGCAGCACCGGAATGCGGCGGAGTTCCTCGCGCGAGACGGCGTCCAGCACCGAGATGGACGCATCGCCGGAGTTCAGCACGAAGATGGTGTCGGCCCGTGCGGGGCCGGCGAGGGCAAGGAACAAGGCCAGGAGCAGGCGCCGCATCAGGGGGGGCTTTCAATGCGCGGATCACCCCGCAATCAACCGCATGGCGCGGGCGGTTTCAAGGCGTGATCAGGCCGGCTTGAACTCCAGCGCGGCGCCGTTGATGCAGTAGCGCAGGCCGGTCGGCGCCGGCCCGTCCGGGAAGACATGCCCCAGATGGCCGCCGCAGGCGGCGCAATGCACCTCGGTGCGGCGCATGAAGAAGCTGTTGTCCTCCGTCTCGCCCACATTGCCCTCGACGCGGGCGAAGAAGGAGGGCCAGCCGGTCCCGCTCTCGAACTTCGTGTCGCTCTCGAACAGGGCGGTGCCGCAGCCGGCGCAGTGGAACATGCCCGCGCGCTTCTCCCCGTTGAGCGGCGAGGTGCCGGGGCGCTCGGTCGCGTGTTCGCGCAGCACCTTGAAGGCCATGGGGTCGAGGGCCGCGCGCCACTCGGCCTCGCTGCGCTGGATGGGGTAGTCGGTGGTGGCGGGCTTCGTCTTGAAGAACATGGCTCAGGCTCCGACCGGGTTCAGCCGCGTGGCAAAGGTCTTGCGGAACTTCGATACCTTGGGCGCGATGACGGCCCGGCAGTAGCCGGACCAGGGGTTCAGGCGGAAGTAGTCCTGGTGCTCGGGCTCGGCCGGCCAGAAGGCGGCGGCGGGAACCAGTTCCGTCACCAGCGGCGCGCCCCAGATCCCGGCGGCCTCCACCTCGGCCATCACCTGCCGGGCCACCTCCATCTGGGCCTCGCTCTCGGCCATGATGATGGAGCGGTATTGCGGCCCGACATCGGCGCCCTGCCGGTCCTTGGTGGTGGGGTCGTGCAGGGTGAAGAACATCCGCAGCAGGTCCGCGTAGGAGACCGCCTCGGGGTCGAAGCCCACCCGCACCACCTCGGCATGGCCCGTCTTCTTGGCGCAGACCTGCTCATAGCTCGGGTTCTCGACATGGCCGCCGGCATAGCCGGAGACCACCTGCCGCACGCCCGCCACATCCCGATAGGCGGCGTCCAGGCACCAGAAGCAGCCACCGCCCAATGTCGCGAATTCCATGCCGCCCTCCTTCCTCATGTCCCACGCTACATGGGGCCGGAGGGCGGCGCGCGGAAGGGCTCAGGCGGCGCGCAGCCGCTGCGCCAGCGCGGCCACCTCCTCGCGCAGGAAGCGGCCGGAGCCCTCCAGCTCGCCGGCCAGCCCGCGCAGTTCGCGCGCCGAGGCCTCGGTGCGCTCCACCTCGCCCAGCAGCGCACGCGCCTCGCCGGAGATGGTCGTGGTGACGCTCGCCGCCTCCGCGACACGCTGCGCAATCTCGCGCGTCGCGTCGCCCTGCTGGGTCATGCCGTGCGCGATGGCGCCGCTGATGCCGTGCAGATCGGTGATGGTGCGCGCGATCCCGCGGATGGCCTGGGCCGCGCCCTCGGTGGTGGACTGGATGCCGCCGATCTGCGCCGCGATCTCCTCGGTGGCGCGGGCGGTCTGGGCGGCCAGGCTCTTCACCTCGCCCGCCACCACGGCGAAGCCCTTGCCGGCCTCGCCGGCCCGCGCGGCCTCGATGGTGGCGTTGAGCGCGAGAAGGTTGGTCTGCGCCGCGATGCTCTCGATCAGCCGCACCACCTCGCCAATGCGCTGGGCGGCGCCCGAAAGGCCTTGCACGGTCTGGTCGGTCGCTTCCGCCTCGCCCATCGCGCGGTCGGCCGTGCGGGAGGCGTCGCCGACCTGGCGGGTGATCTCGGCGATGGAGCCGGCCAGTTCCTCGGCCGCTGCGGCGACCGCCTGCACCTGCATCGTCGCGCTGTCCGAGCCGGATTCCAGGCTGGAGGAGCGGGCGGTGGCGCGTTCGGACACCTCCGACAGCTGCCGGGCCGCGGCGAGGGTGAGCGTCGCGCGCTCGGTCAGCGTGGCCGAGGCATCGGCGAGCGCCGCCTCCAGCGCGGAGGCGGTCTGGGCCGCCTCGTCGCGGCGGGCGGCCTCGGCGGCCTGGCGCAGCTGATCGGCCTCGGCGCGGGTGGCGCGGGCGGCGAGCAGGGCCGCGCGCAGCGTCTCGAGGCTGCGCGCCATGGTGCCGATCTCGTCGCGCCGTTCCGTGTGGGGCACGCCCTCCTCCAGCGCATCGCCCGCGATGTCGCGCATCCGGGCGCCGAGCGTGCCGAGCGGCCGCAGCATCCGGCTCAGCCCGAGCCAGAACACGACCCCCAGGACAGCCAGGATGACCAGCGCCGCCAACAGGATGCCCTGCACCATGCGGTCCGCCGTGGCGGCCACCTCGGCCACCGATTGGCCGACGAAAAGCAGGCCGACCTGGCGGCCATTCGCGTCGCGGATGGGCTGGTAGATCGTCAGGTGGTCGCGGCCCAGGATATTGTTGGAGCCGCGGTAGAGCGCGCCCTGGCCAATGGCGACGCTGTGCGCCGGGCCAGCGGCCAGCCGCGTGCCCGTGGCGCGGGTGCCATCCGGGCGCACCACGCTGGTCGCGACGCGCTCCTCGCCGCGGAAGATCGTGGCGACGCCGCCCCCGGCGCGCGAGACGAGGTCCACCAGGTCATTCGCGCCGTCCAGCACGAGGTCGCCGCGCGCAAGCCGCCCCTCCTCGGTCATGCGCCAGGCGCCGTTGCCGCTGCGCTGCGCCGTCACGCCCTCCAGCAATTGCAGGTCGCGTTCGAGCCGCTGCGCCACGGCCTCGTAGCCCGCCGCCCGCATGCTCGAGGCGGTCCAGAGCAGCAGCGCCCCGACCGCCACGACCATGCCCAGCAGCCCGGCCAGCAGCACGCGGGCGCGCAGGCCCAGCGCGGGCCACGGCGTGGGACCTCGCCCGTCACGGGGCGCCGCGGGCGGCAAGGGGTTCGTCAGGGCGTCGCTCATCGGGGTCTCCGGGCATGTTCTTGGGCCCTGCCTAGACAACAGGCGTTTCCATCCCGTTAAGCCCTGGACGGACGGCCCTTTCCCTTCCACATGCTGGCCATGACCCGGAACGAACCCCGTCCCCTTCACACCCACGACGTGCTGGTCGTCGGCGGGGGCGTGAATGGCGCCGGCATCGCGCGGGACCTCGCCGGGCGCGGCCATTCGGTGCTGCTGGCCGAGCGCGGCGATCTGGCCGGCGCCACCTCCTCCAACTCGTCCAAGCTGATCCATGGCGGGCTGCGCTACCTGGAGCATTACGCGTTCCGCCTGGTGCGCGAGGCGCTGGCCGAGCGCGAGGTGCTGCTGCGCGCCGCCCCGCACATCATCTGGCCGCTGCGCTTCGTGCTGCCGCACCGGCCTGAGATGCGGCCGCGCTGGATGATCCGCGCGGGCCTGTTCCTCTACGACCACCTGGCGCGGCGCGTCTCGCTGCCGGCCGCGCAGGGCTTGCGCACCGCAGAGAACCCGCTGGGCGCCGCGCTGAAGCCCGAAATCACCCACGCCTTCGCCTATTCCGACGCCTGGGTGGAGGACAGCCGTCTCGTGCTGCTCTGCGCCCGCGACGCGGCCCTGCGGGGCGCCGACATCCGCACCCGCACCGAATTCGAGGGGGCCACGCGCCACGCCGACCACTGGGAGGTGCGGCTGCGCGGCCCGGACGCGCAGGGCCAGCGGCTACGGGTGCGGGCCATCGTCAACGCGGCCGGCCCCTGGGTGCAGCAGGCGCTGGACG
>JBHYDO010000184.1:4380-9610 GCA_051860645.1 Roseococcus sp.
AGCCACATCATCGTGCCAAGGCTCCATGCCGGCGAGCACGCCTTCATCCTGCAGAATGACGACCGGCGGGTGGTGTTCGTCATTCCCTATGAGGGGAAATTCTCGCTCATCGGCACCACCGACGTGGCGCATGAGGGCGGCCCGCCCATCTGCACGCCGGAGGAGGCGCGCTACCTCTGCACCGCCGTCTCGCGCCAGTTGCGCCGTGCCGTCTCACCCAGCGAGGTGGTGCACAGCTATTCCGGCGTGCGGCCCCTCTATGACGACGGCGCGGCAGACCCCTCGGCCGTCACGCGCGACTATGTGCTGAAGCTGGACCAGTCCGCCGCCCCGCTGCTCAGCGTCTATGGCGGCAAGATCACCACCTTCCGCCGCCTGGCCGAGGAGGCCGCGACCATGGTCGGCGGCGCGATCCGGCGCGCCGGCACGCCCTGGACCGCGGCGGCCACCCTGCCCGGCGGCGACTTCACGGACCGCGCCGCCTTCCTGGGCGAGATGGCGCGCGCCCTGCCCTTCCTGCCGCCGGAACAACTGCCGCGCCTGATCCGCACCCATGGCAGCCTGCTGCCCGAGGTGTTTTCCGGGGGCGCGGCCGGCGCTGATCTGGGCGCGGGCCTCACGGAGGCGGAGGTGGACTGGATGCTGCGCCACGAATGGGTCCACACCGCCGAGGACCTGCTGTGGCGCCGCACCAGGCTCGGCCTGCACATGGAACCCGCGGACCAGGCGCGGCTCGCGCGGCACCTGGCCCCGGCGGCGATGGCGCCGGGCTAGAGTCGTTTCCGTTCGTCTTGGCTCACGGAAACGCCTCTAGCGGCTTGTTTTCACGAGCATATTCACCCTATCAGGTGATCCGACCTGATAGGGATCTGCTCTAGAGCAGCGTCCGCGCTGGCGGCGCCTCAATCGGGGCGCACGAGCGCGCCGATCTGGAACAGCAGCCCGTATTCGTCGATGCTGTTCCACTCCTCGGCAACCTTGCCGTGCTCGAAGCGATAGATGTCGGTGGCGCTGAACCGCACCGGGCGGTGCGTCGCCGGATAGACGCGCGAAGGGTCGGTCAGGTCGGTGAAGGGGCCGGCATGGGTGCCCACTGCGCTCCAGCGGCAGACCACGCGGTCTCCTTCGCCCAGCAGGTGCTCGACCGTGTAGCGCGCTGGGAACGCGGTCAGGAAGGCGCCGATCGCCGCCTTGCAGGCCGCGAAGCCGATGATGGGCGGCAGGTCGGGGAAGTGGCAGACGTAGTTCCCGGCGAAGGCCTCGTCCATGATGTCGATGTCGTTGGCGCTGAAGCCGACCTCATAGACCTTGCGGATCAGGGCCATGTTGTCCTGGGTGGCGTGCATCCTGCCTCACCTCGCTGTTGGAATGCGTCAGGTTAGCACGGCCGGAGGTTGTGGTTTCGTGAAGGACTGCGCGCATCTCCGGGCGGCCGGGCCGTGCCGGGCCCCAGGGCGCGTCGGCAGCGCGCCGAGCAGCGTGCGGCCCAGGCCCCGCTCGCCGGCGTCAGGCGCGATACAGGCGCTGTCCTCCGCCGTGAAGCGATAGGCGCGGCGGGTGCGGAACGGCCCGGCATGGGCGTAGCCCAGGACAGGCCCGGCTTCCTTGATCACCAGGCAGGGGTGACCCGCCGCCCGCAGCGCCTCGCGCCGGCGGGCCATCTCCCCCGCGCCGGGCGGTTCGGTCTCGAAGCTGGAGCGGCCGTGCCGCACCCAATGGCCATAGAGGGCGGGAAGGTCGGCCTCGCGGCTGTCATGCATGTGCCAGGCACGGGCCAATGCCGCCCCGCCCCCGCCCGACAGGCGGATGACCCTGCGGGAAATCCGCGCTATCGCTGTGCGATGACCAGCATGGGCGGAGGCAGGCAGCGATGGACGGCATGACGGACGAGGCGACCACCCCGATCCTGACGGTGGAGGGCGGCATCGCCACCATCCGGCTGAACCGCCCGCGCGTGCACAACCGCATCGAGCCGGCCGACCTGCTGGCGCTTTCGGCGCATCTGGCGGCCATCGAAACCGACGCCGGCATCCGCGTGGCCATCCTGACCGGCACGGGGAAGTCCTTCTCCTCCGGCTACCACCTGGGCGACCTGGCCGCGCGGCCCGGCGCCGAGGTGACGGCACGCGCGGACGGCCCCTCCTTCGAGGGGGTGGCCAGCCAGCTGGAGAATCTGCGCGTGCCCGTGATCTGCCGGCTGAATGGCGGCGTCTATGGGGGTTCCACCGACCTCGCGCTGTGCTGCGACTTCCGCATCGGCTTGGACACGGCCGAGATGATGATGCCGGCCGCCAAGCTCGGCGTGCACTACTACCCCTCGGGCATGCTGCGCTATGTCAGCCGTCTGGGGCTGAACGCCGCGAAGAAGCTGTTCCTCACCGCCGAGACCATCAAGGCGCCGGAGATGCTGGCCATCGGCTACCTGACCGAGATGCTGCCGGCCGAGGCGCTCGACGCGCGGGTGCAGGCGCTGGCCGCGCGCCTCGCGGCGATGGCGCCGCTGGCCGTGCAGGGGATCAAGCGCAGCCTGAACGAGATCGCGCGGCAGGAGCTGGACGTGGCGGGCGCGCTGGCCCGGGCCAATGCCAGCCAGGCGAGCGAGGATCTGCGCGAGGGGCTGGCGGCGTTCCGCGAGAAGCGGGCGCCGGTGTTCCGGGGGCGCTGACTCAGAACCGCCCCTGCAACCTCACCGCGATCACCGTCTCGTCCCAATTGGCCGACTTGTCGTACTGGAACGCGGCGCCGATGTTCACCCTTGGCGTCAGCGCGTAGTCCAGGTTGCCGCGCAGGCCCGCGATGAAGTTCTGCTGGCTCTGGCCCGGATAGCGGCTGATGAGCGTCCCCGTCGGGTCCTGCGCCGCAGCCGCGATCAGCTGGTTCTGCAGGAAGCTGTTGTTCGCGAAGACATCCGTCGCGCTCTCCCGCCACACGGCGAAGCCCGCCGTGCCGCCGATGCGGTAGCTGAAATCGCCCGCGCGGCCACGGTAGTCCACCGGGATGTTGGCCGCGAAGAAGCTCTGCGGGCTGTAGTAGCCGCCATGGCCGAGCGTGAAGAAGCGCAGGTTGCGCTGGTAGCCGAAATAGACGAGGTCGCCGCCCACCGTCAGCCCGCCACCCTCCGTCCGCAGCACGGGGTAGGAGAAGCCGGCCCCCGCCTCGACGCGCGAATTGTCGGCCACCTCCCGCCCTTCGAAGATGGAATAGCCGCCGCCGACATAGGCGAAGCCCTCGCCTACCGGGACTTCCACCTGCGCCCGCCCGCCGGTGCGGACCACCATGCCGAAATCGCCGCCCAGCAGGCGGTCGCGCTGCCCGGCCCAGGAGAGCAGGCTGTCCGTGACCGAGCGCCGCTCGGCCAGCATGCGCAGGCGGACACCGCCGATCTGCGGCGCGACCTCCACCCCGCCCAGGATGGTGGTGCTGGGGAAGCCGATGGGCGAGGAGCCGATGTCCGCCCGCAGCCAGTCGTTCAGCCGGTAGGCCACGCCCACATTCACGCCCGCGGCGTGGCTGCGCGGTGTCTGCCCGGCGGCACCCAGGAGCGGCCCTCCACCGAAGCGGATCTGCGTGGGCAGGTCCGAGGGCAGCGTGCCGGAGTCGATCGAAACGCCCGTCATCCGCGCGGTCAGCCGCCCGCCCATGCCCGGCGGGGTGATCTCGGCCTCCACGGGCGCGATGATGCTGGTCAAGCGGTCGATGCCCGTGCTGCCGGAGCGCTGGCGGAACTCGGCGGTGGCGGTGACGGCGAAGCCTGTCTCGCGTTGCAGGCTCGCGAGTTCGGTCGCGATCTCGCGCGCCACGCGGTCGGTCGGCACGCCGGGGCCGGGCGTGGCGCTGGTCGGCACGGCGCCGGCGCGGGCGAAGGGGTTCGGCATCATGGCCGGCGGCAGGCCGGGGGCGGCGGGCGCGGCCACGAAGCCCAGCTCCGCCCGGCGTGCCTCGGCCGCCCGTTCCAGCGCGCGGCGTGCGCGTGCCTCGTCATTGGTGGCGCGGGCGTAGCGCGCCTCCAGCAGGGACATGCGGCTGTCGCCCGGGTGCAGGCGCAACCCCTCGGTGACCAGCCCCCCGGCACGGTTGAAGTCGCGCAGCGCCACGGCGGCGTCGAGCGCGCCCTGCCTTGCATCCAGGTTGCGCGGGTTGCGGCCCAGGATGCCCTCGGCGATGCGCAGGGCCTCGGCGGGTTCGCGGGCACTCTGGTGCAGGCGCGCCAGCGCCAGGCGCGCCTCGGTGTTGTCGGGGTCGCGCTGGAGCACCGGGCGCAGCTGTTCGAAGGCCTGGGCCTGGTTGCCCTCGCCGTTCAGCCGGTCGGAGGCGCGGATGGCCGCGCCCGCGCGCAGCGAAGCCAGGTCGCGCTGCTGTTCGGCGGTCGGCCGCGCCTGCTCGATCTGGTCGGCCAGCGCCAGCGCCTCCGCGTCGAGGCCCGCGCCCAGCAAGGCGCCGGCGATGGCGATGCGGGCGGGCGCGCCGGACGCCCGGTTGGCGGCCTCACCCACCCGTGCGGCTTCCGCCGCGCCGAAACGATCGTTGTTGTCGGCGAAGGCACGGATGACGGCGGCGGCGGTGGCCCCCGTCGGGTCCGGCCGGGCGGCCAGCGTCACGAGTTGCTGCCGCGCCTCGTTCGGGCTGCGGGCAAGGCTGGCGGCGGCGCGCTGCACCTCGCGCTGGCTGCGGATGCCGGTGGCCAGACGCCCCATGTCGGCGGTGCGCTGGGCCGGCGGGATGCGGTTGAGGAAGCCTTCGGCCTCGGCGAGGCGGCCCTCCTCATCGGCGAGCAACGCGGCGGCAAAGAGGTCGTCGCGGCTGCCGCGGCGGGCGGCCATCTCTTCCAGCAGGGCGCGCCCCTCGATGGCGCGGCCCTGGCGGCGCAACACGCGCGCGAGGTCGAGCCGAAGCCAGGTGTCGTCGGGGGAAAGCTGCACCGCGGCGCGCAGCAGGGCGGCGGCCACGCCGACATCGGTCGCGCGCGCGGCCTCGGCGCGAAGCCGGCCCGCCTCGCCCGGCGTCGTGGCGGCGCCACCGTCCGCCGCGCCGCCGCCGCCCGCCGTGCGGGGCAGCGCGATGCCCGGCCGGCCCTGGCCGCGCAGCGCGAGGTTCAGCCCGTTCTGGGCCGGGGCGAAGGCGGGGCGACGGGCAAGGGCGGCGCGGAAGCGCTGCTCGGCAGCGGCGAAGTCGCGGCGGCGCAGGGCGATGTCGCCCAGCAGCACCTCGATGTCGGTGCGGTCCTCGACGG
>JBHYDO010000185.1:0-9555 GCA_051860645.1 Roseococcus sp.
AGCACCATGGTCAGCAGTGCCGCATCCGTGGCAGGCGCGATGCGCAATTCCGCGCCGGCCAGCCTGACCTCGATCCTCGGCCCGGACCGACACGCCGGCGCCGCGGGATCCGACATGGCGACGTGCCCCATCGGTATGATCGGCACGAAGGCCGGATCCGCCGAGGTCATCGTCGCCGCCAGCGCCTCGCGCGCCTGCCGCCGCCAGTCGAACACCTGCTGCGGCGTGACCTGCCAACGACGGGCGATCTCACTCACCACCACGCCCGGCTGCGCCGCCTCGGCGACAATCCGCGCCTTGTCGTCGTCAGACCACTTCCGCCGACGACCAGGCCCCGTCAGAACCTCAACACGCCGGTACACGCCCTTCGCGTTGTCCGAAACGTCGTCCATACAGCCATCTCCAAGCATCTCGCCCGGACATGACCCAGCACATTCAAACCGATACGCGAAAGAAGGGTGCTGAGGCTGCGCTTACCGAAGGTCCTGAAATCACTTCTGATAATCTGAGCACCCTGGTGCCCCTCTGGGGCCCCCAGTCAGCCGATACACATCCAGCCGTTCCGCGCCGATCACCGGCGCGGACCCGCGCAATGCAGGCGGTTATCGGAGGCGTCCAGCTGATTGGATTTGTGGCGTGATGCGGGATCGATTCCCACGAAGGGGGCTGATGGGTCCACCCGTGCGGTCTGATATACAGACGCCTCGCGTCATTCGCCAAGCAAAACGGCTAGTACTGCCTCACTCGCACAGCCATCCCCGGTGGAGTAGCGCGAGACCTCATGGGAAGGTCCAGCACCCGTCGCAATGCTCACCGCGGAGTAACCCCCGGCCCCTCACCCTGCGACGTGGGCGCCGCCGGCACAGGACGGCCCTTTCCGCTGCGTCCCATTCAGGAAGATGGCCACCGCGTCGCGCGCCAGCGAGGCCACCTCCTCGGCCGAAGCGACGCCCCGCACGCCCAGCAGCATGCGCATCTGCGCCGGGCCGAGTACCATGCCGAAGAGCATGCGCGCCGTCGCCTCCGCATCGCCGGGCCGCAGGCCGCCGCGCGCCATCTCCATCGCGATCCGCCGTTGCAGGGCGCTGGCCCCGCGCGAGACCAGCACGCGATGCGTCGTCTCCGCCAACTCGGGCGAGCGCTGCACCTCCGCGATGACGAGGCGAAAGATCCCGATGGGGCGTAGCGCCAGCAGGTGCCGCCCCGCCGCCTCCAGCATGCCCCGGAGCGCCGCCTCGAGGTCCGGCTCGCGCTCGATGGCCATGTCGAGGTGCAGGGGGGCCAGGGCGTCGCTGATGGTCGCCTCGAACAGCGCGGCCTTTGAGGGGAAGAAGCGGTACAGCGTGCGCTTGGACATGCCCGCGTCGCGGGCGATGTCGTCCACGCTGGCCGCGGTGTAGCCATCCCGCAGGAACACCGTGGCGGCAGCTTCGCAGAGCGCCCGCCGCCGCTCCTCCTCCGGCACCGGGCTGCGGCCGGGCTTGCGCCGGGCCTGGGCCTTGGCGCTGGCCAGCTTGCCGACCGTGCCGTCCATCACCGCGGCGCCTCGAGCAAGATGGGCGCTGGGCTCGCCTCGGACTGGGCCTTCCCGGCCGCCGAACGCGTGCGGAACAGGCGCAGCACCAGCACGAAGAAGACCGGCACGAACAGCACCGCCAGCACCGTGCCCGCGATCACCCCGCCGATCACGCCCGTGCCGATGGCATTCTGCGCGCCCGATCCCGCGCCGGAGGCGATGGCCAGCGGCACCACCCCCAAGGTGAAGGCGAGCGACGTCATGATGATGGGCCGCAGGCGCTGGCGTGCCGCTTCGGCCGCCGCCTCCGCGAGGGAAAGGCCGCGGTCATATCCCTCGCGCGCGAACTCCACGATCAGGATGGCGTTCTTCGCCGACAACCCGATGGTGGCCAGCAGCCCCACCTGGAAATAGACGTCGTTCGACATGCCGTTCGCCAGCGTGGCGAGCACGGCGCCCAGCACGCCCAGAGGCACCGCCAGGATGACGGCCGTGGGGATGGACCAGCTCTCGTAGAGCGCCGCCAGGCAGAGGAACACCACCAGCAGCGACAACGCATAGAGCGCCGGCGCCTGGCCGGAGGATTGCCGCTCCTGGAAGGAAAGCCCGGACCAGTCGAAGCCGAAGCCGGGGGGAAGCTGGGCCATCAGGCGTTCCATCTCCGCCATGGCATCGCCGGTCGTGAAGCCCCGCGCCGGCTGACCCTGGATTTCGCGCGACGCAATTCCATTGAAGCGCTCCAGCCGCGGCGAGCCGTAGACCCATTCCGTCCGGCCGAAGGCCGAGAAGGGCACCATCTGCCCCTGGGCGTTGCGCACGAACCACTGGTCGAGGTCGCCGGGCCCCATGCGCGCCTCGGGCCGGCCCTGCATGTAGACGCGCTTGATGCGCCCGCGGTCCATGAAGTCGTTCACATAGGTGGAGCCGAAGGCGGTGGAGAGGGTCGTGTTCACCTCGGTGATGGAAAGGCCGAGCGCGCTGGCCCGCTCCCAGTCCACCACCAGGCGGAACTGCGCCTCGTCGTTCAGGCCGTTGGCGCGCACCCCGGTCAGCACCGGGCTCTGGGCGGCCAGGCGCAGCAACTGGTCGCGCGCCGCCATCAGCGCCTCATGGCCCAGCCCCGCGCGGTCGAGAAGCTGGAAGGCAAAGCCCGTGGCATTGCCCAGCTCGCGCACCGCCGGCGGGGCGGAGGACACCACCATCGCATCCTGGTAGGTCGCGAAGCGCGCGTTGATGCGGGCCGTGAGGGCCTGCACCCGGTTCTGGGCGCCGGGCCGCTCATCCCAGTCGCGCAGGCTGATGAAGCCCAGCCCCGCATTCTGCCCGCGGCCGCTGTAGGCGAAGCCGTTGATGGCGAAGAAGCTGTCCACCACGCCCGCCTCCTCCTCGCGCAGGTAGCGGCCAAGCTCGTCGAGCGCGCGCTGCGTGCGGTCGGCCGTGGCGCCCGGGGGGGCGATCACCTGCGCGAAGGCGATGCCCTGGTCCTCGTTCGGCAGGAAGCCGCCGGGCAGGCGCAGGAAGCTGTAGCCAAGCGCGCCCAGCAGCGCGACGTAGATCAGCATCATCCGCGCCGGCCGGCGCAGGCTGGCGCGCACGCCACCGACATAGCCGCGCGTCATCCGGTCGAAGCCGCGGTTGAACCAGCCCCACACGCCGCGCGTGCCCTGCCCCGGCTTGTGCGGCCGCAGCAGGCTGACGCAGAGCACCGGCGTGAAGAAGATGGCCACCAGCACCGACAGGGTCATGGCGGTGGCGATGGTGACCGAGAACTGCCGGTAGATGACGCCCACCGACCCGCCGAAGAAGGCCATCGGCAGGAACACCGCCGAGAGCACCAGCCCGATGCCGATCAGCGCGCCCGTGATCTGGTCCATGGATTTGCGCGTGGCTTCCAGCGGGGAGAGATGCTCCTCCGCCATCACGCGCTCGACATTCTCCACCACGACGATGGCGTCATCCACCAGCAGGCCGATGGCCAGCACCAGGCCGAACATGGTCAGCGTGTTGATGCTGAACCCCAGCATCTGCAGCACCGCGAAGGTGCCCAGCAGCACCACCGGGATGGCCATGGTCGGGATGATGGTGGCGCGGAAGTTCTGCAGGAACAGGTACATCACCAGGAACACCAGAACCACCGCCTCAATGAGCGTGAGCACGACGCTGGTGATGGAGCGCTGCACGAAGGGCGTGGTGTCCTGCAGGTAGACGACCTCCAGCCCCTGCGGCAGGCCGGGGCGCAGCCGATCGATCGTGGCGCGGATCGCGGCCGCGGTCTCGAGCGCATTGGCCCCGCTCGCGAGGCGGATGCCGATGCCGCTGGCGGGCCGGCCGTCCAGCAGGGTGGTGATGGCGTAGTTCTCGCCTCCGATCTCGACCCGCGCCACGTCCCGCAGCCGCACCTGCGCGCCATCCGGCCGGACACGCAGAAGGATCGCGCCGAACTCCTCCACCGTGCGTAGGTAGGAGGGGCCGATGATGGTGGCGTTCATCTGCTGGCCCGGCACGGCCGGCAGCGCGCCCATCTCGCCGCTCGAGACCTGCACGTTCTGCGCGCGCACCGCGGCCGCGACATCGCCCGGCGTCATGCCGAAGTTCACGAGCTTGGCGGGGTCGAGCCAGATGCGCATGGCGAATTGCGCGCCGAACACCTGGTAGTCGCCCACGCCCTCGGTGCGGCTCAGCGGGTCCTGGACGTTCGCCACCAGATAGTCGGAGATGTCGATCCGCTCCATCCGCCCATCGGTCGAGACGAAGCCCACCACCATCAGGAAGTTGCCGGAGGACTTCACCACGCGGATGCCCTGCTGCTGCACCGTCAGCGGCAGGCGGGGCGAGGCAAGCTGCACGCGGTTCTGCACCTGCACCTGTGCCGTGTCGGCGTTGGTACCGGGCGCGAAGGTGAGCTGGATGCGCGCCGCGCCATCCTTGCTGGTCTGGCTGTCGAAGTAGAGCAGGTTGTCGATGCCGCTGAGCTGCTGCTCGATGACCTGCACCACCGTGGTCTGCACCGTCTCGGCCGAAGCGCCGGGGTAGTTGACGTTGATGGTGATGGCGGGCGGCGCGATGGCCGGATACTGCGCCACCGCCATGTTCCGCAGCGCGAGCAGCCCGGCGAGCATGATGCCGATGGCGATGACCCAGGCGAAGACCGGGCGGTCAATGAAGAAGCGCGCCACCCGCTAGCTCTCCGCCGCCGCGACGGGGCGCTCGGTGGCATTGGCCCTTGCGCCCGCGCGAATGCGTTGCAGCCCCTCCAGCACCACCCGGTCACCGGGGTTCAGCCCCTCGGTGACCAGCCAGTCGGTGCCCACAGTGCGGCTGGCGCGCAGGATGCGCTGCTCCACCAGGCCTTCCCCATTCACCACGAAGGCCATGGGTTGGCCGCGTGGGGTTCGCAGCACGGCGCGCTGCGGCACCAGCAGCGCCTGGTCGGTCGTACCTTCCTCGACGCGGGCGCGCACGAACATGCCGGGCAGCAGCATCTGGTCGGGGTTGGGGAAGATGGCGCGCAGCGTGACCGAGCCGGTGCCCTGGTCCACGATCACCTCGGAGAACTGCACCTCGCCCGGATGCGGGTATTCGCTGCCATCCTCCAGCAGCAGGCGCACCACCGCGCGGTCGGCCGAGGCGCGCCGCAGGGCGCCGCTGGCCAGGTCGCGCCGCTGCTGCAACAGCTGGGCGCTGGGCTGGGTGAGGTCCACATAGATCGGGTCGAGCTGGGCCACGGTCACCAGGGGCGCGGCCTGGCTCGCCGTCACCAGCGCGCCCACGGTCACGTTGGCCCGCCCTGTGCGGCCGGCAATGGGCGAGGTCACGCGGGTATAGCCCAGGTCGATGCGGGCCGTGTCCAGCGCAGCGCGGGCGGACATCACATCCGCCTGAGCCTGGCGCAGGGCGGCCTCGGCGTTTTCCAGGTTCTGCTCGCTCACCGCCTGGGCCCGGGCCAGCGTGCGAAAGCGCGTGGCGGTGCCGGTGGCGGCGCGCACGGAGGCCTCGGCGCGGGCAAGCTGCGCCTCGGCGCGCTGCACCGCGGCCTCGAAGGGCGCGGCGGCGATCTGGAACAAGGGCTGGCCCGCGGTGACGCGCTCGCCCTCGGTGAACAGGCGTTCCTGCAGCACGCCACCCACCTGGGGGCGGACTTCGGCGGCGCGCAACGGCGCGGTCCGGCCCGGCAGGGTGGTGCTGACCAGCACCTCGACCCGCTGCAGCGTGACCACGGTCACTGAGGTCGGCGTGGCCGCCGCAGGAGCGCGCTGGGCGGCGGCGCCGCCGGGGGACTCGTTGCAAGCGGCCGCGGCAAGCAGCAGCGCGAGGCCCATGGCGCGCATCCCGCCATGCCGGAGGCGCGCCAGCCCGATGGGACCGGAAGGGCGAGGGGCAGGGTTTGGCGCAGCCACGTGGATGCCTCGGCGAGTTGCTGTTGGGAGATTGGAAACTGGTGAGTTTCCGAATGATGTCAACCGGGCGGTTCATGAAGCTTGGTGAAGCCTGAAGGTGGGCTGCCGCCGTTCGCGGACGGGGGCTCAAAGAACAAGGACGTGACCTTCCCCCCTGACTGGGATCCACCTTGGATGAGAGCGTTGCCCTTCTTGGAAGGAGGCATGGATGCCGAGGAAGCGTCATACAGCAGAGCAGATCATCGGCCTTCTGCGGCAGGCTGAGGGGAACTGGCGCAGGGTCAGACAGTCGGGGACATCTGCCGCGGGCTTGGTTTGTCGGAGGCTAGCTTTATCGCTGGCGCTCTGAATGCGGCGGCCTGAAGGTCGATCAGGCGCGGCGGCTGAAGGATCTCGAGCGCGAGAATGTGCAGATGGAACGGACGGTGGCGGAGCTGACGCTGGAGAAGCTGATCCTGAAAGAAGCCGCGGAGGGAAACTTCGAGGCCCCGAGCGCCGTCGTGCTGGCGCGCGGCATGTGCGGTCGGTGCTCGGGGTCTCCGAGCGCCGGGCATGCCGGACGCTGGGCCAGCCGTGATCGACGCAGCGCAAGGTGCGGGTGGTTCGGTCCGAAGTGACTGCAATGACCGAGGCAGTGGTGTCGTTGGCGGCGGAGGATGAGGGCGCGGCGGGCCGCCCCCATGCGAGGCGGGCCGCTGCAGGGGGCATCCCGCGGCGTCACGCCGGCGATGCTCGACACGGCGGCCGCCGCGGAGCGTCTCGGGGCGGCCGTGCGCCTCTTCCCAGCCACTAGTGCCCGCCCAGCATGCGCCTGGCCAGCATGCGTCAGAGTGGGCGGCGCTGCGGGTCGTTGCGGCTCTGGTGCTTCCCCTTCGACGCACCCCGCCCGGGGCTCATTCGGCGCGAATCCCGCGCTCGCGGATGATCTGGCCCCATTTTGCCGTTTCCGCCCTGATGAAGCTGGCGAATTCGACCGGGGAGTTGCCGCCGGTCGTGACGCCGTCCGCGGCGAAGCGCGCGCGCACCGCCTCGCTCCGAAGCTGGCTCGCGAAGGCCGCGCCGATGGCCTGCACAAGCTCGGGCGGGGTGGTGCCGGGGGCAAAGAGGCCGAACCAGTTGGTCACCTCGAAGCCCGGCATACGGCCGGCCTCGGCCACAGTGGGAACCTCGGGCAGGGCCGGATTGCGCTCGGCGCCCGTTGTGGCCAGCGCGCGGAAGCGCCCGGCCGTGATCTGCGGGATCGCGGAGGAGGGGTTGTCGAACATCCCCGGGATGGTGCGCCCGATCACATCGGCCACGGCAGCGGAGCCGCCTCGGTAGGGCACGTGGGTTATCTCCGCCCGCGCCTCACGGGCCAGCAACTCCGCGGCCATGTGGGACAGCGTGCCATTCCCTCCCGAGCCGAGCTGAACCGCGCCGGCGCGCGCCCGCGCGAGTGCTAGGAACTCCTCCAGCGTGCGGGCCGGAACACCCGGATGCACCACCAGGACCAGTGGGTTGGACACGACCAGCGTGACGGGCGTGAGGTCGCGTTCGGGGTCATAGGGAAGCCGCGGCAGCAGCGCGACATTGGTGGCAAAGGGCGCGCCGGTCAGCAGCAGCGTCAGTCCGTCGCCCGGGGCCCGGGCCACCGCCTCGGTACCGATGACGGTGCCGGCGCCGGCGCGGTTCTCGACCACGAAGGATTGACCCATCGCCTGCTGCAGGTTCGCCGCCAGCAGCCGGGCGGCTATGTCGGTGATATTGCCCGGCGTGTACGGCACGATGATCCGCACGGGTCGCTGCGGCCGCCAAGCCTCCTGGGCGGCGGCCCCTCGGGACAGCACGGGCGCCGCCAGCGCAAGGCCGAGCGCGAGGCCCAGGCTCCGGCGCCGAAGGACGGCATCCGCCGCGGCTGAATGGGTTCGTGCTTGTGACGTCATGGTGTTCCTCCCGGATTGTTTCGTGGTGAAGCTCCGCACTGCCTGGCCTGCGGCCGTTCCCCCGGCGCGAAGCCGGTTGCCCGTGGCATGTCGTGCCGGAGGTTCCGGCTCGGCCACAGGCGGTGCGGGCGCGCCTAGCCCACCGCAGGCCGCGGGTGCCGCCATAGCCGCGTCGGATGTCGCATCGGCGGCGTCTGTCGGTTTCGTCCCCACGGGTGACAATCCAGCCGAGGGCGGGGCATCGGAGAAGAGACGTTTCAGAACGGCCTATTCCCATATGGAATGTCTCAGCCTGGGTCCCGTCGTGTCGGCCGGGGCCAGGCGGCGGCCCGCCCGACGCGCGCGGCCTCCCGGGCCAGGTGGTCGGCGAACAGGAGCAGCGGTGCGCTGTGGCGCATCCCATCGGGGATGGCGAGGTGATATCCGGACCGCAGCAGCACCTGCTCTCAGAAGGGCGCGACAATCGACCCTGCGCGCAGGTGCTCCGCCGCCAGGAAGCGCGGCACGACGGCGGCGCCCAGCCCGGCGAGGGCGGCCGCCAGGAGGGTCGAGTACTGCTCGTACTCTGAGGCGATCGTCGCCTCGACGGCGTCCGGCGACACCTGCATCGCAGCCAGCCAGGTGGGCCAAGCCTGGGGCACCAGGATGTGGCGCAGGACCGGCACGCGACGTGCGGCGAGGTCCGCGGGCCTTGTGAGCCCAAGGCTCGCCATCAGGCCCGGGCTGCCGACCATGCAGGTCTCCCTGCCCAGCAGGTAGCGGGAGCGCATGCCGGGCCACCCTCCTTCGCCGAAGCGGATCTCGGCGTCGGGAGGAACCGCGGTCGCGCCGGGCTGGGCGGAGGGAATGCGCGGGCGCATGACCACCGTCAGGTCCGGGTGCTGCGTCATGAAGGCGGCGATGGCGGGCACGACCCAGGCGGCAACGGCCGGCGGCACCGCGAGGGTGATTCGGTTGCCGCATTTGCGCAGGTCGGCAACCCGGGCCTCCGCCTCGTCTATCGCGGCAAGGCCGGCCTGGATGCCGCCGAGATAGGCGCGCCCCGCCTCGGTCAGTTGCAGGCCGCGCGCATGGCGCGTGAACAGCGCCGACCCCATCCGTTCCTCCAGCGCCTTGACGTGCTTGCTGACAGCCCCCTGCGTGAGATTCAGCGCCTCGGCTGCGCGGGACAGGTTGAGCGTGCGCGCCGACACGACGAAGATGCGAAGCGTCAGAAGGGATGGCATGGCTGGCATCAGCCGGAGCCTAGGCCGACGAACGGCCTCCGGGTCAAGACGGACGGGCTGGGCCGGGTTCGTGTGCGCTTTGCCCGCGCGGCGACGTAGTGCGCGGGGCTCAGGGCATTGCGGGTGTTTTTTGTTGCGCCGCAGCGGCAAGGCCTGCCGCGCCGGCATGGCGCGGTCGGTCGGCCTCGGGTCGGTCAGTCCGTGGAAGCAGAAATCCGCGATAAAGGTCGCGGTGTAGGTGGCGATGGTGATCAGCCTGTGAGTAAGCGCGTTAACGGGACCCCTTTCGGCGTCGGGGTTCCCACCGGAAGGTCCTGAAATCACTTCTGATACCCTGCGCACCCTGGTGCCGCTCTGGGCCCCCCAGTCAGCCGATCCACACTCCACCGTCTCGGACCGCAGATATTTGCGGATCGTGTTCCGCGACAGGCCGGTCCTTCCTGGTCTTCGGGTGCCGGTCATCGGCCCCTACTGCCGGGAGCCCCGCCGACCTC
>JBHYDO010000186.1:0-9431 GCA_051860645.1 Roseococcus sp.
GGGCCACGGCCTCCGCCTCGGCCGCGTTGCCACTGGCGACGAAGCGCCCATCCACCCGCACCAGCGAAAGGCCGAGTTCGGCGCTGCGCGGACGCGGCGAGGGCAGCACCAGCAGGCGGTTCTCGTAGAACTCGGCGTTGGAGGTCGCGATCAGGCTTTCGTGCCGGCTGCGGTAGTGCCAGCGCAGCATCATGCGCGGAATGCCGCGGGCGTTGGCCAGGCCCAGGATGCTCTCCACATCACGCGCGGCGAGGGTGGCGTCCTCGTCCTGCGGGGCCTCGTCGTCATCCTCGGTCATGCGCTGGAAGAAGCGGGTGGGGGGCATCTGCCGGTCATCGCCCACCACCACCACCTGGCGCGCGCGGGCGATAGCGCCGAGCGCGTCAACGGGTTCGATCTGGCTGGCCTCGTCCATCACCAGCAGGTCGAATTCGGGGAAGCCCGGCAGCGTCGCGTGGTGCGGGTTGCCGAGGAATTGCGCGACGGACAGCGGGCTCATCATCAGGATGGGCTTGGCCTGGCGGATGAGCGGCGCGGCGCGCGAGAGCACCACGCGCACCGGCGCATGGCCGCGCTTGCGCTCGAACTCGCCGCGCAGGAAGGCGAGTGCGGCGGGCTCGACGCCATTGCGGAGTTCCGCGATGCGTCCGGCATGCACCGCGGCCGCCTCGTGGCGGGCGAGGCGCACGCGGGCGGCGTCGGCGTGGCGGAAGTCGGCCACCAGGCGGTCCGCGCCCTCACCGTCGAAGCCGGCCAGCGCGGGGTGCTGGCGCAGGGCCAGGCCGCGCAGGCATTCCAGCAGGGCGAAGTCGAAGGCGGTCTCGGCCGCCTCTGGCGGCAGCGTGCCGGCCTCCAGCGAGGTGGCGATGGGGGCGAGCTCCGGCGCGGCGGCCACTGCCCGTGCCCAGCCCTGCCAGGCGGCGAGCCCCTCCGGCTCGGCGGCCCAGCCGGCGAGAAGCTCGGCGAGTGCGGCGAAGGAGGGGGGCGCGGGCAGGCCGGTCGCTGCGTGCAACGGCTCCCACGCGGCCAGTGCCTCGGCCTGGGCTGGCGTCGGTCCTGGCAGGGCGAGGCGCTGGGCGTGCGCCTCCATCCAACCGATCTCGCGCGCCAGGGCCACGGCGGCCAGCCCCGCCGGCTCCGGCCCATGGCCGAGCCGCCGGGCCGCCTCCTGCGCCGCGAGCAGGGCTTCCAGCGCGGCGGCGTCCTCCGGGTTTCGCAGGGCGGCGGCAAGGCGGCGCTGGGCGTCGCGCCGGGCGGTGTTAAGGAAGCCCAGCAACCCGCCGGGCTGCGAGAGCACCGTCCAGGCCTCCACCAACCCGTGGGCTTGCAAGGCGCCGGCCAGGAAGCGCGGGTCATGGCCGAAGGCGTCGAGGCGCTGGAGGTCCGCGAGGCGCGCGCGGGCGGCGGGCATCGCGTCCGGGCGCATGGGCGCCTCGGCCCGCAGCGCCTCGGCGTCGCGCGCCGCACGGGCCTCGGCCACGCCGCCCGGGCAGGCGGCAAAGGCGCGCAGAAGGCGAGGCAGGTCGGCCAGCAGGCGCTCGGCGGCCAGCGTGTCGAAATCGGGCCGCACGCCGCGCCAAGGGCTGCGCGCACCGGGCAGCCGCGCGACCAGCTCCGCCACGGCGGCGCGCAGGGCTGTGATGCGCGCGGCGTTCCAGGCGCCGGCGTCGAGGGTGAAGCCGGGCGGGGTGGCGCCCTGGGCGCGCAGCGCGGCGAGGCGGGCGATCACCTCCTGAACCACCATCCCGCTCTCGCCCACCGGCGCGCGCATGGCGGCGGCGTGGCGGTTCAGGCGCCCGCGCAATTCGCCCAGGCGCTGGATGGCCTCCTCCCGCGCGCGGGGGATGGCGGGCGGCAAGGCGAGGGTCGCGCGCAGCTCGTCCAGCACGGCGCGCTTGCTGGGCTTGCCGCTGTGCAGCTCCAGCACGGCGGCCCCCAGGCCCATGCTGTCCATGCGGCGCTTCACCACCTCCAGCGCGGCGGCCTTCTCGGCCACGAAGAGCACGCTGCGCCCGTCCAGCACCGCCTGGGCCAGGATGTTCACGATGGTCTGGCTCTTGCCCGTGCCCGGCGGGCCCTGCACCACCAGCGAATGGCCGCGCCGCACCGCCTCGGCGGCCAGCGCCTGGCTGCCGTCCATCTCCTGCACATGGTCGAGCTTCTCCACCGGGATTTCCGCGTCCACATCGGCGTCATCGGCGAAGGGCACGGGCTCGGGCGGCGGCGGCACGTGATCGAGCAGGCGGCGTAGCAGGGGGTGGGCGACGAGGCCCGGATAGGTCTCCGGGTCCAGGTCGCGCCACATCAGGAACTTGGTGAAGGCGAAGAGACCCAGCGCCATCGCGTCCGGGTCCACCGACCAGCCCTCGCGCCCCGTGGTGGCGGCGGCCACCGCTTCCGCCCAGGCGGCGGGGTCGTACTCGGAAAACTCCGGCAGCGTGATCTGGAACTCGGCGGCGAGCTTCTCCCGCAGCGAGAGGTTCTCCACCACCTCCTCCGGGTTGCCACGCAGGCGGAAGCGGCTGGTGGCACCCTCGCGCTCCAGCGTGGCGGGGATCAGCGCCAGTGGCGCCAGTCGCGGCGTGGCGGGCGTGCCCGGGTCGCGCCAGTGCAGCCCGCCCACGCCGAGGAACAGGCTGGGCACGCCGCTTTCCTCGCGGGTGGTGCGGGCGTCGGTCAGGATGTCTCGCAGGCGGCGGGCCAGGTCCTCGGGCGGCTGGGCCACGCGCAGGTGGTCGTCCTCCTGCCATTCGGCCTCGGTGGCGGTGCCGCTGGCGGCGCGCACCCCCTCGGACTTGCGGCGGCCGCGGGCCTGGCTCGCCGCGGTCGCCTCGAAGCCGAAGGCGCGGCCGGCGGCCAGCCGCTCCACCACGAAGGCGGCACGCTCGCCCTCGATGCGCAGCACGCCGCGCGCGCGGGCGGTGCCGGGCAGGGCCAGCAGGCGGTTGCGGGTGGAGAGGTCGAGCAGGGCGCGGCGGGCGTCCTGCAATGTGGCGGCGAGGGTCATGGCTGGCCCATATAGGGGCGCAGGGCCGATTCCACTCAGCCCAGCGCGCGGCGCAGCCGGTTCTCCTCGAAGTCCAGTTCCTGGGTGAGCTTGGTCAGCATCTCCTCGGGCGTGTCGCCGCGCTCATGGTGCTGGCGCAGTACGGCGCGGGCGGCCTCCAGCCCTTCCAGGCGCAGCGCCCGGCGGGCGGCGCGCTCGGCCGCCGCCGCCCCGCCGCCGCGGGCCACGCGGGCCAGGTGCGCTGCGCGGTCGCGATGCTCAGCCAGAAGGTCCTGCGCCATGGGGCCGTAGAGCACGTCGGTCGCGCGCGCCTCGATGGCGCCCAGCATCGCCTGCGCCGCCTGGTGGCGCAGCGCGGCCTCCAGCGGGTCGATGCCATCCGCATGCGCAGGCTGCACGAGACCCAGGCGGCGGATCACCCAGCCCAGCGTCGTGCCCTGCACCACCAGCGTGGCGAGGATGGCGCAGAAGGCCAGGAACACGATCAACTCGCGTTCGGGGAAGTCGAGCGGCAGCGCAATGGCCGCCGCCAACGACACCACGCCGCGCATCCCCGCCCAGGACAGCACGGTGAGCTGCGCCACCGGCGTCCGCTCGCCCAAAAGCGCCTGCGCGCCGCCCACCACGAAGACCCAGAGGAAGCGCGAGGCGATGAGGCCGGCCGAGATGGCGAAGGCGAGCCAGGCCAGTCCCATCATCCCGCGCCCGGCCAGCCCCGCGAGCACGGATTTCAGCTGCAGCCCGATCAGGATGAAAACGAGCGAGGTCAGCACGAATTCCACGAACTGCCACACCACCCGCGATTCCAGCCGCGTGCGCGCCGAGAAGACGCGGTGCTGCGCGCGGCCGAGGAGGATACCCGTGGTCACCACCGCCATGACGCCGGAGGTGCCGAGCGCCTCGGCCGCCAAGAAGGCGCCATAGCAGGCCAGGAAGGAGAGCGCCGTCTCCAGCAGCGTATCGTCCAGCCGCGCCATGGCCCAAAGCGTGCCGCGCGCCACCAGAAAGCCAGCCGCGATGCCGCCCGCCGCCACCAGCAGGAAGCTGCCCGCAGCCTCGAGCGGCGCCACGCTGCCCGCCGCCACCGCCGCGATGGCGAAACGGTAGAGCACCAGCGCCGTGGCATCGTTCATCAGGCTCTCGCCTTCAAGCACGGTGACGAGGCGGCGCGGCAGATTGAGGCGCTGCAGCACGGCGGCCGCCGCCACCGCGTCGGGGGGTGCCAGGATGGCGCCGAGGGCGATGGCCGCGGCCCAGGGCATCTCCGGCACCAGGACGCGGGCCAACGCGCCCATCAGGAAGGCGGTGAAGAGCACCGCCCCCACCGCCAGAAGCAGGATGGGCCGCAGGTCGCGGCGGAAGGCCTTCCAGTCGGTGCGGTAGGCGCTGGCCTGGAGCAGCGGCGGCAGGAAGAAGGCCAGCGCCAGGGCAGGGTCGAGCGTCACGCCCGGAACGCCGGGGATGAAGGCCAGCACCATCCCGGCCAGGATGAGCACCACAGCGTGGGGCAGGCCGGCGGCGCGGGCGAGGACGGCCAGCAGCACGCAGGCCCCCATCAGCACCAGGACAAGCTGCACCACTTCCATGGCGGCGGCGCCCGGCCCGGCGTCAGCCCATCCGTGCGATCTGGCTGCGCATGGCGTCGAGCAGGGCCGAGACGCGGTTGCCGTTGCGGGTGATGACGGAGCTGTATTCGCTGCGCTGGGTCAGCCGCAGCGAAGCGCCCTCCGCCACCAGGTCCACGATGCGCGGCTGGCCGGCGACCTCTGCCACGCGCCAGTCGAGCGTGACGGTGGGGGAACTGGGGCGCTCCACCACGGTGGTCACCAGAACGTCGTCCTCGCTGCGGGCCTGGCTGCGGCCCACCGAGAAACGCACGCCCTGGAAGTCGCCGAAGCGCGCCGCGAGATTGCGGATCAGCGTCTCCTCGAACAGACGCAGATATTCCCGCTGCTCCTCGGGCGTCGCGACCCGCCACCAGCGGCCGAGGATGAAGCGGCCGGTGCCTTCCACATCCACGGCGCGGCGCAGGATGGCGGCCACCTGGTCCCGCCGGCGCGCCACGGGGGCATCGCTGTTCAGCACGGCCACCAGTTCCTCGCCGGTGGTCGTGATGAAGGTGGTGGCCCGGCCCGTGTCCATGGTCTGACCGCGCGCGGGAAAGCCCAGCGGCGCCAGCGCCGGCAGGGCGAGCAGACCAAGCGCCAGCCGGCGCGTCACCGCCCTCATGGCGCAAGCCCGGTGCGCGTGCCGGCCGGTGCCGCATCGTTGCGGATTTCGGCCGCGCGGCGTTGCCGGGTCGCGCTGCGGATGGTGGCGTAGGGGTCGAGGGAGGTTCGGTTGATGTCGTCCAATGTCGTGATGAGCCCCGCGCGTGTGTCCAGGATGGTGGCGCCCGTCTGGGCATGGTTCAGCGCCTCGACGGTGATCCCCTGGCCAAACCAGAACCAGGGGGAAAGCACCACGTCCACCCCAAACCCCACAAGGTCGCGCGGGTTGCTTGGGCCGAGGCCGGGCACGAAGAGGTATGGCCCGGAACCCACGCCCCAGACCGCCAGTGTCTGGCCGAAATCCTCACTGTGGCCGGGAATGCCGAAGGCGCGGTCGGCTACGTCGAAGATGCCGGCCAGCCCCAGAGTGGAGTTGATGGCAAAGCGTGATGCGGTGCGCCCCGCGCGCCCGCCTTCGCCCTGCAGCAGGTCGCTGGCCAGAATGGTGGGACCACGCAGGTTGTTCAGCACATTGCGAATGCCGAGCCGCACCTCGGATGGCAGGAAGAAGCGGTAGATCTCGGCGGCGGGCCGGATCACCAGCGTGTCGGCGGCCTCGTTGACCCGGTAGAGCCCCCGATTCAGCGGCTCCAGCGGGTCGTTCGCGGCGCGGAACTCCTCCAGCGCCTCAGGCTCGCTCGCAGGCGGCGGCGTGGCGCAGGCGGCAAGGCCGAGCATCAGGGCCGGGGCGACGAAACGAAGGGCACGGAACCGAGGGAGGCGCATGGCCGGACGAAGACCTTTCCGGGCCCGCGGCCCATGGGAAGTCGCGCCGCGACGCGGCTGACGATTGAGGAAAACACACACCCCTCCCGAAGGCAAGCTTCCCCACCCACCGCACGGACCCGGGGCATGCCTGGGCTGGCCCTGTGGCGCAGGTGGAACCCCTTGCGAAAACCCGCGCAAGACCCCATTCCGCGTGGATGGACACCGCTCCCCCGAACACGCTCGAACGCTGGCTGACCGGGCCACGCATCGGCAGCCTGCCCGCCCCTGCCGCCTTGCCGGCCCCCAAGCTCTCCTTCGAGTTCTTTCCGCCGAAGAACGACAAGCTCGAGGCCGATCTCTGGACCTGCATCCGCCGGCTCGAACCGCTGGCGCCGCGTTTCGTCTCCGTGACCTACGGCGCGGGCGGCTCCACCCGCAGCCGCACCCATGACACGGTGGCGCGCCTGGCGGGCGAGACTTCGCTGACGCCGGCGGCGCACCTCACCTGCGTTGGCGCCACACAGGACGAGGTGAACGAGGTGGCACGCGAATACCTCGCCGCCGGCGTTCGCCACATCGTGGCCCTGCGCGGCGACCCGCCGGCGGGCGCATCCAGCTACACGCCCCATCCGGGCGGCTACGCCCAGGCCGAGGACCTGGTGCGCGGCCTGCGCCGCATCGGCGACTTCGACATCAGCGTGGGCGCCTATCCGGAGACGCACCCGGCCGCGCTGAACGCCGATGCCGACCTCGACTTCCTGAAGCGCAAGATCGACGCCGGCGCCAACCGCGCCATCACCCAGTATTTCTTCGACACGGACATCTACCTGCGCTTCCTCGACCGGTGCCATGCGCGCGGCATCACAGTGCCGATCGTGCCGGGCATCCTGCCGGTGTCCAACTTCGCGCAGGTGAAGCGCTTTTCGGCCATGTGCGGCGCCTCGGTGCCGCTGTGGCTGGAGAAGCTGTTCGAAGGCCTGGAGGAGGACGAGGCCACGCGGCGCATGGTGGCCGCCACCGTGGCCGCCGAGCAGGTGCGCATCCTGCAGGCGAACGGCGTGGACGAGTTCCACTTCTACACGCTGAACCGGCCCGACCTGACCTATGCCATAGCGCATATCCTGGGTGCGCGGCCGGGGGTGGTCGCCGCCTGACGTCTTTGCGGGCAATCATGCAACTTCACCCGTTGTGAAGGGCATGTTTGCCCGTTTTCGGGGCGCGCCAGCTTTGACAACCGGGGGAGGAGGCGGTCTTCTCCGGGCGAACCACTCGCCGGAGACGCCCATGACCCGCCGCCGCACCCTGCTTGCCGCCTCGGCCAGCCTCCCCTTCACTCCCGTGGCCCTCGCCCCCACCGTGGCGCACGCCCAGCCACGCTATCCGGACCGGCCCGTACGCATCGTGGTGCCGTTCAATGCGGGCGGTCTCATCGACGTCACTGCGCGACTGCTGGCCGAACCCCTGGGGCAGGAACTGGGGCAGACCTTCGTCGTCGAGAACCTGGGCGGCGCCGGCACCACCATCGGCGCGCGCCAGGTGGCCCGCGCGGCGCCGGACGGATACACCATCCTGGTGACGGGAGCGGCGCACAGCGTGATTCCGGCGCTGTTCCCCGATGCGGGCTTCGACAACGTGGCCGATTTCGCG
Source organism: Roseococcus sp. (assembly GCA_051860645.1). Classification (GTDB taxonomy): domain Bacteria; phylum Pseudomonadota; class Alphaproteobacteria; order Acetobacterales; family Acetobacteraceae; genus Roseococcus. Next base: position 7,633 of record JBHYDO010000186.1, read on the forward strand.
CCCATCTCGCTGATCAGCGAGCAGCCCTTCGTGCTGAGCGTGCATCCCGGCGTGCCGGCGCAGAACCTGCAGGAACTTCTCGCCTGGCTGCGCACGCGCGGGGGGGACGCCACTTTCTCGACCACAGGCATCGGCGCCGCCTCGCACCTGGCAGGCGAGTTGCTCAAGAGCATGTCGGGCGTGAACTTCACCATCGTCTCCTACCGCGGCACGCCGGCCGCCGTGACCGACCTGCTGGCCGGGCGCGTGGACATGATGATCGACAGCCAGACGCTGCTGGCGCCCATGATCCGCGACGGGCGGGTGCGCGGCATCGCCGTCACCACCGCGCGGCGCTCGGCCATGCTGCCCGACCTTCCGACCATCGCGGAGGCGGGCGTGCCCGGCTACCAGACCTCTTCGCTGCAGATGATGCTGGCGCCGGCGGCGACGCCCGCGCCCATCCTGGAGACGCTCGGCGCCGCCGTGCGCAAGGTGCTGGCCGACCCCGCCGTGCGCGCCCGCTTCGCCGAGCGCGGCATCGAGGTGATCGGCAGCGACGCCGCCACCCTGGCCCGCACCAGCCAGGAGGAAGGCGCCCGCTGGCTACCCATCCTGCGGCGGGCCTGAGCCATGGCCCAGCTTCTGCTGATGGAGCCGTTCCGGGCGGTCTTCTACACGCCCTACTACGTGGCGCTTGACCGCGGGCTGTTCGCCGCCCATGGCGCGGACATCCGCATCGAGACCGCCGGCACGCCCGACGCCGCCGCCGGCCGCCTGCTGGATGGCAGCGCGGACCTGGCCTGGTCCGGCCCCATGCGCCCCATGCTGGAGCGCAGCCGCAGCGAAGCCAGCCCGCTGCGCAGCTTCGGCGCCGCCATCATGCGCGACCCCTTTCTTCTCATGGGCATGGGCGCGCGGCCGGGCTTCGCCATGGCGAAACTGGCATCCATGCGCGTCGCCATCCCCTCCGAGGTGCCGACCCCCTGGTGGTGCCTGCAACAGGATCTGCGCGACGCGGGCGTGGACCCGGCCGCCATGCCCGGCATTCGCTTCATGCCCATGGGCGAGGGTGCCCGCGCCCTGCTCGCCGGCGAGGTGGACGCGGTGCTGCTGTTCGAACCCTTCGCCTCGGCGCTGGAGGAACATGGGGCGGCGCTGTGGTATGCGGCGGCCAGCCGCGGGCCCACGGCCTACAGCGCGCTCTACGCCGTCGCGCCGCGCATCGCGGAAAAGGAGGCTGCCTTCCGAGGCGCGGTGGCGGCCCTCGGGGAGGCACTGCAATGGATCGCCGCCAGCACGCCCGCGCAGATCGCGGAACTGCTGGCACCCCGCTTCACCGACACGAAGCCCGCGCACCTGCTGGCGGCGGTGTCACGCTACAAGTCGCTCGGCCTGTGGGAAGGCACCACCCGGCTGCCCGAGGCGGCGCTGGACCGGCTGGCCCTCTCGATGGTGGGGGCGGGTGCGATGACCCACCACCCCGGGTATGCAGCCTGCATCGACAGCCGGTTCGACTGAGAGGCGCTCAGTCGAGAACGGCCGTGCACTCGATCTCCAGCAGGAAGTTGGGGCGCGGCAGCGAGTAGACGATGCATGTGGTTCGGGCGGGGTATTTGCCGTCGGGGAAGTGGGCCGCGTAGATGCGGTTCATCTCCTCGAAATCCTCGCGGCGGGTGAGGAAGACGTTCACCTTCACCACCCGGTCCCAGCCCGCGCCGGCCTCCTTCAGGATCTTGGTGATGATGGCCATCACCTGGTTCATCTGCGCGGTGAAGTCGCCGACCGCGAGCTTGCCCTCGGCGTCATAGGCCGGGATG
>JBHYDO010000187.1:0-9348 GCA_051860645.1 Roseococcus sp.
TGAGCGGGCCCCAGCCATGCTGGCCGGGCCAGCGGCCGGCATATTCGTAGATATAGTCGCCATAGTGGAAGACGAAGGCGATGTCCTCCTCGGCCGCGGCGTGGCGCCAGGCGGTGAAATGGCCGTGCTCGTAATGCTGGCAGCCGGCGTTGAGGAAGTTGATCGGCGCGGCCTCGCCCGGCGCCGGCGCGGTGCGGGTGCGGCCCACGGGGCTTTGCTGGCCGCGGGCGGTGAAGCGGTAGTGGTAGCGGTGGCTGGGGCGCAGCCCGCCGGCCTCGACATGGACGCTGTGCGCCGATTCGGCGCGGGCCAGGGCCTCGCCACGGGCGACGACGCGGCGGAAGCCGTCATCCTCGGCCACCTCCCAGGCCACGGGCACGGGGTCGGGCCCCATGCCGCCGCCTTCCTCCAGCGGGGCGGGGGCGAGGCGGGTCCAAAGCACCACCGAATCCGGCCAGGGATCGCCCGAGGCGACGCCGAGCGTGAAGAGCGGGCCGGGGGCCTGCGCCCGCGCGCGGTGCGGCTGCAGCGCGGCCAGGGCGGCGAGGCCGCTGGCGCCCTTGAGTGCCCCACGCCGCGACAGCGCCATCAAATGGCGTGCGATGCTATCCACGTGTGAGGGCCTCCCGCACCACCGAGCGGAACTCCCGCCGATGCAACTCCCTTAGCACCAGCAGCGAGGCCAGGATCAGCGCCACCGGGTGAAGTATCCATGTCAGCGCCGCGAGCCCGAAGTAGTAGGCCCGCAGCCCCGTGTTGAAGTGCCGTGCCGCGCGGTTGGCGACCTCGGCCGCCATCTCCGCCTGGGGCAACGCCGCCGCGCCCAGGCCGATCCCGCCCACCACGATGGAGCAGTAGTTGAACTGCCGCAGCGCCCAGGTCAGCTCGAAAAAGGCGCGCACGAAGATGAACACCAGCAGGATGATCCGCATCTCCCAGGCCAGTTCGCTGCCCGGTGGCTGGCTGAAGGGCAGGGCGGCCAGCACCCGCGCGCCGAGGTCGGGCGCGCCCAGCAGCGCCACGAGGCCGGCCAGGATGAAGATGGAGGTGTTGGCCAGGAAGGAGGTGCTGGCCATCAGGTTGCCGATGATGGCCGTGTCGCTGATGCGGTTGTCGCGGGTCAGCAGGGCACGCATCCAGACGCGCCGGTGCTCGTCCATGGCCGCGATGACCGAGCGCGCCTGGACGGAGGGGATGCGGTCCACCACCGCCGAATAGCCTGACCAGCAGCCCAGGAAGATGACGAGGGCGGCAAGGTCGAGCGGCGAAAGCGGCCAGCCGGTCATGCGCCCCCGAGCTTGCTTTCCACGAAGTCCAGCCGGTCCTGGCCCCAGAAGATCTCGCCCTCGATGACGAAGGTCGGCGCGCCGAAGACGCCGCGCTCCAGCGCCGCCTGGCTGTCACTGGCGCGGCGGTCCATCCATCGCGGGTCCTCGGCCAGCTTCAGGAGGGCGGGGCCGTCCAGACCGCACTCGGCGGCGAGGGTTGCGAAGGTGGCGGGGTCGGCGGGGTTCGCTTCCTCGGCCCAGAGGGCGCGCATGATGCGGTGCGACAGCTGGATGGCCGGCACCACACCCTGCGTCTCGCGCAGCGCGATCACGGCCGCGGCGATGGGCGGTTCGGCAAAAGGGAAGGCGGCGGGCTGCGGGTTGAGCGGGATGCCGTGGAATCGGCTCCAGCGGGCCAGTTCCATCATCCGGTAGGCCTGGCGCTGGGGCGCGCGCTTGGGCAGGGGCAGGCCGCCGGAGGCCGGGAAGATCATCCCGAAATCCACCGGGAAGGGCGAGACGGTGGCGCCGTATCTGGCGCACATCGCCTCGAAGCGCGCGGAGCCGAGATAGGCCCAGGGGGAGTTCAGCGAGTAGTAGTAGTCCACATGCATGGCGCGTCGCTCCGTCCTGGGGGTCGCGCCGGGCAAGCTGCACGGCGCGCGAGGAAAGGTCGCGCCGGGCAAGCTGCACGGCGCGCGAGGAAAAGTCGCGCCGGGGCTTGGCCCGGTGCGGGTCGGCCTGCTCAGGCCATCTTCTTCTTCAGGTTCTCGTCCAGCGCGGCCAGGAAGGCCTGGGTGGAGAGGTAGGGCTGGTCCTTGCCGATGAGGATGGCGAGGTCCTTGGTCATCTGCCCGCCTTCGACGGTCTCGATGCACACCTGCTCCAGCGCCTCGGCGAAGGCGGTCACGTCGGGCGTGTTGTCGAACTTGCCGCGGTAGGCCAGGCCCCGCGTCCAGGCGAAGATGGAAGCGATCGGGTTGGTGCTGGTCTCGCGGCCCTTCTGGTGCTCGCGGTAGTGGCGGGTCACCGTGCCGTGCGCCGCCTCGCTCTCCACCGTGTTGCCGTCGGGGCTGAGCAGCACCGACGTCATGAGGCCCAGGCTGCCGAAGCCCTGCGCCACGATGTCCGACTGCACGTCGCCGTCGTAGTTCTTGCAGGCCCAGACATAGCCGCCTTCCCACTTCAGCGCGCAGGCCACCATGTCGTCGATCAGGCGGTCCTCGTAGGTGAGGCCGGCCGCCTTGAACTTGTCGGCGAACTCCGTGTCGAACACGCGGCGGAAGATGTCCTTGAACTCGCCGTCATAGGCTTTCAGGATCGTGTTCTTGTGGCTGAAATACACGGCGTAGCCGCGGCTCAGCCCGTAGTTCAGGCTGGCGCGGGCGAAGCCCTCGATGCTGGCGCGGGTGTTGTGCATGCCCATCATCACGCCGCCGCCGGCGGGGAAGTTGGTCACCTCCAGCTCGATCGGCGCGCCGCCATCGGCCGGCGTCCAGGTGAGCGTGGCCTTGCCCGCACCCGGGATCTTGGTCTCGGCGGCGCGGTAGATGTCGCCATAGGCGTGGCGGCCCACCACGATGGGCTTGGACCAGTGCGGCACCAGGCGCGGCACGTTCTTGCAGATGATCGGCTCGCGGAAGATGGTGCCGCCCAGGATGTTGCGGATCGTGCCGTTCGGGCTGCGCCACATCTTCTTGAGGCCGAACTCGGCCACGCGCGCCTCGTCGGGCGTGATGGTCGCGCACTTCACGCCCACGCCGTACTGCTTGGTGGCGTTGGCGGCGTCGATGGTCACCTGGTCGTCGGTCTGGTCGCGGTATTCGATGCCGAGGTCGTAATACTTCAGGTCGATGTCGAGGTAGGGCAGGATCAGGCGGTCCTTGATGAACCCCCAGATGATGCGCGTCATCTCGTCCCCGTCCATCTCGACGACGGGGGTCTTCACCTTGATCTTGGCCATGCGGTCCTTGCCTTTTTTACCCCTTGCGCGCGGGGGTCGCCCGCTGGGGCCCTCAACCGGAGTGTTGCGATGCGGGCCGCACCATCGCACCGTGACCCCCTCCGGACAAGATATGCAGGGGCAGGGGGCGCCGTTGGCCAAGGAACACAGCAGGAATCTGGAAGGCCGCATGGCGGTCGTGACCGGCGGCGCGCGGGGCCTCGGCCTCGCCATCGCCGAGCGCCTGGCGGCGGCCGGAGCCCGCCTCGCGCTGTGGGACCGCGATGCGGCGGCGCTGGACGCGGCCGCCTCCCGCCTCGCCGCCCATGCCGAGGTGGTGGACGTGACCGATGCCGCGGCGGTCGAGGCGGCACTCGCCCGCTCCGAGGCCGCCATGGGCCCGTGCTGGGCCATGGTGGCCAATGCCGGCATCACCGGCCCCAACCACCGGCTGGAGGACTACCCGGTGGAGGCCTGGCGCCAGGTGATCGAGGTGGACCTCATCGGCGTCTATCTTTGCTGCCGCGCCGCGGTGCCGGGGATGCGGGCGCGCGATGCGGGGCGGATCGTCAACATCGCCAGCATCGCGGGCAAGGACGGCAACCCCATGGCGAGCGCCTATTCGGCCGCCAAGGCCGGGGTGATCGGCCTGACCAAGTCGCTGGGCAAGGAGCTGGCCGAAACCGGCGTGCGGGTGAACTGCCTGACGCCCGCCGCCGTCGAGACCGAGCTGTTTGCGCAGATGACGCCCGAGCAGGTCGCCTGGATGAGGTCCAAGATCCCCATGGGCCGCTTCGGCCTGCCGGAGGAGGTGGCGGAGATGGCGGCCTTCTGCGCCTCGGACGCCGTCAGCTTCACCACGGGCGCGGTCTTCGACGTCTCGGGCGGGCGCGCCGTCTACTGAGCGCGCACCCAGGGCAGGCGGCGCGCGGCGGCGGTGAGCGGCACGGGGGCGGCCGCCAGCGCCAGGGGTGCCCGCCCTGTCACCGGCACCGGTCGGGCGCGATAGTCGTCGAGCCCCCGCCCGGTGCCGCCGGCCGAGGGAAGGATCTGCGCCCGCTCCACCCCGTTGCTGAGCGCCACCACCGGCGGGGTGCCGCCACCGCGCCGGCCCATCAGCGCGCGGTCTTCGGCGAGGCGCGCCTGGGCCTGTGGCCAGGCCGCGGCCACGCGGGTGCGGTAGGCCTCGGTCAGGTGGGGGGTGTGGGAATGATAGTGCCCCGCCGCCACCAGCCAGTCGGCTGAGCGGGCGTGCAACTCCGTCAGGAAGCGGGCGGCGTAGCGGGCATTGGCCAGCGGGTCGAAGGCGCTCTCCAGGTCGGGGAAGGCGTGCGGGTGGACGTGCAGGTTCACCTGCATGCAGCCGGCGTCGATCAATCGCACACCACGGGTGCGCATCGCCTGCACGGCGGCAATGGCTGCCGCCCTGTCCGGGAAGAAATGGCCGCGCCCCTCGGCATTGAGCGCCCAGGGCCAGGGGCCGAACTCGCCCGTCACGGGGTCCGCGCGGCCGGATTCGACCCGGCCGATGGCCTGCAGCAGCCCCGCGGGGATGCCGGCCTCGGTCTCGGCCGTTGCGATGGCGGCGCGGCAGAGTTGCGTGGGCGTGAGGGGCTGGGCCCTGACCCCGCCCGCCGGCAGGCCCGGCACCATCAGGAGCACGATGGCTGCAAGCCGTGCGGCGCCGCGGATATCCTGGAGTTTCTTCATGGTGCGGGTGGAGTAGCAAGCCGCGTGCCGCCTGCCCGTGCGGGCGCCGGAGATTTCCATGTTGCAACGCAAAAACTCGCTTGCGTGCGAGCAATCTCCGGCCTATAAGGATTGGGCGGCAGGAATTTCGGTTCCTGCCCGCTTTCTTGGACGTTTCCTCCCTTAACTTGGCGGTGCAGCAATGCACCGCCATTTTTTTTGGACGCGGTGTCCGGGGGGGCGGACGGCTCAGACGGGGCCGTCGACCAGCTTCGTCTCGAACTGCGCGGGCGCCGTGATCTCCACCAGCTCCAGGTCGTCCGAATGCGCGATCTCGCGGTGGCGCACGCGCGGCGGCTGGTAGACGCTGGTGCCGGCGGTCAGCGTCACCTCGCCGATATCCTCGTATTCGAAGCGCACCCAGCCGCGCACCACCCACACCATCTGGAAGTCCAGTTCGTGCAGGTGCCATTGCGGCTGCGGGTGCTCGCCCGGGATGGCGCGGATCACATGGGCGCCGAAGCCGCCACCCGTGGCGCTGGCGATGCCAAGGTCGCCATATTCGAAGAAGGCGCGCAGGCCGCGGGTGAAGTCGCGGCCCTCGGCATGGGTGATGGTGGTGCGGGCCTCGGGCATGGGCGCCCCTCCTCAGCTCATCGCGACGGCGATGTGGGTGGCGAAGCCCGGCCGTTGCAGCAGGCGCTGATACCACGCCTGGATTCGCGGCTGCGGCTTGCGGGTGATGGGAAGGTTCAGCCAGCGGTGCAGCTGCGGGCCGAGCGCCACGTCGGCCAGGCTCGGCTCGGCACCGCCCAGGTAGGGGCCATCGGCCAGCGCGCCCTCCACGATGTCCCACAGCGCCTCCGCCTCGTTGCGGGCGGCGGCGGTGGCGACCATGTCGCGCTCGGCCTCCGGGATGCGGACATAGGTGAAGAACACCACCGTCATGGGCGGGTTGAGGTGGCTGAGCTGCCAGTCCATCCAGCGCTCCGTTCGCGCCCGCGCGCGCGGGTCGGCGGGGTGCAGGGCGTGGCCGGGCGCGCGCGTCGCCACCAGGTAGCGGCAGATGCTGTTGCTTTCCCAGAGGCTGAAGCCGTCCGGCTCCTCGATGGTGGGCACGCGGGCGTTGGGATTCTTGGCCAGGTAGTCCGGCTCGCGCGTGCGGCCGAAGGCGCCGCCGGCGTCCACCCGCTCATAGGGGATGCCCAGCTCCTCGCAGACCCAGAGCACCTTCATGACGTTGGACGAGCTCGCGCGGCCCCAGATCTTGAGCATGGACTTTCAGCCTCCCATTGATCGGGCAGCGTAACGCGCGCCCCGGGCATTGCGGAAGGCCCGGGCACAGGGCACATCGGCGGCCATGTTCGGTGCCCTTCCCGTCGCCCTGCTAGCCGCCGCGGCGCCCCTCTTCGCGCTCGGAAGCGAAAGCTGGCTCGACCTCGTCCCTTGCGAGCTTTGCCTGTGGCAGCGCTGGCCCTACTGGGCTGCGGCCGCGCTGGCGCTGGGGGCGCATTTCACCGCGCGTCGGCCGCTGTTGTGGGCCGCGGGGCTCGCGGCCTTTGTCGCGGCCGGCCTCGCCGCCTTCCATGTAGGGGTGGAGTTCGCCTGGTGGCCCTCGCCCCTGCCGGGCTGTGCCGCGGCGGTCGGCGGCACCGGCATGAGCGTGGAGGAGATGCTGCAGGCGCTGCGCCCCGTCCCCACCAAGCCCTGCGACGAGCCGGCCTACCTCATTCCGGGCGTCCCCCTTTCCATGGCCGCGTTGAACCTGATCTATGGGCTGTCCCTGACGGGGTTCGCCCTCGTCATCGCCGAAAGGAGCCGCCGCGCATGAGCACCACCCCCCGCCGCTACCTCGAGGAGGTGATCCGCGTGGACCATGCGGGCGAGTACGGCGCCAAGCGAATCTATCAGGGCCAGCTCGCCGTGCTGCGCGGCACGAGGCACGAACCCACCATCCGCCACATGCAGGAGCAGGAGCAGGAGCACCTGGACACCTTCTCCCGCCTGATCCGCGAGCGCCGGGTGCGCCCGACCGCGCTGCTGCCCATCTGGCATGTGGCGGGCTTCGCGCTGGGGGCGGCGACGGCGGCCATGGGCGCGCGCGCCGCCATGGCCTGCACCGTGGCCGTCGAGGAAGCGATCGACGAGCACTACCAGGCACAGGAATCGGCGCTGGGCGAGGACGAGCCGCGGCTGCGCGCCGACATCGCCCGCTTCCGCGCGGAGGAACTGGAGCACCGCGACATCGGCCTCGCCAACGAGGCGGAGCTGACGCCGGGCTATCGCCTGCTCTCGGCCGCCATCAAGCTGGGCTGCAAGGTGGCCATCAAGGTGTCGGAGAAGGTCTGAGCCCGGCCCGGCAATGGGCGGGCGGACACAGTTCGGAACATGACCGGGCGGCCTTGGCACGTTCCTTGCCTTGACCCCGGGCGGGCCCGCCCCCCATACAAGGCGGGTGCCCATTTCACGCCGTGACCGCGCCAACTCCATGCCGCCCCGGCCCGCCCGGCGGGTGAAGGGGCTTGGCTGGACGATGGGCGCGACCCGATGCCCTCTGTTCCGATGAAGGCCCCCAACCCCACCGCATCCGGCCAGGCGAGTCCCCCCCCCGGTGACCGGCCGATTCCCCTTCCCGGGCGCGCGGATTTCGCCGCGCTGCCGGCCGGGCGGCAGCGCAACCTCGTGCCCTCGCGCGCGCGCGCCACGCCCAGCGCCGGCGCCATCGCGCGGCGCCGCTGGGTCGTGCGCGTCGCCAAGCTTGGCCTCCCCCTGCTGGCGGCGGGGCTCTTCGCGCTGATCCTGTTCTGGCCGGAGATCGACGGGCGCGACGGCCGCCTCTCCTTCCGCCGCGCCGCCATGCCGACGCCGGAGGCGCTGCAGGTCGTGGCCCCCCGCTACCAGGGGCTGGACGAGATGAACCGCCCCTACACCGTCACCGCCCGCACCGGCCGCGTGGTGCGCGGCGCCGGTGCCCCGGAGGAGGCGCAGCGGGCCGGGCAGGAGATCGTGCAGCTGGACCAGCCCAAGGCCGACATGCTGCTCAGCGATGGCAGCTGGGTTTATCTCGAGAGCCGCAGCGGTCGATACAACCGCCCTGAAAGCCGGCTGGACCTGGAGGGCGAGGTGACCGTGTTCCACGATAACGGCATGATGTTCCGCACCCAGCGCGCGGCGGTCCAGGTGGAGGAAGGCTCGGCCAGCGGGCAGAGCCCCACCCGGGCGCAGGGCCCCTTCGGCACCATCCATGCCGAGGGCTTCGAACTGCGCGACCGCGGCGCCGTGGTCATCTTCACCGGCCGTGCCCATGCGGTGCTGGAGGCGCGCGAGTGATCCGCCTCCTCCGCCTGCTGGCGCTGCTGCTGGCCGCACCCGGCCTGGCCGCCGCCCAGACCATCGACCTCAGCCAGGGCGGGCCGGTGGACATCACGGCCAATGACGGCATCGAGTGGCGCCAGGCCGAGCAGGTGGTGGTGGCGCGCGGCGGCGCGCGGGCCGAGCGCGCCGGCACGGCCGTCGATGCCGCGCGGCTGCTGGCGCGCTATCGCCCGCAGGCCGGCGCCGCCCCCGCGCCCCGCCCCGGCACCGAGGCGATGGGCGGCAACAACGAGATCTGGCGGCTGGAGGCGGAGGGGGATGTGCGGATCTCCACCGCCACCGACATCGCGACCGGCGACCGCGCGGTCTATGACATGGACCAGGCGGTCCTGGTGCTGTCGGGCCGCAACATCAGCCTGACCACGCCGCAGCAGGTCATCACCGCGCGTGACAGCCTGGAATACTGGACGCAGCGGCGCATGGCCGTGGCGCGCGGCAATGCCCTGGTGGTGACCGAGGACGGGCGGCGCATCACCGCCGACGTGCTGGTGGCCTACCTGCTCGAGGACGCGATCAACCCCGAGGCCGCCGCCGCCCGTGCGCCCGCGCCCAGGCCGGGAACCCAGGGCGCGGCCGCACCGCCGCCAGGGCAGGGGCGCCTCGACCGGGTGGAATTGTTCGGCAATGTCGAGATCCGCAGCGCCGAGGAGGTGGTGCGGGGCGACCGTGGGGTCTACGCCGCCGGCTCGGGCCTCGCGCGGCTGCTGGGCGATGTGCGCATCACGCGCGGGCCCAACCAGCTGAACGGGCAGGAAGCGCTGGTGAACCTGAACACCGGCGTTTCGCGCCTTGTGGGGCAGCCGGGGCAGCGCGTGCAGGGGGTGGTCGCGCCCGCCACGCGCGAGGGGCGCCGCGCCGCGCCCGCGCAGGGCAACCGCCGATGAGCGCGCCGCCGACCGACCCGCCGCGCAGGGACCCGCCCGGAGGGAGCGAAGCGCCGCGCAACGCCGGCTCCCCGCCTGCCGTGCCGGTTCCGCCCGCCGGGCCGCCCACCTTTGTGGCGCCGGCGCGCGGCTCGACGCTGGCCGGGTTGCTGGTGTCGGTGGCCACGCCCGGCGGGGCCGCAGCCGCGCC
>JBHYDO010000188.1:0-9338 GCA_051860645.1 Roseococcus sp.
CTTCCAGGCGCGGGTGGTGAAGCCCAGGATCTCGGTCTTGACCGCGCAGCGCTCCAGCGTGCGGGCCAGGATGTCCGCGCACATGGCGGCGACGGTGATGGGCCGGCCGCGCATGGAGCCGGAATTGTCGATCAGCAGAGTCACCACCGTGTCGCGGAAATCCGCATCGCGCTCGCGTTTGTAGGAGAGCGAGAGGGTCGGGTTGGCCACGACGCGCGCCAGGCGCGCCACGTCGAGGATGCCCTCCTCCAGGTCGAAGTCCCAGGCGCGCTGCTGCTGCGCCATCAGCCTGCGCTGCAGCCGGTTGGCGAGCTTGGAGACCACGCCCTGCAGGTGCTGCAGCTGCTGGTCGAGCTGCTGGCGCAGCCGCGTCAACTCCTCGGGGTCGCAGAGGTCATCGGCCTCCACCACCTCGTCGAACTGGGTGGAGAAGGCGCGGTAGCGGGTGGCGTCGTCGGTGACGGGGACCTCGCGCCGGGCCTGGGGGCCGCCGGGCTTCTCGTCGCCCTCGGCGGCGGCGCCCTCTTCCTCGCTGTCCTGCGCTTCCTCGTCGGCGGCGTCGCCCTCCATGGTCTCGGGCTCGGCGCCCTGCATGGATTCCTGTTCCTGCGACTGCGCCTCGCCGGCGGAGGACTGGTCCTGTTGGCTGGCTTCCTCGGCGCCCTCGTCGCCCTCCTGGTCGTCGCTGGCCTCGCTTTCCAGCTCGGCTTCCGCGAGGTCCAGGGCGGTGAGCAGCTTGCGGGCGGCGCGGGCGAAGCCTTCCTGGTCATCCGTGGCGGAGCAGAGGTCGTCCATCGCGGCGCTGGCCTTCTCGTCCAGGCTGTCGCGCCACATGTCGAGCACGCGCTGGGCGGCGGCGGGCGGGGCCTCGCCCGAGATGCGCTCGCGCGCCATCAGGGCCAGCGCCGAATGCAGCGGCAGCTGGTCCTTGCGGGTCATGCGGTCATAGCCCTCCGCCTCGCACTCCTCCGAGAGGCGGGCGCGGAGGTTGGCGGCGACGCCGGCCATGTGCCGGCTGCCGACCGTCTGCACGCGCACGTCTTCCAGCGCGTCGAAGACCTCGCGGGCCTCCTTGCGGGCCGGGGCGCGGGCGGCGTGGGTCGCTTCGTCGTGGTGGCGCAGCTTGAGCGCCACGGCATCCGCGGCACCGCGCAGCTTGGCCATCTCGGCCGGCGGCAGGCTGCGCGTGGGCAGTGGCAGGCGGGCGCGCTTGCCCGAGACGCCGGCGGGGCCGGGCTGGAAGGCGACCTGGACCTCGGTCTGCTGCGCGATGGCGCGCACGGCGCCGGCGGTGGCGCGCTTGAACTCTTCCTGCCGCGTCAGGTCCTGTTTGCTCATGTCATGTCTGCCTTGCGAGCCAGATCCAGCAGGCGCCCAGGGCCACGAGGCCCGTGGCCAGCCCGGCGCCGACCGCCTGCGCGATGTTGGAGAGAAGGCTGGCCCCTTCCCAGGGGCTTGCCTGCTGCACGACGGAAAGGATGATCCCGGCCAGGGCACCCGCCAGCGCCCATTGGGTGAAGGTGCGGGCGCGGGTGGCGGCGGGGCTGTGCGGCAGGGCGCGCGCGGGAGCGGGCGCCGTCCGCGTCCGGTCCCGCGCCGCGCGTCCGCGCCGAGTGGCGGCACGGCGCGTCATGCAGGGTCACCGGCGCCGTCGCCCATCGCGCCCCTCCGGATCAGCCGGCCTTCTTGTAGAGGCCGGTCGAGATCTCCTCGTTGAAGCAGCGCTGGTAGTATTCCGCCACCGTCGAGCGCTCGGCCTCGTCGCACTTGTTCAGGAAGGTGAGGCGGAAGGCGAAGCCCACATCGCCGAAGATGCGCGCGTTGTCGGCCCAGGTGATGACGGTGCGCGGCGACATGACGGTGCTGATGTCGCCCGCGATGAAGCCCGCGCGCGTGAGGTCGGCCAGCGCCACCATCGCCTCGACCTGCTTCCTCATCTTGGGCTCGCTGCTGCCGATCTTCGCCAGCACGATCTCGGTCTCCTGCGCGTGCGGCAGGTAGTTGAGCGTGGCCACGATGTTCCAGCGGTCCATCTGGCCCTGGTTGATCTGCTGCGTGCCGTGATAGAGGCCCGTCGTGTCGCCGAGGCCCACCGTGTTGGCGGTGGCGAACAGGCGGAACATCGGGTGCGGGCGGATCACGCGGTTCTGGTCGAGCAAAGTGAGCTTGCCCTCCACCTCCAACACGCGCTGGATCACGAACATCACGTCCGGCCGGCCCGCATCATACTCGTCGAAGACCAGCGCGCAGGGGTGCTGCAGCGCCCAGGGGAGGATGCCCTCGCGGAATTCCGTGACCTGCTTGCCGTCCTTCAGGACGATTGCATCCTTGCCGATGAGATCAATTCGGCTGATGTGGCTGTCCAGGTTCACGCGGATGCAGGGCCAGTTCAGCTTCGCGGCCACCTGCTCCACATGGGTGGATTTCCCGGTGCCGTGGTAGCCCTGGATCATCACGCGGCGGTTGTGCGTGAAGCCGGCCACGATGGCCAGCGTGGTCTCGCGGTCGAAGCGGTAGGCGCTGTCGGGCTCCGGCACGTGCTCGGTGCGGACGGAGAAGGCGGGCACGTCCATGTCGATGTCGAGGCCGAACGCCTCGCGGGCGCTCACCGTCGTATCCGGCATGTTGATCGCGCTGGTCGGGCGCACTTCACCGATCGGGGCCACTTGGTTCATCACGCTTCCGCTTCGCTGCAAGGGAGTTTCAAGGATGTTAGGCCAGTCGGTCGGGTGAAGCTACCCAGGGGGGCGGCCGGCCGCCGCATTCGCCGGGCAGGTGACGGGCGGTTTCGCTGTGGGGCCATGCATCCCATCGCAGATGTGGGCGTTCTGGCGGGGCGGCAAGTGGCCGACCAACGTGAGGAGAAGCCTGATGCGAACCCCGACCTTCCGCCTGTTCCCATTCCTGTCGGGCGGCGTACTGCTGGCTGGCGCCCTGATGCTGGGCGCCTGCAGCCCCAGCTTCGGCCGCGGGCCGGACCGCGAGGTGATCGTGGTGCCGCAGGGCACCACCGTCGTGCCGCACCGCTGAGGTCATGGCGGGCAGCCCGCGCCCAGCGCGCGCGCCTGGCGCATCACCGCCTCGGGCCAGGTGACGCCCGCCGGGCTGAAGGGCAGCCCGGCGGCGGCCAGTGCGCGGGCCGTCCAGGCATTGCAGTTGTTGGCGAGCGTGTAGGTCTCGCGTGCCTCGTAGAAGAGGCTGCCCTCGATGGCCTCGGTGCGCACCGGGCGGGGGGTGTCGCCAGCGAAGGCGTCGGCGATGAAGGAGGCCAGGCGGGCACGGCGGGCGGGGGCGAGCGGCAGCGCCACCGCCTCGCGCCGCGGCAGGGCCTCGGGCGGGGCGCGGCGCAGCGCCGTTACCTGGATGGCGGCGGGGCCTGGCAGCGGGCCGCGCAGCCATTCCGCCAGCGAGGGCTCGGGCGAGGTCACGAAGCTGCGCTTGCCGAAGCCGAACATGACGCTGTGCGCGCCGGGCAGCCGTGCCGCCAGCGTGCCCAGCATCGGGCCTTGCAGCGCGTCGAGCGGCAACGCGATGTCGGAATGCCAGGAGACGGCCACCACCCATGCGGGCAGCCCGCCCGGGTCCAGCGTGCAGCCCGTGACGCGCGGCTGGAGGGAAGCGCAGCCGGGCAGCAGGGCGGCGGCGAGAAGCGCGCGGCGGGGCGCCTGCATCAGCCCGCGGCGGCGGCGGCCGGTTCCGCCTGGCCCACGCGCCGGCGCAGCAGGGAATAGGCGCGGTTGATGTCCTTCAGCCGTTCCTCGCTGCTGCGGTCGCCGCCATTGGCATCGGGGTGGTATCGCTTGGCCAGTTCCTTGTAGCGCGCCTTCAGCGTGGCGGGGTCGAGCGGCCAGGAAAGATCGAGCAGGCCCAGGGCGGCGCGCAACTCGGGCGGGGCCTCGCGGCGCGGTTCGGCGCGGCGCTTCTCGTGCAGGGCGGTGTCGCGCAGGATGTTCAGCGGGTCGGCCACGCGCTCGGGGTCGAGGCGCACGCCACCCAGGCGGCCCAGCGGCCAGGTGGGCCGCTGCCAGCCCGTGTCGGAGCGGATCGCGCTCTCGATGTCGTTGGGGCCCATGCCGCGATAGAAATCCCAGCCCTTGTTGTATTCGCGCACATGGTCGAGGCAGAACCAGAGGTATTCGCGCAGGGTACGATCCTTGGGCGCGCGGAATTCGCCCGCGGCCGAGCAGCCCTGGGCGGCGCAGCCACGGGCGGGGGCCTTCGGGTCGGTCTGGGGCTGGAAGCTCGTGCGCCGGGCCATCCGGCGGTTATGGGTTTGCGGTGCGGGCTTGGCAACATCACGGCGTTGGGCAAGTTTCCTGCCATGTCAAACCGCGCCGAACGCATCCGCACCGCCCTCGAGGCGCAGTTCCAGCCCCTCCGCCTTGAGGTGCATGACGAAAGCCATATGCATGCGGGCCATGCCGGCGCGCGGCCGGAGGGCGAGACGCATTACAGCGTGCTGTTGGTCAGCGCGGCCTTCACGACCATGAACCGCGTGGCCCGCTCGCGCGCCGTGCACGCGGCGCTGGCGGGCGAATTCGCGAATGGGCTGCACGCGCTGTCGCTGACGCTGCGCGGGCCGGAGGAGCTTGGCTGAACGCTGGCTCCGCGGCAGGCCGGTCGCTACTCCGCCTTCGCCGGTTCCGCCGCGGGCGGCTGGTCGCTCCATTCCGGCCATTTCTTGCGCACCACCGGGCTGGAGGGCGCATAGGCGTGGCAGGTGCCGAGCAGGGGCGGGCGCTTGCGCGGCGCGCCCCCGGCCTCGGCCGCGCGCTGGACGTTGAGCTTGCGGCTGCGGATGGGCCACATGGTCTGGAAGGCCACCGTCGCCATCTGCGCCAGCAATTCGCGCAGGTGGGTGCAGCCCTCCACGCCGCCCACGCGCTCATTCACCGCGCGGTTGAAGCCTGGCCCGATGGACAGCCCGGCCAGCCGCGCAAAATTGCCCGTGGCGCCGGGGCAGACGGCGAAGGGCGTGTGGTCGGAGGCGGCCTCGCAGGCGGTGATGACCATGTCCTCGTTGACCGTGAGGCGGATCCACATGCCATGGATGGGGTCGCCTGGGTTCACCTGGCCGCGATGCTCCGAGGGGAAGCCGTAGGTCTTGGTGTCGGTCAGGTGCGCCTCGACATCCACGAGGCCATCCTCGCGCAGATAGCCGCGCAGCGAGATGTCGCGCAGGTGTTCGAGCTTGCGGGGGGCGGGGGCGGGAAGGGGCATGTCCGGACAATCGGCGAGTTGCTGCGCCGCCGCAAAGCACCACGTGCCAGCGCGGGCTTCCGGGATCGGGGGGGGCGTGGTAGCGCGCGGCGCACGCATCCGAGCCACGAAACCGAAGGGGCCGCCCCATGTCTGATCAACCCAACCCCACCGGCAACGGCAACCCGCCGCCGCCGCCGCTCATCGTCGAGATCCAGTATGCCAAGGACATCTCCTTTGAGGTGCCCGGGGCACCCGGCATCTTCACCACGCTGCGCAGCCAGCCCCAGGTGAACCTCGACGCCGACCTCGAGGTGAAGCAGCTCCAGGAAGGTGCCAATGTCTTCGAGGTGGCGCTGATGCTGCGGGTGGAGGCCCGCGCGCAGGAGGTGGTGTGCTACATCATCGAGGTGACCTACTGCGGCGTCTTCACGCTGAACCTGCCCCCCGAGCACGCCGACCAGGTGCTGACGGTGGAATGCGCGCGGCTGCTCTACCCTTATGCGCGCAACATCGTCTCCGAGCTGAGCGGGCAGGGCGGCTTCCCGGCGCTGATGCTGCCGCCGATCGACGTCGCGCAACTGCTGCACGCAAAGCGGGCGCAGCAGGCGGCGGCCGCCCAGGCCGGCACGCCGCCCGTCGGGACGGCCTGACCGCCGAAGGCCCGCCTGCACCGAAGCTGGTCGGCAGGGATGCCCCTGCCGGCCCCGCCTATCCTGACCCTGGCGCCATGGCGCAGAAGGGATGCCCCCCCTGTGCCGCGCGCCAAAAAGCACCCCGAGGCCGCCGGAATGCAACCTGCCAATCGGCGAAACCACGCCCTCCCGTGACGGTTCGACGACGTCATGTTCCTGTAAAGACGCGGAATGTAGGCAAGTTTGTGAATGTTGCGTGAGTGGACCAACGCGAGGGGCGGACAAGCCGACGCGCAACCTGATGTTTGAGGAAGTCAACTCTCCCATACGGGTGATTAATTAAAATTAACGGAGTTTGACTTGCCGCCGCCGCCCTATTGCATTTGAATGCGAATATAAAACCTGGGGTTGTCTCCATGGTGCCGCTGCACCCGGTCGTCGCCGAGCCGTCCGCCACGATCCTTCCCTTCCCCCGGGAAGCCCAGGCCGCGCCCCGCCCGATCTTGCTGTCGCCTCCCGAATTTTCCGGCCTCGAGCTCGACAGCGTCGCCCGCACGCTGCGCAGCGGCTGGCTCGCGCCCGCCGGCCCCACACTGGACAGTTTCGAGCACGCCGTCGCGCAGGTGGTGCAGGCGCCCGAGGCCCTGGCGCTCCATTCGGGAACCGCCGCGCTGCACCTCGCCTACCGGGTGCTGGGCGTGGCGCCCGGTGACGAGGTCTGGACCACCACGCTCACCTTCATCGCCACCATCGCGCCCGCGGTGCAGATGGGCGCCGTGCCGCGCTTCCTCGACGTCAGTCCCGGCAGTTGGACGCTGGACCCCGCGCGACTGGCCCGCGAACTCTCCGCCGCCGCCCCGCGGGGTCGCCTGCCGCGCGTGGTCGTCCCGGCCGACCTGTTCGGCCAGCCCAGCGACATGCCGGCCATCCGCGCGGCCTGCGCGCGCTGGGGCGTGCCGGTGCTCTCGGACAGCGCCTGTGCGCTCGGCGCCACCCAGCATGGCCGGCCCGCCGGGGCCGGGGCGGACCTCGTGGCCCTCAGCTTCAACGGGAACAAGATCATCACCGCGGGCGGCGGCGGCGCGCTGGTGGGCGAGCCCGACCTGCTCGCCCGCGCCCGCCACCTGGCCCACCAGGCGCGGGAGCGCGCGCCGCACTACCAGCACGAGACCACGGGCCACAACTACGCGATGAGCTGCGTCACTGCCGCGATCGGCCTCGCCCAGTTGCCGGATCTCGCGCGCCGCGTGGCCGTGCGTCGTGCCATCTTTGCGCGCTACCGCAATGCGCTGGGCCACCTGCCTGGCATCAGCTTCATGCCCGAGCCCGGCTGGGCGTGCTCCTCCCGCTGGCTCACCGCCATGCTGGTCGAGCCGCGGCTCTTCGGGGCGGACCGCGAACTGATCCGCATGGCGCTGGCGGCCGAGGGCATCGAGAGCCGGCCGGTCTGGAAACCCATGCACCTGCAACCCGCCTTCCGCGACGCGCCGCGCTCGGGCGGGGCGCTGGCCGCGGGGCTGTTCGAGCACGGGCTGTGCCTGCCCTCCGGCAGCGGGCTGACGCTGTGCGGGCAGTCGCGCGTCATCGAGGCCATCCTGGGGGTGGCGCGCCGGGGCTGAGGGGCCGTGGCGCGGCTGCTCTACCTGCACCAGCATTTCTCCACCCCCGACGGCGCCACCGGCACGCGCAGCCATGCCCAGGCGCGGGCGCTGGTGCAGGCGGGCCATGCGGTGACCCTCGTCACCGGCCGGTTCCAGGGCGCCGTCACCGGGCTGGACGGCCCCTTCCGCGCTGGCCGGCGGGGCGGGGTGGTGGATGGCATCCGGCTGGTCGAGCTCGCCATCACCTGCGGCAACGCGATGGGCCTGCCGGCCCGCAGCCTGGCCTTCCTGCGCTATGCGGCCCAGGCCGCGGGCCTTGCTGCCCGCGGCGAATGGGACCTCGTCATCGCCAGTTCCACCCCGCTCACCGTGGCCCTGCCGGCGCTTTGGGCCAGCCGGCGGCGCGGCACGCCCTTCCTGTTCGAGACGCGCGACCCCTGGCCCGAACTGCCGCGCGCGCTCGGGCTGCGCGCGCCGCTGCTGCTGGCCGCCATGGGTTGGCTGGCCGACGCCGCCTGCCGCCGCGCCGCGCGGGTGGTGGCGCTGAGCGAGGGCATGGCCGCCATCGCGCGGGGGCGGGGGGGGCGCCAGGTCGCGGTCATCCCGCAGGGTGCCGACCTCGACCTTTTCGGCCCGCACATCCCCCCCTGGCGGCCCGAGGCGGCGCGCAGCCAGGAGGTGCTGGCCGTCTATGCCGGCGCGCATGGCCGCGCCAACGGGCTGGACTTGCTGGTGCGGGCGGCCGAACTGCTGGCCGCGCGCGGCGAGACGCGGCTGCGCCTGCTGCTCGTGGGCGAGGGCGGCGAGAAGCCCGCCCTGATGCACGCCGCCCAGGGCCTGCCCAACCTCACCTTCCTCGACCCGCTGCCCAAGCGCGAATTGGCAGGGCTGTTCGCCGGCGCGCAGGCGGGGCTGCTCTGCCTCGCCCCCGTGCCGGAATTCGCCGGCGCCGTGGCACCCAACAAGCTGGCCGACCTGCTGGCCGCCGGCCTGCCCGTGCTGTCCAACCTGCCGGGCGAGGTGGCGCAGCTTCTCGCCGCCCACGGGGCGGGCGAGACGGTGGCGCCGCGCGACGCGGCGGGCCTGGCCGAGGCCCTGGTCCGCCTCGCCGACCACCCCGCGCGCCGCCGCGCCATGGGCGAGGCCGCCCGGCTGCTGGCGGTGCGGCAATTCGACCGCCGCCTGCTGGCCGCGCGCTTCGTGGCCGAGGTGGAGGCCTGCCTGCCGTGATCCTCATGCTCTCCGCCGCCCACCCGGCCGACGACATGCGCGTGGTCCGCAAGGAGGGGGCGGCGCTGGCGGCGGCGGGCTGGGAGGTGCGGCATCTCTGCCCTGGGGCGGGCGGCGCGCTGCCCTCCGTCGCCGGCGTGGCGATCGAGACGGTGGCCGGTACCGGGCGGCTCGCGCGGCTGCCCGCCCTGTATCGCCGCGCGGTGGCGCTGCGCCCGGCGGCCATCCATGCCTCCGAGCCCGATGCCTGGGCGGTGGCGCGGGCGGTGGGGGCGAGGCTCGGCTGCCGCGTGGTGCTGGATGTGCACGAGCACTATCCCTCGCGCCTGGATGCGCGGGTGCCGGCCGCGGTCCGGCCGGCGGTGCGGGGCGCGCTGGGCCTCGTGCTGCGCGGCCTGGCGCGCGGGGCGGATGCGCTGGTGCTGGCCAAGCAGGGCCTGGCGGGGGACTACCCCGGCGCGCCGCGCCCGGTGGAGGTGCGCAACCACGCCCTGCTGCCCGCGAACCTGCCCGCCCGCCTGCATGGCGCGGGGCCGCTGACGCTGCTGCACCTGGGCGCGCTCGGCGTGACGCGCGGCTGGCCGCAGATGCTCGACGCGCTGGCCCTCTGCCCGCCCGGCACGCGGCTGCTGCTGATCGGCCGCTTCACCGATGGCAGCGGGCGGCCTGATCG
>JBHYDO010000189.1:0-9302 GCA_051860645.1 Roseococcus sp.
GTCCTTCATGAAGCGCTTGCGGGCCGACTTCAGCGCCCGCGCATCATTGGTGGCCATGGCCATCTGGACCGCCTCCGCGGCCAGCCGCCCGCCCAGCATGGCGTAGTAGATGCCCTCACCGGAGGCCGGCGCCACGACGCCCGAGGTGTCGCCGGCCAGCACCACGTCGCGGCCATTGTCCCAGCGCTTCAGCGGCTTCATGGGGATGGGCGCCCCCTCGCGGCGGATCGTCTCGAAGCCGGCCAGGCCGTGCTGCTCGCGCACCTCGGCGGTGGCGGTGCGCAGGGAGAAGCCCTTGCGCGCGCTGCCCGTGCCGATGCTGGCGCTGTCGCCATGCGGGAAGATCCAGGCGTAGAAATCGGGGCTGGTGCGGCCGTTGTAGATCACGTCGCAGCGGGTCGCCTCGTAGTTGCCGCGCGCGGCCGCGTCCTCGGGCACCTTCACGATTTCGTGATAGGCGAAGACGCATTTGGGGTGGTTCTGGCTCGGGATGGCCTGGCGCGCCAGGTCGCTGCGCGCGCCATTGGCCAGGATGACCATGCGGCCCCGGATGCGCTGCGCCGGGCCGTCCTTGGGCTGATGGACGACGACGGCGGTGCCGTCCGCGTCACGCTCCAGCGCCGTGGCCTCACCGGTGATCCGTTCGGCGCCGCTTTCGGTGGCCCGCACCCGCAGCCATTCGTCGAACTCGCAGCGGTCCACCATGCCGACATAGCCGTTCTCGACCGGCATGGGCACACGCTTGCCCTTGGGGGAGATGATGTCGGCACAGCTGATCTTCGCCTTCAGCAGGTAGTCGGGAATGGCGAAGTCACGGATGGCCCGCGGCGGGATGGCGCCCCCGCAGGGCTTGATGCGCCCCGCGCGGTCCAGCAGGGCCACGCGCTTGCCGGCGCGGGCCAGGTCATGGGCCGCGGTGGCGCCCGAGGGGCCGCCGCCGACGACGACGACGTCAAAGGTCTCTGAGGTCAAGATACGGCCTCCTTCATGGGCAGGACGCGGAATGCCGGCAGGCGCGTCACGGCCAGTCGCGCGGCAAGGATGGCGGCGACCAGGAACATCCCGGCCTCCAGGACGAAGACGGTCGCGTAGGCGGAGGCGGCATCGCCGGTGGCGAGGCGTGCGAGGTCCGCCAGGACGGTGCCGGAGAAGCCGCCGATGGCGAAGGCGATGGCCTGGGCCGCGCCCCACAGCCCCATGCGGGTCCCGCTGCGCCCGGCGCCCGCCAGTTGCATCATCGAGGCGATGGCAGCAGCGGCGAAGGCGCCATTGGCGAGGCCGAGGCCCACGTAGAAGGCGGTCAGCGGCGGATCGGCCAGTTGCGGCGCCATGGCGAGCGCGACCAGCGCCGCCGCCGAGGCGATGCAGCCCCCGATCATCCAGCCGCGCAGCGAAGCGAGGCGCTGGCCAGCGATGCCGCTGCCGAACACCGCCATCACGATCATGCCGGCCAGTGTGCCGCCGTTCTGCATGCCCGCGAGGCTGGTGGACTGGCCGATGGTGAAGCCGAACACCTCACCCGCGAAGGGTTCGATGATGAGGTCCGACGCGCTGTAGGCAAGCATGGACACGAAGACGAAAACGGTAAAGCGGCGTGCCGTAGGGTCGGCCCACACCTCCGCGAGCACCTTCGAGAAGGCCGGCTTCTCACCTTCGGGCGCGCGCGCCGGCATCACGACCGAGCTTTCCACGCCCTGCACCGCGAAGGCCGCGAGCGTGAACGCGATGGCCGCGACGCTTGCCGTCACGGCCACGAGGCGCGCGGGCGAGAAGGGGTCCAGGAACTTGCCGGCCAGCGTCGCGGTCACCGCGAAGCCCGCGATCATCATCACCCACAGGATCGTGGCCGCCGGCGCGCGCCGGTGCGGCTCTACCATCGAGGCCAGCAGCGCGAGCAGCGAGGTGCCCGCCGCCCCCGAGCCCAACCCCACCATGAAGAAGCCCAGCCCCGCGACGAAGATCCCCGGCACCAGCATCGTGCCCATGAGCGCCACGCCGCCGGATGCCACGATGCCGCCCAGCGCCAGCACGCCCATGCCGCCGATGATCCAGGGGGTGCGCCGCACGCCCATGTCGCTGCCATAGCCCAGGCGCGGGCGCAGCATCTGCACGCAATGATGAATGGCCACCAGCAGGCCGGGCAGGGTGGCCGGCAGCGCCAGTTCCACCACCATGACGCGGTTCAGCGTGGTTGTGGTCATGATGATGATGGCGCCCAGCGCCGTCTGCACCAGGCCAAGCCGGAAGATGGACACCCAGGAAAGGCCGAGGGCCGCGGGCATCAGACCATCCCCCTCAGCGCGAAGGCGGCCGCCAGCATCCCGAGCACATAGGGGCCGACGCCGGTCGCATTGTACCAGGGGGCGAGCTTGCGGGGGTCGGTCATCATCCGGCGCATGGCCCAGATTTGCACGCCGATGAGGGCCAGAATGATGATCGGGCTCAACACCGCGCCCCAGGCGAAGAGCAGCCCCACCACGACCAGCTGTGGCACGCCCATCATCCAGCAGGCCACCAGCGCCGCGCGCTCGGGGCCCAGCAGCACCGGCAGCGAGTTGATGCCGGTGCGGCGGTCGCCTTCGATGGCCTTGAAGTCGTTGAGCGTCATGATGCCATGCGCGCCGATCCCGTAGAGGATGGCGATGGCCAGCACCTCGGACCGCGGCGCGCCGCCCGCCATGATGGCGGCCGCCGTGATCCAGGGCAGGGTTTCATAGGACAGGCCGGTCGCCGTGCAGCCCAGCCAGCCATTCAGCTTCAGGCGCAGCGGCGGGGCCGAATAGGCCCAGGCCAAAGCCAGCGCCACCACGGTCGCGCCAAAGCCCCAGGGGCCAAGCGCCGCGCCGATCAGCAACGACACGCCCGACCAGAAGATGGCGATGTAGAGACCCATCCGCCCCGGGATGCGGCCGGAGGGAATCGGCCGATTGGGCTCGTTGATCGCGTCCACATGCCGGTCGAACCAGTCGTTCACCGCCTGCGACGTTGCGCAGACCATGGGTCCGGCCAGCAGAAGGCCCAGGGCCAGGAAGCCCCACTTGCCCTCGAAGCTGGCGCCCGAGGCGACGGCGCCGCACAGGAACGCCCAGACCGGCGGGAACCAGGTGACGGGCTTGAACAGCTCCAGCACCGCGGCGGGGTCGAGACGGGTCATGGTTCGGCCGGACATCGCGCTCAGGTCTCCTCGTCCGGGCCGAGGTCGCCGATGCCGTAGCGGCGCAATTTGACGTAGAGCGATTGCCGCGAAAGGCCCAGCATCTCCGCCGCGGAGGCGCGATTGTTGTTGGTGAGCTCGAGCGCCGCCTCGATGGCCAGCTTCTCGATCACGTCGGTGGCCTCGCGTACCAGTTCCTTCAGCGGCACGCGGCCCACCAGCTCCGTGAGCTGGCCGGCGGCGGCGGGCAGGGTGGGCGGTCCGGATTCGATGGGAGCCGGCCGGGGCCCGATGTCACGGATGGTGAAGCCGAAGCATTGCTGGCCGCCATCGAGGACCGAGGCGGCGGAGACCTCCACCTCGGCCTCGGCTCCCTGGTCGCCGCGGATTCGGGTGCGAAAGAGCCGCACCGGACCGCGCCCCCGCACCTGGGCCAGCAGCACGTCCAGCTCCACCGCCTGGCGCCCGAGGAAACGGGAAAGTTCCTCGCCACGCGCCGTCGCCTCGTTGGGCAGCTGCGCCAGTTCAAGGAATGCGGGGTTGGCGGTGATGATGCGGCCATCGGCCGCGGTCAGCACGAAGGCGTCGGGCGTGCTCTCCACGAAATCCGCGAGGCGCGCGCGCGACTCGGGCATGGCGGCCTCGCCCGATTCGCCGGCGAGGAAGGCCAGGCGCACGAGAAAGAGCGAGCTGCGCTCATGCCGCAGCAGGGAGGCTGAGAGCAGCGCCTCGCGGCCGGTGCCCATCATGGAAACACGCCGCTCTTCCGCGGTGCCGGCGGCACGGACCGTAGCCAGCAGCGCCTCGACGCGGCCGCGGTCCTCGGCCGCGAAGGCGTCAAGGAAGGAGGGCTGGGCGCCGAAGATGCGGTCGGCCGCGAGATTGGCCTCCAGCACGCGCAGCGAAGCGGCATCGAGCACCATCACCGGTTCGCCCGACATCTGGAACAGCAGGCGGTAGCGTGTCTCGGCCTGCCGCAGGCGGCCGTATTCGCGCTCCATGGCCTGCTGGGCCTCGACCAGGCGCTGCTGCAGCGAAGCCAGCAGCCGCAGGTCGCGCGCGAAGATCACGATGCGGTCCGCACCCTGCAGCCGATTCGCGGCGCACAGCAGCGGCAGCGAGGCGCCATCGGCCGCGCGCAGGTTGAGATGCCGCCAGCGCGGCATGTCCTGCGATGAGGCCTCGGCCAGCATGTCGTGCACCTTGGCGCGGCTGTCCTCGGCGACGGCGTCGGCCAGAACGCGGCCAAGCCACGCCTTCCGTCCGCCCAGCGCCGCCGCCAGGTCCGCATTTCCGAAGGCCATGTCGCGGATCACTCCCGCACCGTCCATCACGAGGGTGGCGTCAGCCGCCGCCGCAATGAGGCGCGAGGCTGCCTCCGCATCCATGACCCCCAGCGATTGGCTCGGGGTACCGAAACCCAACACGTGCGGCTTGTTCCTTTTGGCGGATGGGAGGGAGGCGTGACGGCGACATCAGGGATTCGCGGCCATCAGGCTGACCAGGGCTTCGGCGCGTTGCAGCGCCTCGGCGGCGTTGCCGGCGGTGGCGTCGGCGCCAGCGGCGGCGGCCTGTGCGGCGTCATCGTGGAAGGCGGCGCCCCCCACCATCACGGCCACATCGGGGTTGAAGGAATGGGCGCGCACCATGGCGATCAGCCCAGGCAGGGCCGGAAGCCTGTCGGAGACGCCGCAGGAGAGGGCTATCACGCCGAACCATTCGCGCGAGACACGGCGCTTGAGGTCCCGCTCGGAGGCGCCGCTGGCCTGGGCCACGTGCCAGCCGCCGGCCCGGAAGAACTCGGCGACCATGGAAATGCCGAAGCTGTGCTGCTCGCCCGGCATCGGCAGCATCAGCGCGGTGCGCCGCTGCAGGCCGACGGGGCCGGTCGACAGCGTTGGGGCCAGGTCGCGCAGGACGGTCTGCAGGGCGAGCATGCCGAGTGTCACCTCGACGAAGCCGCTGCGATCCTGCTCCCACCACTCGCCCAACTGACGGGCAATCGTTGTCAAGGTGACAAGACAGAGCTGCTCGGCGCTTTCGCCCTGCTGTCGCCGTGCCCTGACAGCCGAAAGCAAGGCATCGGCATTGCCGGCGATGGCCAGACGGGCCAGCCGCGTGACTTCGGTCTGATCCGAAACAAGGCGGTGTTCGGCCAGCCGGGGCAGGATATCCTGATCCAGGGCGCTTTCGATATGCGCCGTCAGCCGATGGATTCGCCTCTCAAGAACGGCGGAGGCGGTGCTGCCGCGATGGGCGGCGGAGCGGTTGGCAGGCGCGACCCTGGCATGTGTTTGCAGCATCATCAGCTTCCCGACCACTCCCTGACGCACCAATCTTCGACCGGTTGCGCGGTGGCTGTCAACGCATCTTTACGTCAATCTTGCTTGACATGCCGCGCCCCCCACCCCTAGCTTTTGATTGTTCGGAGCGATCCGACCGCCGGAATCCGGGGCTGGGGGCAAATCCCCTTCGGCCCCCGCCCAGACCGGGCCCGCGGTGCAGCTTCGATGCGGAGGGGTAGTCAAGAAATGCTGTCAGGCCCGGTTCTCGACCGTCTCATCGCTGCGGTGGATTGCTGCCCCTACGGCACCAGTGCCGGGCGCACCCACCGCCATCGCGCCATTCGCCCGCTGTACACGCCGGAGGAGCGCGTGCGGCGCGACGCGACACCCTGGACCATGGTTCAGGGAATTCTCGCGCCGGTGCAGTTCCTGGTGTTCCTGGTGAGCCTCGGCCTTGTGCTGAACTACCTTGCGACAGGGCAGGGGCTTTGGGCCGCCGAGGCCTCCGTCGTGGTCAAGACGCTGGTGCTCTACACCATCATGATCACCGGCTGCATCTGGGAGCACGAGGTCTTCGGGAAGTATCTCTTCGCGCCCTCCTTCTTCTGGGAGGACGTGTTCTCGATGCTGGTCCTCGCCCTGCACACCGCCTATCTCGGCGCGCTGCTGTTCGGTTGGGGCGACACCCACTTCCAGATGTGGCTCGCCCTGGCCGCCTACGCTGCCTACATCATCAACGCCGGCCAGTTCGTGTGGAAGCTGCGCATGGCGCGCCTCCAGGCGCGTCGGGCTTGAGTGCCATGCTGGACAGCCTCCCAACCGCCGGCTGCGACACGCGCCCCGTGCTGCGCGAGCGCGGGCAGCGTGAAGTGTTCTGCGGCCTGACAGGCATCGTCTGGATGCACCGGAAGATCCAGGACGCTTTCTTTCTTGTGGTCGGCAGCCGCACCTGCGCCCACCTGCTGCAATCGGCGGCCGGCGTCATGATCTTCGCCGAACCGCGCTTCGCGACCGCCATCCTGGACGAGCGCGACCTAGCCGGCCTTGCCGACGCACAGGACGAACTGGACCGCAACGTGATCCGTCTGCTGGAGCGCCGGCCGGACATCAAACTGCTGTTCCTGGTGGGGTCGTGCCCATCGGAGGTCATCAAGCTCGACCTGCATCGCGCGGCGCAGCGGCTGGACCGGCGCTTCAACGGCGTGCGCGTGCTGAACTACTCGGGCTCCGGCATCGAGACCACCTTCACCCAGGGCGAGGATGCCTGCCTGGCGGCGCTGGTGCCTGAGCTGCCGGCCACGGATGCCACGCAACTCGTCATCGTCGGCGCGCTGGCCGAGGTGGTGGAAGACCAGTGGCGCCGCCTCTACGCCGCCATGGGTGTCACGAATTTGACCTTCCTGCCCGCCCGCCGCGCCGGCGACATGCCGGCCGTGGGCGCCGGCACGCGCTACCTCCTGGCGCAGCCTTTCCTGGCCGAGACGGCAAGGCTTCTGGACGCGCGCGGCGCACGGCACATCCCCGCGCTTTTCCCACTGGGGGCCGAAGGCACCACCGCCTTCCTGCGGGCCGGCGCCGAGACGATGGGCGTGGGCGCGGCCCGCTTCCTCGATGCAACCGCCACCGCCGAAGCGCGCGCGCGTGCAGCGCTTGCGGCGCCCCGCGCGCGGCTGGCGGGCAAGCGCATCTTCTTCTTCCCCGACTCGCAGTTGGAGGTGCCGATGGCGCGCTTCCTCGTGCGCGAGTGCGGCATGGAGGCGATCGAGATCGGCTCGCCCTACCTTCATCGCGCGCATCTGGCGCAGGAGATGCCGTTGCTGCCCGCCTCCACCCTGATCTCCGAGGGGCAGGATGTGGAGAAGCAGCTGGACCGCTGCCTCGCTGCGAGGCCGGACCTCGTGGTGTGCGGCCTTGGAC
Organism: Roseococcus sp.; assembly: GCA_051860645.1. Lineage (GTDB taxonomy): Bacteria > Pseudomonadota > Alphaproteobacteria > Acetobacterales > Acetobacteraceae > Roseococcus. Next base: position 7,357 of record JBHYDO010000189.1, read on the forward strand.
TCGCGAACCCGCTGGAGGCGCAGGGCATCACGACCAAGTGGTCGATCGAGCTCGTCTTCACCCCCGTGCAGGGTTACGACCAGGCGGCGGACCTTGCCGGCCTCTTCGCGCGCCCCTTCGCGCGCCGCGACCTGCTGAGGGTCTGACGCGATGCAACTCACGCTCTGGACCTATGAGGGGCCGCCGCATGTGGGGGCGATGCGCGTCGCCACCGGCATGGAAGGCCTGCACTACGTCCTCCACGCGCCGCAGGGCGACACCTATGCGGACCTGCTGTTCACCATGATCGAGCGGCGCTCCAAGCGCCCGCCCGTCACCTACACCACCTTTCAGGCGCGAGACCTCGGCGGCGACACGGCCGAATTGTTCAAGCGCGCCCTGCTCGATGCGGCCGAGCGGTTCAAGCCGCAGGCCTTCATCGTCGGTGCTTCCTGCACGGCGGAGTTGATCCAGGATGATCCCGGCGGTCTTGCGGCCACATCGGGCCTGGATATCCCCGTCGTGCCGGTCGAGCTGCCCTCCTACTCCAAGAAGGAGAACTGGGGCGCGGCCGAGACCTTCTATCAGTTGGTGCGTCGCTTTGCGGTCAAGTCCGAGCAGCGACCCGCGACGTGCAATGTGCTGGGGCCGACGGCGCTGGGCTTCCGCCATCGCGACGATGTGAAAGAAGTGTGCGGGCTTCTTGTGCGCCTCGGAATCACCGTCAACGTGGTGGCGCCGATGGGCGCCACGCCCAATGACCTGAAGCGCCTGGGCGAAGCCAGCTTCAATGTGGTGCTCTACCCCGAGACGGCGGGCACTGCGGCCTCCTGGATGCAGCGCAACCTGGGCCAACCCTTCACGAAGACCATCCCCATCGGCGTGGGCGCCACGCGCGACTTCATCGCGGAGGTGGCGGCCCTGGCCGGCGTTGACGCGACGGCGCTGCTGGCGACCGAGGAAAGCCGGCTCCCCTGGTATTCGCGCAGCGTGGACAGCACCTATCTCACCGGCAAGCGCGTCTTCATCTTTGGCGATGCATCCCATGCGGTGGCCGCCGCCCGGGTGGCCCGCGAGGAACTGGGCTTCGAGGTCGTGGGGCTTGGCACCTATTCGCGCGAACAGGCGCGGGACGTGCGCGAGATGGCGAAGACCCTGGGCCTGGAGGCGCTGATCACCGACGATTACCTCACCGTCGAGCAGGCCATCGCCGACGCCCATCCGGAACTCGTGCTCGGGACGCAAATGGAGCGCCACACCGCCAAGCGCCTGGGTGTGGCCTGCGCGGTGATCTCGGCCCCCGTGCATGTGCAGGATTTCCCCGCGCGCCATTCACCGCAGATGGGTTTCGAGGGTGCAAATGTCATCTTCGACACCTGGGTCCATCCGCTGATGATGGGGCTCGAGGAACACCTGATCGGGATGTTCCGCGAGGATTTCGAATTCAACGACAAGGCGCCCTCGCATCTTGGCCACAAGGCGCCAGCCGAGGCCCCGCCGCCCGTGCACGAGGCGCCGACCATGGTCGAGGCGGTGCCGCAGCAGCCCGTCGCCGTGCTGGAGGCAACGCTGGTCGCCACTTGGGCGCCCGACGCCGAGGCGGAACTCAAGAAGATCCCGTTCTTCGTGCGCGGCAAGGCTCGCCGGAACACGGAAAGCTTCGCGCAACTGCGGGGCATTGCAACCATCACGGTCGAGACCCTGTATGACGCAAAAGCCCATTTCTCGCGGTAATCCCCTCAACCTCGTCATTGTGACGATGGACAGCCACCTCGGGCAGGCGGTGGACCGCGCGCGCGAGATGCTGATGCGGGATTGCCCCGGGGTGCGGCTGATCGTGCATTCCGCCGATGAGTGGGGCAGCGACCCGGTGGCGCTGGCCGCCTGCCGTGCCGACATAGCCCGCGCCGACATCCTGGTCGCAGGTATGCTGTTCCTCGACGAGCATGTGCGCGCGGTGCACGACG
>JBHYDO010000190.1:0-2977 GCA_051860645.1 Roseococcus sp.
CCCCCCGCGCGGCCCCCGCCGCCCCCCCCGCCGGGCCCCGCCCCCCCGCGGGCGGGGGGGGGTTGGGGCCCCCGGCCCGGGCCCCCCCCGGCGCCGCCCCCCCGCCCGGGCTTCCGGCCGACCGCAGCGCCCGTGTGCAGCAGGCATGAGCGTTCGGAACCTGGTCGGCCGATCGGTGCTGAGCAGCGATGGCGCGGCGGTGGGCCGTGTGGAGGACATCGTCTTCATCCCGGCCGAAGCGTCCGCACCTGCCACCGCCCCGCTGCATCTTGCGCAGGGCGGGTGGCTGGCGCTGGCGGTGGTTGAAGTTGGGCAGTTCCTTGGCCGCTCGGATATGGTGGTGCGGCTGCACATCACTGCCATGCAGTGGGATGCGGCCTTTCAGGCGATCATCCTGCCCGAGACCGCGGCGACGCTGCGCGCGCGCCTTCCGCCGATGGCGGCCTGCGCCACCGCGCCAACGGGGGTCGGGCCGGAAGCGCATGCCGCCGGCCCGTCAACACCAGATATGTGAGGCCCTTGCCCGCCGAAGGGCTCAGCGCAGTCCCAGGAAGCCCAGGATGAACAGGACGATGACGACGGCGCCGACGATGTAGACAATGCTGTTCATGACAGTCTCCCTCTTGCTGGGGAGAGAACGGCGCCGGCACGAGGTGGTTGCAAGGCGCGGGGATGTCCGCCTGCCAGGCGTCCGTTTCGACCTATTTTTGTGCATTTGCATGTAATTTGGGCGACGCGGGGCGACGGTTGCGCTGAATGCGCCAAAATTTGTCGAGGCTGCCGTGTCGCGCCGGGCGGGGGGCCGTAGCATCCAGGAGCTGTCAATCCCGAGGACGTCATGCGCAAACCCGCCTCCCACCTCACCCGCCGCGGCCTGCTGGCCACCCCGCTCGCCGCATCCCTGGCCGCGCCGGCCCTGGGCCAGCAGGCGCCGATCCGCGTGGGTGTGCTGCACTCCCTCTCCGGCACCATGGCCATCAGCGAGACGGCGCTGCGCGACACCGCGCTGATGATGATCGAGTGGCAGAACGCCCAGGGCGGGCTGCTCGGCCGCCGGCTGGAGGCCGTGGTGGTGGACCCTGCCTCCAACTGGCCGCTCTTCGCCGAGAAGGCGCGCGAACTGCTGCAGCTCTCGCGCGTGGACGTGACCTTCGGCTGCTGGACCAGCGTGTCGCGCAAATCCGTGCTGCCGGTCTTCGAGGAGCTGAACGGGCTGCTGTTCTACCCCGTCCAGTATGAGGGCGAGGAGGAGAGCAAGAACATCTTCTACACCGGCGCCGCGCCCAACCAGCAGGCCATCCCGGCGGTGGAATACCTGCTCGGGCCCGATGGCGGCGAGGCCAAGCGCATCGCGCTGCTCGGCACCGACTACGTCTACCCGCGCACCACCAACCGCATCCTGCGCGGCTTCCTGAACTCCAAGGGCATTACCGATGCCGATATCCTGGAGGAGTACACCCCCTTCGGCCACAGCGACTGGCAGGGCATCGTGGCGCGGGTGAAGCGCTTCGCCAGCGAGGGCAAGCGCACCGCCATCGTCAGCACCATCAATGGCGACGCCAACGTCCCCTTCTACCGCGAGCTGGGCAACCAGGGCATCAAGGCGGAGGACCTGCCCTCCGTCGCCTTCTCCGTCGGCGAGGAGGAGCTGGCCGGCATCGATGCACGGCCGCTGGTCGGGCACCTGGCCGCGTGGAACTACTTCATGTCCGTGCAGTCGCCCGCCAACACCGAGTTCGTGACCATGTGGCGCAACTTCATCCGCAACCCGCGCCGCGTGACCAATGATCCGATGGAAGCGACGCTGATCGGCTTCAAGATGTGGGCGCAGGCGGTGACGGCGGCGCGCAGCACGGGCGTGGACGCGGTGCGCACCGCACTCTACGGGCAGAAGGTGCAGGCGCCCTCGGGCTACGAGGTGGAGATGCACCGCAACCACCACCTCTCCAAGCCCGTGATGATCGGGGAGATCCGCGCCGACGGCCAGTTCGACATCGTCAGCAAGACGCCCACCGCAATCGTCGCCGAGAACTGGAGCCCGTTCATCCCGGAGAACGCGAACCGCCGGCGCTGAGCGCCTGCGACCGGCCGTGCCGCGGCCGGTCGCGCTGTTTCCCTGGATGAAGGGCGTCCCTGACCCGATGCGATGGCATTTCCTGCGCGGTGTCGCCTCGGCGATGCTTGCCCTTTTGCTGACCCTTGGCCCCGCGCGCGCGCAGGAATTCGAGGCGCTGCTGCCGGGCCTCGCCGGCGGCTTCGCGCAGCAGGCGGAGACGGTGGAGCGCCTGGGCCTGCTGGGCGATCCGCGCGCGCTGCCGCTGTTGCAGGCCATGTCGGAGGCGCGGCTGCTGCGCCTGGCGGATGGCACGCTGGCGCCGCAGCAGGGTGCGGTGGTGCCGGAAGGCGCCACGCTCATCCGAATCAACAACCGTGTCCGTGGCGCGCTGCGCGGTGCGCTGGGGCGGCTGCAACTGGTCTCGCCCGACCCGGCCGAGCGGCTGCGCGCGGCGGACGCCATCCTGCGCAATCGCAGCGCCACCGACATCCCGCTGATCGAGGCCGCGCTGGCGCGTGAGGCGCAGTCCGACATCCGCGCGCGGCTGGAACTCGCGCTGGGCGGGGCGCGGCTGGCATCCGACGACGTGGCGGCCAAGCGCGCGGGCATCGTGGCCCTTGGCACCTCTGCCTCGCCCGAGGCGCGCAACCTGCTGCTGGCGGCGCGGGCCGCCAATGCCGAGGTGCTGCCCGAGATCGAGGCCGCCATCGCCGCCATCGACCGGCGGCTGGCGGTGCGCCAGGCGGCGGAGACGGTGTTCCAGGGGCTGTCGCTCGGCTCGGTGCTGCTGCTGGCGGCCCTGGGCCTCGCCATCACCTTCGGCGTGATGGGCGTGATCAACATGGCGCATGGCGAGTTCGTGATGCTGGGCGCTTACACCACGGTGGTGGTGCAGGAACTCTGCCGCGGCATTCCCGAACT
>JBHYDO010000190.1:2987-9221 GCA_051860645.1 Roseococcus sp.
CGTGGTCGCTGCCGCTGGCGGTGCCGGCGGCCTTCCTTGTCACCGCGGCGCTGGGAGCGGCGATGGAGCGCGGGCTGATCCGCCACCTCTATGGCCGCCCGCTGGAGACGCTGCTGCTCACCTTCGGCGTGGGGATGATCCTGCAGCAGGTGGTGCGCCTCGTCTTCGGCGCGCAGAACCGCGAGGTGATCAGCCCCGACTGGATGATGGGGACCATGCTGCTGCCGGGTGGGCTCGCCATCACGCAGAACCGCGCCTGGATCATCGTGTTCGCGCTGGCGGTGCTGCTGGCCTGCTTTGCGGCCATTCGGCTCACGCGCTTCGGGCTTGAGATGCGCGCGGTGGTGCAGAACCGGCGCATCGCGGCCACCATGGGCATCCGCACGGGGCGGGTGGATGCGATGACCTTCGCCTTCGGCTCGGGCCTGGCGGGGCTGGCGGGGGTGGCACTCAGCCAGATCGACAATGTCTCGCCCAACCTCGGCACGGGCTACATCATCGACAGCTTCATGGTGGTGGTGTTCGGCGGCGTGGGCTCGCTGATGGGCACGCTGATCGGGGCGTTCAGCCTGGGCCTGCTCAACAAGCTCCTGGAGCCCTATGCCGGCGTGGTGCTGGCGAAGGTGGCGGTGCTGGTGGGCATCATGCTGTTCATCCAGCGCCGGCCCAAGGGGTTGTTCGCGCTGAAGGGGCGCGCGGCCGACCAATGAACCGTCGCCTCGTCCTCCTGCTCTGCGTGCTGGCGCTGGCCGCTCTGCCGGCCTTCAACGCGCTGCCCGCGGAGCACGCGCTGCACGTGCCGGACTTCCTGGTCGGCTTGGTGGGCAAGTGGATCTGCTACGCCATCCTGGCCTTGGCGATTGATCTCGCCTGGGGGTATGCGGGCATTCTCTCGCTGGGCCACGGCGCCTTCTTCGCGCTCGGCGGCTACGCGATCGGCATGCACCTGATGCGGCTGATCGGGCCGCGCGGCGTCTATGGCCACCCGGTGCTGCCGGACTTCATGGTGTTCCTGGGCTACACCGAACTGCCCTGGTACTGGCTCGGCTTCGACTGGTTCGCCTTCGCCTTCCTGATGGCGCTGTTCGTGCCCGGCCTGCTGGCGCTGGTGGTGGGGTGGCTCGCCTTCCGCAGCCGCATCACGGGCGTCTATCTCTCCATCATCACCCAGGCCATGACCTATGCGCTGATGCTGGCCTTCTTCCGCAACGACATGGGCTTCGGCGGCAACAACGGCTTCACCGACTTCAAGGAGCTGCTGGGCATGCCGCTCAACAGCGGCAGCACGCGGGCCTTGCTGTTCTATGCCTCGCTGGCGACCCTGGTGCTGGTCTACTGGGGCTGCGCACATCTGACCCAGACCAAGCTCGGCCGGGTGCTCACCGCCATCCGCGACGCGGAGAGCCGCACGCGCTTCCTCGGCTACAACGTGACGCAGCACAAGCTGTTCGTCTTCGTGCTCTCGGCCATGATCGCGGGGCTGGCGGGCGCGCTCTATGTCCCGCAGGTGGGCATCATCAACCCCTCGGAGTTCTCGCCGGGCAACTCCATCGAGGCGGTGGTCTGGGTGGCCTTCGGCGGGCGCGGGACGCTGGTGGGGGCGGTGCTGGGTGCGTTCTCGGTGAACGCGCTCAAGACCTGGCTGACCTCGGTGGCGCCGGACCTCTGGCTGATCGTGCTTGGCCTGCTGTTCGTGATCGTGACGCTGCTGCTGCCCAAGGGCCTCATCGGCCTGTTGCGGCGGAGGCAGCCATGAGCAGCGAAGGCCTTTATGTGGACGGCGTGACCGTCAGCTTCGACGGCTTCCGCGCGCTGAACAACCTCTCTTTGCTGGTGGAACCGGGCGAGCTGCGCGCCGTCATCGGCCCGAACGGCGCGGGCAAGACGACGATGATGGACGTCATCACCGGCAAGACGCGGCCCGACACCGGCATCGTGCGCTTCGCCGCCCATGACCTCACCCGGCTGGACGAGGCGGCCATCGCGACCCTGGGGATCGGCCGCAAGTTCCAGAAACCCACCGTCTTCGACGCGCTGACCGTGTTCGAGAACCTGGAACTGGCGCTGAAGGCGCCGCGCGGCCCCATCGCCTGCCTGCGCTGGGTGCTGTCCGGCGCCGCGCGCAGCCGCATCGAGGGAACCATGGAACAGATCGGCCTGGCCGCGCGCCGTGACGACCTGGCGGGCCTGCTCAGCCACGGCCAGCGGCAATGGCTCGAGATCGGCATGCTGCTCATGCAGGAACCCGAACTGCTGCTGGTGGACGAACCCGTGGCCGGCATGACCGACCATGAGACCGAGCAGACCGCCGCCCTGCTGCGCGGCATCGCGGGCCGGCGCAGCGTGGTGGTGGTGGAGCACGACCTGGAATTCGTCCGCGCGCTGGATTGCCGCGTCACCGTGCTGCACGAGGGCAGCGTGCTGTCGGAGGGGTCCATCACCCATGTCCAGGCCGATGCGCGCGTCATCGAAGTCTATCTGGGGCGTTGAGGCATGCTGAACGTCGAAGGCGTGGACCTCTCCTACGGCGCGAGCCGCTGCCTGCGCGGTGTCTCGCTCTCGGTGCAGCCGGGGCAGGTGGCGGCGGTGCTCGGCCGCAACGGCGTGGGAAAATCCTCGCTGCTGCGCGCCATCATGGGGCTGGAGCGCATCCAGGGCGGCCAGATCACCTGGGAGGGGCGGGACCTGCGCGGCCTCTCGCCCGCCGACCGCGCGCGCGCGGGCATCGGCTATGTGCCGCAGGGGCGGGAGATCTTTCCCTTCCTGACGGTGCAGGAGAACCTCGAGACGGCACTTGCTGCCGCGCCGCGCGGCAGCAAGGTGGACCCCGAGGTGTTCGACCTCTTTCCCATCCTGCGGCAATTCCTGCGCCGGCGCGGCGGCGACCTCTCGGGCGGGCAGCAGCAGCAGCTCGCCATTGCGCGGGCCATGACGGCGCGGCCGCGACTTCTCATCCTCGACGAACCGACCGAGGGTATCCAGCCGAACGTCATCAAGGACATCGCGAAGGTGATCCGGCATCTGGCGCGGGACCGCAACTTCGCCGTCGTGCTGGTCGAGCAGTATTTCGAGTTCGCGCGCGACCTGGCGGACCACATCTCGGTCATGGTGCGCGGCGAGGTGGCGCTGGCCGGCCCCACCCCCGCGCTGGACGAGGCCGCGGTCCGCCGGCTGCTGACGGTCTGAGTTACAGATCCGCGTCGGGCGGCGGCTTGTCCGCGAGGTAGAGCTTCTCCACCAGGATCATCGCCACCACCGTCATGGGTGTCGCGACCAGCACGCCCGGGACGCCGAACAACATGCCGAACACCACCACCGACATCAGCGAGAACAGCGGCGGCAGCGCCACCGCCCAGCGCTGGATCATGGGCGTGATGACGTCGCCCTCCAGCTGCTGCACCGCCACGCTGAGCAGCAGCACGTAGAGCGCCTGCATGGGCCCCTGCCCGAAGGCCAGCAGGACCGCGATGATGGCGAAGACCAGCGGGCCGATGAAGGGCACGAAGGCCAGCACCCCCGCCAGCACGCCGAGCGAGATGGCCATGGGCATGCCGAGCAGCCACAGCCCCAGCCCGGTCAGCACGCCGACCACCGTCATGGACATGAGCTGTCCGAGCAGCCAGCCCTGCAGCCCGTTGCCCGCCGCCTCCAGCGCATGGGCCACGCGCGGCCGCGCGCCATTGGGCATCATCCGTACCAGGCCGCGCAGGTAGGTCGAGGGGGAGGCCGCCAGGTAGATGCCGATGAACAGCACCAGCAGCGCGTCGATGATGCCGCCCGCCCCCACCGTGAGGTAGGAGGCGAGGCTCGCCCAGGGGACCTCGGCATCGGCGGGGTCGCCCAGCAGCTCCTGGAGGCTCATGCCCAGTCCGGACCCCTCGCGCAGCCAGCGGTCGGCGGCGTCGAGCGCCTCGGGCAGGCCCTCGCGCAGCTTGTTCACCTCGCGCAGCGCGCTGGGCCCCACCAGCACGGCGCCGCCGATCAGCAGCGCGGGCAGGCCGAGCACCACGGCGGTCAAGGTGGCGCCGCGCGGCAACCGGGTGAGGCTGGCGAGGCCGCTGGCCATCGCCGAAGCGGCCGCCGCCAGCAGGATGCCGGCGAAGAGCAGCACCAAGGCATCGGCCAGCAGCCACAGCAGGACGAAGCCGCTCGCGATCGCGCCGAGCTGGATGGCGCGGCGGGTGAAGTCATCCATGCTGACCAAGCGTCGTCGTCCTTCGGGGAAAGGTTCGGGGCGAAGAACGCGCTACCCTTGATGCGCGTTGCAGGGGGCGGGTGACAGTCCTGCGATGCGTCGGCCCGGCACGCGCGCAGGGCGGCCGCAGTTTCGCCATGGAAGCGCCGCAGGCGCGGGCCCATGTGCGCTCGCATGGGACATATCTCCGCATCCGGGCCCGCCACATGATTGAGACGATCGAGACATGGCTCACCACCCACGCGGCCTGGGCGCCGGTCGTGGTCTTCGTCATCACCTTCTTCGAATCCCTGCCGGGGGTGAGCCTGCTCGTCCCCGCCACCGCCCTGCTGGTGATGACCGGTGTGCTGCTGGGCACCGGCACGCTCGACCCGTGGTCGGTGATGGGGGGTGCCATCCTGGGTGCCATCCTGGGCGATGCGGTGGGGTTTTGGCTCTCGCGCGCCTTCGGGCCGCAGGCGGTGCGCCGCTTCCTGCCGCGCAGCCAGCGGCGCGCATATGCGCGCGGGTTGCTGCTGTTCCGACGCTGGGGGTGGGCCGCGGTGTTCTTCGGGCGCTTCCTCGGACCCATGCGGGCCGTGGCCCCCCTGCTGGCCGGCGTGGCCCGGATGCGCGAGCGGCATTTCCAAACCGCCAACATCGCCTCGGCCATCGTCTGGGCGCCGCTCATGCTGCTGCCGGGCTATGCCGCGGCGCGTGGCATGGAGCAGGTGGTGGCGTCCGACCGCCCGCTGCTGCTGGGGGGCGCGCTGCTGCTGCTCGGCGTGGCGGCCTGGTGGGGATGGCGCCGCTGGCGCCGGCGCGTCCTGCCGGACCGGTGACGAAGGGTAACGCAGCGCCGCACCCGTCTGGCCCAGGGCGCCCCGCGCGTTATCTGCCCGTGATGACCGAGCTTCCCGCCCACGCCCCCATCTGCCGTCGCCGCCTCGCCCGCCGCATCGGCCTGGCTGGCGCCCTGCTGCTGCCCGGCGCGGTGGCGTTGCGCCCGCGTGGTGCGCGCGCCGCGGATCTCGACGACATCCGCGCCGCGGCCGCCCGGCTCGACCCGCTGCACAGCCTCGTCATCGCCCGCCAGGGCCGCATGCTGTTCGAGCATCGCTTCGCCGGCCCGCCGCTTGACCGGCCGGCGAATGTGAAATCCGTCTCCAAGGCCGTCATCGCCGCATTGGTGGGTGGCGCGATCGGCCGCGGGCTGCTCGATGGCCCCGACCAGCGCATCGCCCCCCTGCTGGCAGACCGGCTGCCCCTCAACCCCGACCCCCGCCTCGCCCGCGTCACGCTCGACCACCTGCTCTCCATGCGGGCGGGGCTGGAGCGCACCTCGGGCGTGAACTACGGCCGCTGGGTGACCAGCCGCGACTGGGTGCGGCACGCGCTGTCGCGCCCCTTCGTGGCGGAGCCTGGCGGGCCGATGCTGTATTCGACCGGCAATTCGCACCTGGTCTCGGCCATCCTCACGCGCGTGTCACGCCGCTCCACCCATGCGCTTGCGCAGGAGTGGCTGGGCGCGCCGCTTGGCATCGCCATCCCGCCCTGGCCGCGCGACCCGCAGGGGATCTTCTTCGGCGGCAATGACATGCTGCTCTCGCCCCGTGCCATGCTGGTCTTCGGCGAGATGATCCGCGCGGGCGGGGTGCACGAGGGGCGGCGCGTGCTGCCGGAGGCCTGGGTGCGCAGCTGCTTCACGCCGCGCACCGCCTCCGTCTTCACCGGGGCGGCGCATGGCTATGCCTGGTTCACCGCGCCCGGGCCGGGGCCCGCGCGACACTATGCCTGGGGCTTCGGCGGGCAGATGATCCATGTGGTGCCCGCCCTTGGGCTCACCGTGGTGATGACCTCCGACCCCACGCAGCGCTCGGGCGGCGCGCAGGGCCATGCGCGGGCCCTGCACGGGCTGATGGAGGTGCACATCCTCCCCGCCATCGCCGCCGCCTGACGGTCATTGATTCCCGAAGACGGACACCACCAGCAGGTTTGGCAGCCACAGCGCCAGCACCGGGAAGGCCAGCACCAGCAGCAGCACCAGCCCGTCCGTCAGC
>JBHYDO010000191.1:0-9209 GCA_051860645.1 Roseococcus sp.
GCAGGCCGGCGACGTGCCGGCCACCGCCACCACCCCCCTCCCGCTCGACTGGCGCCTCGTGATCCTGGCCGAGAACCAGGGCGGCCGGGTGCGCCCCAGCTACCGCCTGGTGGACGCCGATGGACGCCCGCAGGGCAGCGTGGGCGGCAACCCGGTGCCGACCCGCGCCTGGGCCGAAGCCTCCCCCGCGACGCTGGACGCCGTGGCGGCCGACGCCGGCATGAAGGTCGCGCAGCTCATCCTGGGCATCCAGGCCGCGCGCGCCGCCGCCCCGGTCGCTGCCCTCACCGCCGGGCCCGAGCGGCTGCGCCTGCTGCCCGTGACCGGCGCGCCGGGGGACGGCAACCAGGCGCTGACCGCGCGGCTGCGCGAATTCCTGGCGGCCCAAGGCTATGTGGTTCAGGACATCGCCGATGGCGCGGCCTTCGCCGTCACGGCCGAGGTCAGCGTCGTGCCCGCCCCGGCGCCGCGCGTCGAGCGGGTGGAGATCCAATGGATCGTCTCGCGGCGCGACGGGTATGAGCTGGGCCGGGTGCTGCAACTCAACGAGGTGCCGGCCGGCCGGCTGAACCGCTTCTGGGGCGACATCGCCTATGCGGCGGCGCAGGAGGCGGCGGCCGGCGTGCGCCAGGTGATCCGCAACGCGGCGGCGGAGGCCGCGCCCAATGCCGCCCCGGCTGCTCCGCCCGCGGCGCGCCCCTGAACCGCCGGACCCTGTGACACCGGGTGCCCCCGAACCCGTGGGCTTCGGCCGCATGGGCTCCGCAAAAGGCGCCGGATCGACAAAACCATGCCGGGCGTGAAGTTTACAGCGCGGGGGCGGGCGGCTATCCCTGCCGGGCACGGAACAAGGGGTGAACCGGCCCGATGAAGATCGTCGCCTGCAACAGCAACCGACCCCTTGCGCAGGCCGTGGCCGACGCACTCGGCATCCCATTGACCAACGCCTCGGTCCGCCGCTTCGCCGACATGGAGATCTTCGTGGAAATCCACGAGAACATCCGCGGCGAGGACGTGTTCGTCATCCAGCCCACGAGCTACCCCGCGAACGACCACCTGATGGAGTTGCTCATCACGCTGGACGCGCTGCGGCGTTCCTCGGCGCGGCGGGTCACGGCGGTGGTCCCCTATTTCGGCTATGCCCGGCAGGACCGGAAGAGCGGCCCGCGCACGCCCATCTCGGCCAAGCTGGTGGCCAACCTCATCACCCAGGCGGGTGCGGACCGCGTGCTGACCATGGATCTGCATGCGGGCCAGATCCAGGGCTTCTTCGACATCCCGGTGGACAATCTCTACGCCGCGCCGCTGTTCGCACGCGACATCGAGACGCGCTTCAAGGGGCGCGAGATCATGGTGGTCAGCCCCGATGTGGGCGGCGTGGTGCGCGCGCGCGCCATCGCGCAGCGGCTGCACACGGACCTCGCCATCATCGACAAGCGCCGGCCGGCCGCCGGCGTCTCCGAGGTGATGAACGTGATCGGCGACGTGCATGGCCGCGACTGCATCGTGATCGACGACATCATCGACAGCGGCGGCACCCACTGCAACGCGGCCGAGGCGCTGATCAAGAACGGCGCGCGCAGCGTCTCGGTCTATGTGACGCATGGCGTGTTCTCGGGCGGCGCCGTGGCGCGCGTGGCGGCCGCGCCGATCGAGACCATGGCGGTGACCGACAGCATCGCCGCCACGGACGCGGTGCGGGGCTCGAGCAACATCCGCCAGCTTCCCATCGCCCCCTTGCTGGCGGAGGCCATGCGCCGCATCAGCGAGGAAAGCTCCGTCTCCTCCCTGTTCTGCTGACCCCCGTTTCCGCTGAAGGGCGCCCCATGACGCTGAACCCCATCCCGTTCTGGTTCCTCCGCCATGGCGAGACCGACTGGAACGCCGAGGGGCGCAGCCAGGGCCGCACCGACATCCCGCTGAACCATGTGGGCGAGGCGCAGGCGCGCCGCGCCGCGCGCACGCTGGCGGGGCACCGGATCGGCACCATCGTCGCCTCGCCGCTCTCCCGCGCGCGCGTTACGGCCGAGACGGTGGCCCTGACGCTGGGCCTGCCCGTGCAGTTCGACCCCGAGCTGGAGGAGGTGAACTTCGGCGAGCAGGAAGGCCAGCCCATGGGCGACTGGTATGATGGCTGGATTGCGGGCGACCACACGCCGGCCGGTGCCGAAAGCTTCGCCCTGCTCTGCGCCCGCGCCGTGCGGGCCATCAACCGCGCGACCGCCCTGCCGGGCCCCGTGCTGGTGGTGGCGCATGGGGCGCTGTGGCGCGCCTTCCGCCACGAGGCCGGCATGACGGCCAATATCCGCACGCCCAACGCCCTGCCGCTGTTCGCCGAGCCGGGCAGGCCCGCCTGGACGCTGACCGCCCTCGAACTCGCGCCCGAGGCCTGAGCGCAGGTGGCGCGCGCCGAGCCGGGCTGGCAGGTGGTCCGCGGCGGCAGGCTCGCCGACCCCGCGCAGCGCCGCGCCCCACCCGCCGACATCCTCATCGAGGATGGGGTGATCCGCGCGGTGGGCCCGGACCTCGCAGCGCCCGAGGGCACGCGGGTGGTGGACGCCAGCGGCCACCTGCTGCACCCCGGCCTGATCAACGCGCACACCCATGGCAATGGGGGCCTGGCGCGCGGCCAGGGCGACCGCTGGTCGCTGGAGACGCTGCTCGCCGCCAGCCCCTGGGTCGGCGGCAACCGCAGGCTGGAGGACAAGCGCCTCTCCGCCCTGCTCTGTGCGGCCGAGATGGTGAGCAAGGGCTGCACCGCGGCCTATGACCTCTACAACGAGGTGCCGCTGCCCACCGCCGAAGGGCTGGACGCGGTGGCCGACGCCTATGACAGCGTGGGCATGCGCGCGGTCGTGGCACCCATGGTGGCGGACCGCTCCTTCTACGAGGCCATCCCCGGCCTGCTCGACGCCCTGCCCGACGCGCTGCGGCGCGAGGCCGAGAAGATCAGGCTGCGCCCCTGGCAGGAGACGCTGGGCGCCATCGCCGGCATCGCGCGCGGCTGGCGCTGGGGTTCAGCCGACATCCGCTTCGCCATCGGCCCCACCATCCCGCACCATTGCACGCCCGAATTCCTCTGCGGCTGCCGCGACGCCGCGCGCGAGCACGGCCTCGGCCTGCACAGCCATGTGGGCGAGAGCAAGGTGCAGGCCGTTGTCGGCATGCAGCGCTATGGCATGACGCTGACGCACTACATGGACAGCCTGGGCCTCGTCGGCCCCAACTTCACCGTGGCGCACGGCATCTGGCTGGATGATGACGATTTGCGCCTGCTGGCCGACCGGGGTGCCTCATTGGCGCACAACCCCGTCTCCAACATGAAACTGGGCAACGGGATGCTGCGGCTGCGCCGCGCGCTGGACCTCGGCGTGAATGTGGGCCTGGGGACCGATGGCGTGAGCAGCGGCGACAATTCCAATCTGTATGAGGCCATGCGCGCCGCCGCCGGCCTCTCCCACGTGCAGAAGCCCGACCCCTATGAATGGGTGACGGCCGAGCAGGTCTACGACGCCGGCACGCGCGGCTCGGCCCGGGCGCTGGGCTTCGACGACATCGGCGCCATTGCGCCGGGGATGAAGGCGGACATCGTTTTCCTCGACCTGGCCGTGCCGCACTGGATGCCGCACAACGGCACCATGAACCAACTGGTCCATGCCGAGGACGCGACCGCGGTGCGCCATGTCATGATCGGCGGGCGCTTCGTCTATCGCGACGGACGGCACGCCACGCTTGATATGCCGCGCCTGGCCATCGAGGCCGAGGCGGCGCGCGAACGGCTGGAGGCCGCCAACGCCGCCCAGCGCGACCTGTTCCATGCGCTGGAACCCGTGGTGGCCAGCTTCTGCTCGGGCCTGGCGGCGCGGCCTTACCACCTCAGCCGCTACATGTGCGAGGCGCCCAACAGCGGGGTCTGACCGGCACGCAATTTGCTGAACCCCTGGCAATATCTTCGCCATGTGAGGTTCACCCGATGCGTCGTCGTTCCGTCCTGCCGCTTCTCGCGGCAACTGCCCTGCCTTTCAGCGTCCGACCCTTCTCCGCCTCCGCCCAGCCGGCGTGGGTTCCCGATCGCCCGGTGCGGCTCATCGCCCCCTTCGCCGCCGGCGGGGCGGCCGACATCCTTTCGCGCATCGTGGCCGAGGATCTGGGCCCGCTGCTCGGGCAGCAGGTGGTGGTGGAGAACCGCACCGGTGCGGGCGGCGCCGTGGGCACCGAGGCGGTGGCGCGCGCCCGCCCCGACGGCCTGACGCTGCTGATGGCGAGCCAGGCGACGCATGGCATCGTCCCCAACATCACCCGCCTCAGCTTCGACCCCGCGACCGACACCGTGCCGGTGGCGAACCTGGCGGGCGTGCCCGCGGTGCTGATCGTCAACCGCGACCTGCCCATCACGAACTTCGCGGAATTCGCCGCCTATGTGCGGGCGCGGCCGGGCCAGTTGTCCTATGCCTCGGCCGGCATCGGCTCCTCCACCCACATGACCATGGCGCTGCTGCTGCACATGGCCGGGCTGGATGTCACGCACATCCCCTATCGCGGCACGGCGCTCGCCATGCCCGACCTCCTGGCCGGCCGCGTGATCGGCATGACGGACACCATCACCTCCGGCCTGCCCGCCATCCGCGACGGGCGGGTGCGGGCCATCGGCGTGTCGAGCCCCACGCCCCTGCCGG
Source organism: Roseococcus sp. (assembly GCA_051860645.1). GTDB lineage: Bacteria > Pseudomonadota > Alphaproteobacteria > Acetobacterales > Acetobacteraceae > Roseococcus. Next base: position 4,677 of record JBHYDO010000191.1, read on the forward strand.
TGCTGCCCGATGTGCCGGCGCTCGGTGCCTCCGTGCCGCGCTACGAGGTGCTGAACTGGTATGGCCTGGCCGGCCCGCGCGGCCTGCCGGCCAACATCGCGGCCACCATCCACGCGCATATGCAGACGCTGCTGGCCCGCCCGGCCTTCCAGGAGCGCCTGGCCAGCCAGGGCGCCCAGCCCCTGCCCATGAGCACAGCCGACTTCACCGCCTATATCGCGCGCGACCGGCAGCAATGGGCCGACCTGGTCCGTGCGACCGGCATGTCCGTCCAGTAACCGGAGACGCCCCGCATGACGCATCGCATCACCCGCCGCGGCGCCGCCGTGGCCGGCGCCATCCTTCCCTTCCTGGGCAGCCGCGCCCGCGCCCAGGCGGCATGGCCGGAGCGCCCGATCCGCTGGATCGTGCCCTTCCCGCCCGCCGGCACGGCCGACATCCTGTCGCGCCTGCTGGCCGAGCACATCAGCCGCAGCCTGGGGCAGCCGGTGGCCGCCGAGAACCGCGCCGGCGCCGGCGGCACGCTGGCCGCCAACCTGCTGTTCCAGGGCCGAGGCGACACGCATCTGGTGATGGTGAGCAACTTCGCCCCGCACGGCGTCTCGCCCACCCTCTTTCCCAACGTGGCCTATGACGCGGAGAAGGATTTCATCCATCTCGGCCTGCTGGGCGCGCTGCCCATGGTGCTGGCGGTGCATCCGGGCTTCGCAGCGCAGGACGCGGCAGCCCTGCTGGCGGCCGGACGCGCGCAGGGTTCCGCGCTGACCATGGGCTATGGCGGCAATGGCACGGCCTCGCATCTGATCGGCCTTTCGCTGCACCGGGCGACGGGGATGGCGCCCACCTTCGTGCCCTATCGCGGCTCCGGACCACTGCTGAACGACGTGATGGCGGGCACGGTGCCGGTGATGATCGACACGCTGAGTGCGGCCATCGGCCATATCCGCGCCGGCCGGATCAAGGCGCTGGCGGTCAGCGCCCCCACCCGCAGCCCCGCCCTGCCCGACGTGCCCACCTTCTCCGAGATCGGCGCCGGCGAGGCCACGGGCATGAACTGGTTCGGCTTCTGCGCGCCCGCCGGCCTGCCCGCGCCCATCGCCGCCCGCTGGGTGACGGAGCTTCGCACGGCGCTGGCCATCCCCGCCGTGTCCGAACGGCTGGCCAGCCTGGGCGTGGAAGGCACCAACATCGACCCCGCCGCGATGACCGCCCTGGTGGGCCGCGAGGTGGCGCGCTGGCGCGAGGTGATCCGCGCGAACAACGTCACGGTCGGGTAGATTAAGGCCACAAGCTAGGCATCCTGCGCATGGCTGGGGCGATAAAATGATTTAATCGCGGAATAATCCGGGTTCGGTGCCTTCACATCGGGCACCGGCCGCCCCATGTCTCATCATGGCTTCAGGAACCGACAACATGACCACACGCCTCACGGGCCGTGGTATCTCGCTTGCCACCGCCGCCCTCACCCTCGCCGCAGCCGGACGCGTCGCCCGGTCCCAGAGCTTGGCCAGCCTCGTGGTGGCCCGCCCGGCCACGCCGCGGGCCAGCGCCGCCCGCGCGGCGCGCGCGAGCCACGCGGCCGCCAACCGGCGTTCCACCAAGGACTGAGGTGCCGCGCCAGCGCGCTACAGCAGGGCGCCCAGCACGCGTCCGCCCGTCATTGGGCCGAGCACACCCGTCGTCTCGGGAAAACTGATGGGCAGGCCGCGCGCCGTCCGTGCCGCCAGCACCGCGAAGCATTGCGCTTCCAGCGCGTCGCCATCCCAGCCCACAACCTCGACCGGCCGAACGGGTTCGGACAGCGTCGCCGCAAGGGCGCGCATCAGCGCCGGATTGCGCCGGCCGCCGCCGGCCACCAGCCATTGCATGGGGGGTTCGGGGAAATGCCGCCCGGCGACGGCCACGCAGACTGCGGCGAAAGCGACCAGCGTCGCCGCGCCGTCCTGCGGCGAGAGGCTGTGCGCGCCGGCTTCGCGCAGCGCACGGTCGAAATCCAATCGGTCGAGCGATTTGGGCGGCGGTGCTGCCAGATAAGGGTGGGCCATGAGCCGACCCAGGATGGCGCCATCCACCTCGCCCGCCAGGGCAAGCCGCCCGTCACGGTCATAGTCGCGGCCGATGGAGCGTTTGGCCCAGTCATCGAGCGGGCCATTTGCGGGGCCGGTGTCGAAGGCCAGCATGCGCCCTTCCGCCCCCAGCCAGGTGACATTCCCCACCCCGCCCAGATTCAATATCGCCAATGGCTTGGGCAGGTTTGCTGCGAGGGCGTGATGGGCAATCGGCACCAGCGGGGCGCCCTGCCCGCCTGCCGCCACATCGGCGCTGCGGAAGTCGAAGGCGACCGAAAGCCCCGTCGCGCGCGCCAGTTCCTGCGCGTCGCCGATCTGCCAGGTGAAGCCCGCGGCATTGCGCGCATCGCCGGCGCGCAGCGGGCGGTGGAGGATGGTCTGGCCATGGAAGCCCGCCATGTCCGCCTCGGGCAGGCCAGCGCGCGCCGCCTCCCGAGCCACGCGGCGCACGGCCTCGGCGTGCCGCTCCGTCAGGCGCGCGGTGACGTCGGCGAGGAAAGGATCGACCTCATTCAGTGTGGGAGCAAGTTCCAGCAAGCGCCTGAGATCACGCCGCAAGGCTGGATCATAGGGCAATGTCAGGGTGGGGCCGAGGCGCTCCACGCGCTGCCCATCCGTCTCCACCCAGGCGGCATCCACCCCATCGAGGGAGGTGCCGCTCATCAGCCCCACAATTCTCAACATGGCCCACGATTCTCAATACGGTGCCAGTGTGCTACGCCACGCGCGCCCTGGCCAATTGGACGTTTCCCATGAGTTCCGCCGACTTCCTGCATGTGCTGCGCGAGCGCGGCTTCATCCACCAGATCACCGACGAGGCGGCGCTGGCCGCGCGGCTGCAGGCTGGCCCGGTCGCCGGCTATATCGGCTATGATTGCACCGCCGACAGCCTGCATGTCGGCCACCTCGTCCAGATCATGATGCTGCGCTGGCTGGGCACCACCGGGAACCGGCCCGTGGTGCTGATGGGCGGCGGCACCACCAAGATCGGCGATCCCTCGGGCCGCGACGAGACGCGGCAAATCCTCACCGAGGACCAGATCGAGGCCAACAAGGCCGGCATCCGCAAGACCTTCGACGCCATCCTCGAATTCGGCGATGGCCCGGGCCGCGCCATGATGCTGGACAATGCCGAATGGCTGGACCAGCTGCGCTACATCCCTTTCCTGCGCGAGGTCGGCCGGCATTTCAGCGTGAACCGCATGCTGACCATGGACAGCGTCCGCCTGCGCCTGGAGCGCGACCAGCCGCTGACCTTCATTGAATTCAACTACATGCTGCTGCAAAGCTATGATTTCATGGAGCTTCGCCGCCGGCACGGCGTCGTGCTGCAAATGGGCGGCAGCGACCAGTGGGGCAACATCGTCATGGGCGCCGACTTGATCCGCCGGATGGATCAGGCCGAGGCCTTCGGGCTCACCACGCCGCTCATCACCACCGCCTCGGGGGCGAAGATGGGCAAGACGGCGGCGGGGGCCATCTGGACCAACCCCGAGCGGCTTTCGGCCTATGACTACTGGCAGTTCTGGCGCAATGCCGAGGATGCCGATGTGGGCCGGTTCCTGGCACTGTTCACCGAACTTCCCATGAACGAGGTCCGCCGCCTGGGAGCCCTGCAGGGCGCCGAGGTGAACGATTCGAAAAAGGTCCTCGCCACCGAGGCCACCGCCATCCTGCACGGCCGCGCCGCCGCCGAGGCCGCCGCCGAGACCGCCCGCACCACATTCGAACAAGGCGAGGCGGCCGACACCCTGCCCAGCATCACCGCGACCCTCCCCGCCGCCCTGGCCGATTTGCTGGTCAGCGCGGGCCTCGTCGCCAGCAAAGGCGAGGCGCGGCGCCTGGTGGCGCAGAACGGCGTGCGACTGAATGACGCCCCGGTGAACGATGCCGGCCTGACCGTGACGGCGGATGATTTGCGCGACGGCGCGGCCAAGCTCTCGGCCGGCAAGAAGAAGCACGTGCTGGTGCGCGCGGCGTGATCGAGTTCCTCCACCCGCCCGGCCCGGGCGAGGCGCGGCCCTTCTCCCGCGCCGTGCGCGCGGGCGGCATGGTCTATGTCTCCGGCGCCTCCGCCCCGCATGACCCGGCGCGCGGCATCCATCGCGGTGCCACCCCGGCGGAGGAGGTGCGCAACTCCCTCACCTTCATCGCCGGCTTGCTGGAGGAGGCCGGCAGCGGCCTCGACCACGTGGTGCAGGTGACCATGCTCATCAGTGACCGCGCCGACTACGCCGCCTGCAACGCCGAATATGTGAAGTTCTTCCCGCATGGCCCGCCCGCCCGGCACACCGCGCTGTTCGGCGTACCGACCGAGGCGCGGGTGGGGTTCGCCTGCGTGGCGCTGGCCATCCCGCAGGAGGTTCCGCCCAGCGCCGCCGGCAAGTAGGGGTCCACAAGCGGCGCAAATCCGTGGCATGATCGTCCGAACAACTTCGGGAGAGCGTCCATGCCGGACCCCACG
>JBHYDO010000192.1:0-9155 GCA_051860645.1 Roseococcus sp.
ACCGGCGTGCGCGCGGGCGGCGAGACGCTGAACGCCGACCAGGTGGTGCTGGCGGCCGGCGCCTGGTCGGCGAAGCTGCTGGCGCCGCTCGGCGTCCGCATCCCGCTGGAAAGCCAGCGCGGCTACCACATCATGCTGCCCGACCCCGGCGTCATGCCCACCCGCCCCCTCGTGCCGGCCGACCGCAAGGCCTTCATCACCCCCATGGAGGGCGGGTTGCGCATCGCCGGCACGGTCGAGTTCGGCGGCACCGAGGCGCCGCCCAACGCCGCGCGCGCCGCGCTGCTGCTGGAGGATTTGCGGAAGGTCTACCCCCAGGCGCGCACCGAGGGCGCGCTGCCGCACTGGATGGGCCATCGCCCCTGCCTGCCGGACACGCTGCCCGTCATGGGGAAGGTGCAGGCGTATCCCGGCCTGTGGTGCGCCTTCGGGCATGGGCATCTGGGGCTGACGGCCTCGGCGCCGACGGGCGCGCTGGTCGCGGCCGCCATGCTCGGCCCCACGCCCAACACGGACCTCTCGCCCTTCGCCGCCGAGCGCTTCCAGTGAGGCCCAGCGCGCGGGAGCTGGGCGGGCGCATCGTCGCGCTGGCCGCGCCGACCACGCTGCTCTCGCTGCTGCAGGTGGCCGCGTTGCTGGTCGAAACCTGGATCGCGGCGCGGCTGGGGCGCGAGGCGCTGGCGGGCTGGGCCGTGGTGCTGCCCTTCTCGCTGCTGCTGGGCCAGATGTCGGCGGGGGCCATGGGGGGCGGGGTGGTCAGCGCCATCGCCCGGGCGCTGGGCGCGAAGCAGCCGGAGGAGGCGGCGGCGCTGGCCGTGCATGCGCTGCTGATCGCGCTGGGCTTCGCCATGATGTTCGTGGTGGTGCTGGCGGTGTTTCCCTGGACGGTGCTGGGCTGGATCGGCGGGCCGGTGGCCGCCGCCGCGGGCGCGCCCTATGCCATGGTGATGTTCGGGCTGGGGGCGGTGCCGGCCTGGCTGGCGAACACGCTGGCCTCCATCCTGCGGGGCGCGGGCAAGCATGCGCTGGCGGCGCGGGTGCTGAACCTGGCTTGGCTGGCCTACCCCGCCCTGGGCTTCCTGCTGGCCGAGACGCTGGGGTTGGGGCTGATGGGCCTCGGGCTGTCCTTCGCGCTGTGCTTCTGGGTGGCGGCGGGGGTGATGGCGGCGGTGGTGGCCTCGGGCGCGGCCGGGTTTCATGTGAAACTGCTGGTTCCGCTGCGCTGGGCGCGGTTCCGGCGCATCCTGGCCGTGGGGGCCGTGGCCTGCCTGCTGGCCTTCGTGGCGAACCTCACGACCATTTTGGTGACGGCGCGGCTGGCGGTGCATGGCGCGGCGGCGGTGGCGGCCTATGGCGTGGCGGCGCGGCTGGAATTCATGATGATCCCGCTGGCGTTTGGCGTCGGTTCGGCGCTGACGGCGCTGGTGGGGCGCGCGGTGGGCGGCGGCGATTGGGAGACGGCGCGGCGCACGGCCTGGGTGGGCGGGGGCATGGCGCTGGCCCTGTGCTCGGCCATCGGGGTGACGGTGGCGCTGTGGCCCATGGGGTTTGCGCGGATGTTCGCGTCGGATGCGGAGGTGGCGGGCATCGCGGCGGAGGCGCTGCGCTGGATCGGGCCGGCCTTTGGCGGCTTCGGCCTGGGGATGGCGATGTATTTCGCGGCGATGGGCGCGGGGAAGATGGGCTGGCCGGTGGCGGCTGGCTTTTCCCGATTGGGGATTGCCGTGGTGGGCGGGTGGCTTTTGGCGGATGTGGTGGGGATGGGGATGGCGGGGCAGTTCTTGGCGGTGGCGCTGGGGATTACCGCTTATGGGGTGTTGGCAGCGGGAGCTGTGAGAAAAGGGGTTTGGGGTTCGTAAGATTCGATAAAGAAGTCCTCCATAAAATAAAATTTCCGTATCTGTGTTACACAAGCGATAAGAAGAGGCTCTTCATGGGGTGTAGCACGGCTGAGGCCATTACGCTTGGCGAAGCAATTGCACTTTGGCTTGCATGCGAACAGCCAATCAGTTCGCGCACACTGTGGGGAATGTCTATTCGGCGATGGGGGCACATCGGGAAAATCATAACGTTTGTGTCTGCGGCATTCGTCATTGCCGAAATCATCGGCTATCAACGCTTGGCAGCAATCGGCGAATCTCTAGCAATGAAAAACGGGCCAGTCAGGGCGCTAAATAACTTTCGCATTTTGTGGATAACTGGAGGATTATTTTCACTTTATTTAAGTTCTTATCTATTTTCATTTGCAAGTTCGGAGTGGGATTTTGCGGTAGAAGACAACATTCAATATTTAAATCCTGGATTATATTTAATTATTGGTACATTTTGGCTCGTGGGTGGAATTCTTACCGGATCTGGAATAATATTTATTGTATACGGTTCGTTTGCTGGATTGATCACACTCACCATGTGGGTAATTGGGCTCTTATTCAGAAATCCCAAACTAAAGATTTTATTTCAGATGACTGCTTTTTGTTTGCTTTCAACAGGTGTATTTCTAGATCTATTGGCTTCGTGAGAAAAGGTTTGTGAAGATTTCCATTCAATGTGATTCTATTAGAGCGATATGAGGGTACGCTGCTGTATTTTACGCTACCTTATGGACCATCTTGCTAGGTAAAATCGACAAAAAGCACATTATCAATCAGCCTCACACTCCCCAACCAAGCCGCCCCTAACACCCGCCCCGGCGCCTCCAACCGCTCCACCTCGGCAAAATCGCTCTGCCGCCGAACCGCCACGTAATCCACCCGGTCAAACCCCGCCTCCAGCAGCCGCGCCTCCGCCGCCGCACACGCCTCGCTGGCCGCCACCCCCGCGCGCAACCGCGCCGCCACAAGCACCAGCGCCCCATGCAGCGCCACCGCACGCGCCCGCGCCGCCCCGTCCAGGTAGGCATTGCGCGAGGACAGGGCCAACCCGTCCGCCGCCCGCACCGTCGGCACCGTCTCGATGGTGATGGGCAGCGCCAAATCCGCCACGACGCGGCGGATCACCATCACCTGCTGCCAGTCCTTCTCGCCGAAGACGCCCACATCCGCCCGCGTCAGCCCGAACAGACGGGTGCAGACCAGCGCCACGCCGCCGAACATCTGCGGCCGGTGCGTGCCCTCCAGCCCCAGGGCCGGGCCTTCCATGGCGATGCGCGTGGCGAAGCCGGGCGGGTAGACCACCTCCACCGGCGGCGCGAAGAGCAGGTCGCAGCCGGCGGCTTCCAGCTTGGCGATGTCGCCCGCCTCGTCGCGCGGATACCGGCCGAGGTCCTCATGCGGGGCGAATTGCGTGGGGTTGACGAAGATGGTCGCCACCACGCGCGGCGCCAGTTCGCGGGCGCGGGCCACCAAGGCGAGGTGCCCCTCGTGCAGGTAGCCCATGGTGGGCACCACCGCCACGCGCTCACCCGCCGCGCGCCATTCCCCCACCGCGGCGGCCAGCGCCGCCGCATCCCGCACCACCCGCATCGGCGTCATCCCGTTCTCGTTTCTGGGGGCCGCCCGCCAACCGCGACAATTAGGGGGGGCGGCCCGCGACGTCTCAGATCGTCAGCGACATCCCGATGGGCGGCTTCGCGTCCTCGGGCAGCGGGCAGTGATACACGCCGCCCGTCTTGGCGTGGTGCTCGGCCTTGGCGGCGGCGATGATCTCGGGGCGCTTCAGCGCGTCCACCGCCGTGCCGGCCATCACCTTGGCCACATGCACCATGCCCTTGTGCGCGTGCGGCAGCTTGCCCTGCGCCGTCGCCTGCCAGGAATGCAGCGCGGTGCCGATGGCGTGGGTCGCACCCCGCGCCTGCACCGTCGGGACCTTCCAGGAGACGTCGCCCACATCGGTGCTGCCCATCATCGGCGCGCGGATGCTGTCCAGCGGCACGATGCGGTCGGCCAGGGGCGAGTCGGTGCGCGGCAGGCCCACCTTCTTGTAGGCGGACTGGATGTCCTCCTCGCTCAGCGTCTTCTGGAATTCGGCGGCGCGGGCCATGTCCTCGGCGTCGAAGGGCGGCGGGCCGAGGCGGTCCAGGCTGTCCTGCATCAGGCGTTCCAGGGGCGTGTTGCCCAGCAGGTTCGACACGGCCGAGACCACCTGGGTTTCCACCCGCGTCTCGGTCATCAGGGCCGCGCCATCGGCCACCTTGCGGACGCGGGCGACCAGGCGGTTGAGGTTCTCCACATCGGCGGCGCGGATCAGGTAGCGGATCTTGGCCTTGGCCTGCACCACGTTGGGCGCGACCCCGCCGGCGTCGAGATAGGCGTAGTGGATGCGGCTTTCCTGCGGGACGTGCTCGCGCAGGTAGTTCACGCCGACATTCATCAGTTCGACGGCATCGAGCGCGGAGCGTCCCAGGTGCGGCGCGGCGGCGGCGTGGCTGGCGCGGCCGTGGAAGGTGAAGTCGATGCGGGTATTGGCCAGCGACGCCGGCTCGTTCACGCCCGCGAAGGCCGAAGGGTGCCAGGAGATGGCGATGTCCACGTCGTCGAAGAGGCCGGCGCGGGCCATGAAGCCCTTGGCGGCGCCGCCTTCCTCGGCCGGGCAGCCATAGTAGCGCACGCGGCCCTTGATGCCGTTGGCGGCGAGATAATCCTTCACCGCGGTGGCGGCGAGGAGGCTGGCGGCGCCCAGCAGGTTGTGGCCGCAGGCATGGCCGTTGCCGTCGCCGGGGATGGGGGTGTGTTCGGTGACGCCGGCCTCGTTGGAGAGGCCCGGCAGCGCGTCGAACTCGCCCAGGATGGCGATGACGGGGCCTTCGTCGCCCGCCTCGCCCATCATGGCGGTGGGGATGCCGGCCAGGTTCTCGGTGACGCGAAAGCCCTCGGCATTGAGGTAGGCGGTGTGCTCGGCGGCGGAGCGGTGTTCGTTGTAGGCCAGCTCCGGCATGCCCCAGACGCGGTCCGACAGCTCGATGGCGGGGGCGGCCTTCTCATCCACATGGCGCCAGACGGGTTCGCTGTTCTGCATCGGTCAAATTCCTGAGACGGGTGGCATGGTGGCCTGGAAGGCCGGGCGGGTTGCGGCGGCCTCGAACCAGGGCGCGAGCGCGGGGTTGGCCGCGCGCCAGTTCCAGACGGTGTGACGGCGTTCGCCATAGCCCAATGCGGACGCAAGGGCGATGCCCTCGGGGCTGGAATGGTCGTGCTGGGTGGGGTCCAGGCTGGCCAGGACGCGGTCGGCGCGGGTCTCTTCCAGGGCGATGACGCCCGGCGCGCGCTCATTCGGCACGCGGCGCAGTTCGCGGTTCCACACGGCGATGCCGTCCATCATGCCCATCACCCGGCCGAGGCGGGCCATTCCGGCATTGTCGCGCGGGAGCCAGCCCTGGTGGGCCATGATGAGCAACGTCTCGGTCAGCACGCTGCCATCGGCCAGCAGCAGCGAGGGCACGCGGCCCACCGGGTTGTGCGGCAGCAGGGCGGAGTCCGCGGCGCGCAGGGTCACTTCCTGTTCGGTCAGCGCCGGGCCGCGCTCGCGCCAGAGGATGCGGGTGATGCGGGCGTAGGGGCTGCCCGGGTGGAAGAACAGGATCACGGGCGCAGCGAGAGGATGTAGGCCACCACCGCATCCGTCTCGGCCCGGCTGAGCTGGTAGTCCGGCATGTTGGCATGCGGCGTCCGGAGGAACACCCGCAGCGACATCTCGGTGGTGGAGGTGAGGCGCGCCACGGCGGGGAAGCTCGGCGCCGCGTCGCCGGTGGGAGGCTGCTGGCCGGGGGCGATGGCGTGGCAGTTGGCGCACCATTGCTGGGAGAGGCGCGCGCCTTCCTCCACCAACGGGGCGGGCTGCGGTTGCGCCAGGGCCGGCGCGGCCAGGATGGCCAGGGTCATGGTCAGCGCGCGCATGTCCGTTCTCCCGGGACGTTTCCGGAAGGGTGGACCCGGGCCGCGCCTCGCCGCAAGGCTGGCTATCGGCGAAACGTGTCCCGGACGTCGCGCGAGAGGCGGCGGAAGGTGGGCGCCAGCCAACCCAGGGTGACCACATGGCGCAGCGGCTCGGCCATGTTGAAGCGGGCGCGGATGCGGGCGGGCAGCGTGGGGTCGGGCGTGGCGGTGACGGGGCCGCGGGCATAGACGGCGGTGGTGCGCTTGCGCGGGAAGCGGGGGTCGGGTGCGAGGCCGGCGCTGGCGGCCAGCAGGTCCAGCGTCTCGGGCACGAAGCCGTGCACATGGGCGAAGTGCAGGCGGTCGAAGGCGGGACGGCGGTTTGGGCCCATGTCGGGCACCGCGAGGAAGACCACGGCGCCCGGCGCCAACATGGAAACCAGTTCGCGCAGCACGGAAAGCGGGTCGCGCAGATGCTCGAACACATGGTCGGCGGTGATGGCGTTGTAGGGGCCGGCAGCGTCCGCCAGGGTGGGGTGGACGGTCACGCCCCGGGCGCGGGCGTGGTTGCAATAGGCCTCGCCCGGCTCCACCCCCTCCATGGACCAGCCGGCCGCCTGCCCGCCTGCAGGAAACCGCCCGAGCCGGAGCCATGGTCCAGCACGCGCGCTCCGGGGTGCAGCGCGGGGGTGAGCAGGGCGGCGCGACGGGCCGCGTCGGCGCGGGCGCGGGCCAGGTGCCGGCGCGGCGGCCTGGTGCCGACGAGCTGGCAGTCCAGCCGGTAGTGGTGGCTGTAGTAGTCCGCCAGTTCCTCCTCCGTCGGCATCGGGTCGGTGCGGAGCAGGCCGCAGCGAGCGCAGATGACGGTGGTGAGGCGCTTCAACCTCCGGTCATGGTGCGACAGGGGCAGGGTTTCGCGGCTGCCGCACAGCATGCAGGCTTCCACCCGGCCGCTGAAGGCATAGGGCGTGAAGGGAATGAAGCCGACTGCGAGCCGCGCGAAACGGGGCATGGCGCGCGTTATTGCCCTTGCGGGGATAGGTTGCAACGCGCCACTTGATGCGAGTGACTCTCAATATCATAATGGAGGAATGTCCATCCCCCGCCGCGCGGCCCTCGCCGCCGCCCTCGCCTTGCCCCTCGCCGCTCCCGCGCTGGCCCAGGGGCGCCCCATGCACCTGATCGTCGCTTCCGCGGCCGGCGCCAATGCCGACGTGGTCGCGCGCCTGCTCGCCGCCGAGGCCGAGCCGGTGTTCGAACGCCGCATCCTGGTCGAGAACCAGCCCGCCGCCTCGGGCATGCGGGCGGTGGAGGCCGTGGCGACCGCCGCGCCCGATGGCGAGACGCTGCTGTTCGGCACCGCCTCGCAGCTGGTCATGAACCTGGCGCTGTTCCCGAACCCGCCGGTGGACGTCACCACCGCCATCCGCGGCATCAGCATGGTGAACCTGGTGCCGATGGTGCTCTGCGTGGCCGGCACCGACCCGGCCGAAACCCTGGGCGCGCTGCTGGGCCGGCTGCGGCAGGGTGGGCCGGTGCAATATGGCTCTGGCCCGGTCGGCACCACCACGCACATCGTCGGCGCCCGCTTCGTGGAGCAGGCGGGGCTGGCGCGCGGCGACCTGGTGCACGCGCCCTACCCCTCAAGCGCCCGCGCCCTGGCGGATCTGATGGCCGGGCGCCTCACCTTCATGTTCGACGCGGCGCTGACCGCACTGCCGCACCATCGCGCCGGGCGCATCCGCATCCTGGGTGTGGCGGCCGAGACCCGCCTGCCCGCGGCGCCCGACTTGCCCACCATGATCGAGGCCGGGATGGACGGCTTCACCGGCAGCACATGGAACAGCATCGCTGGGCCCGCGGCGCTCCCCGCGGACCGGCTGGCCGAACTGGCGCGGGGCTTCAACACGGCGCTGGCCCGCCCCGGCCTGCGCCAGCGCCTGGCCGAGATGGGCAGCGAGTTGCCGGATGGCCCCTCCTCGCCGGCCGAGGTGGACGCATTCTATGCGCGCGAACGGGAGATATGGTTGCCGCTGCTGCGCACCACACCCATGCGCGGATAGCGCGTGATCGCCCCAGGCCGGAGCGGCCGAAGGCCGGATTCGCGCCACACAGCGAACAGCTGGCAGCGGCTCAATCCAGCCGCAGCGCCGCCCGCATCTCCCCGGCCCCGGCAGGGTCGAGCGCGCAGGCCAGCCGTAGCGCCGCCAGCCGTGCCACGCGCAGGGTCAGGGCGCGGCGCCGGGCGGGCGGCAGCGGCGCGCAGGGGCCTTCCCGCAGCAGCACCGCCTCGCGGTCCTCGGTGACCAGAAGCCCCACCTCGGGCGGCAGCAGGACCTGGGGGAAGTCGGCGTCCACGGCGAAAAGGAAGGCGTCGGCCCAGGCGCAGTAGTCCTGCCACTTCGCATCCGCCAAAAAATCCCGCGCGCAGGACTTCACCTCGAAAATCACGCAGCCGCCATCGGGGCGCAGCGCCAGCACGTCGGCGCGCCGGCCATCGGGCAGGGGGACCTCGGTCACCGGCGTCCAGCCCTGCGCCAGGCAGAAGCGGGTGGAGGCGCGGGTAATGCGGGCGGTGCGCTGCGCCGCGTCCATCACGTCAGCGCATCGATGGCCCGCGCCAGCCGGACATCGCGCGCCGACAGCCCGCCCGCGTCATGCGTGGTCAGGGTGACGTCCACGCGGTTGTAGACATTGGACCATTCGGGGTGGTGGTCCTGCGCCTCGGCCAGCAGGGCCACGCGCGCCATGAACCCCCAGGCCTGGCTGAAATCCCGGAAGCGGTAGCTGCGCGTCAGCGCGTCCCGTCCCTCCGCCATGCGCCACTCGGGCAGCTCCGCCGCGAGATTCGCGCGCGCGCCCTCATCCAGCTTCTCGACCATACGCACCTTCCTGTGCCAAGCAGGCGCATGCGCCCGACCACGCCCCCGACGACCGAGGACATCCTGGAAATGGCGGAGGATGCGCTTTCCGCCATCCCCCGGCCGCTGCGCGACATGGTGCGTGGAACCGCCATCGTCGTCGAGGAGGTGGCAGATGACGAAACCGTGGCGGACATGGAGCTGGACAGCCCCTGGGAGCTGACGGGGCTGTATCGCGGCGTGCCGCTGACGCAGAAGTCCAGCCTGGACACCCCGCGCGAGCCGGACACCATCATCCTGTTCCGCGAGCCCATCCTGCTGGAATGGATCGAGACGGGCGAGGATTTGTTCCGCCTGGTCCGCAACGTGCTGATCCACGAGATCGCGCATCATTTCGGCCTCTCGGACGAGGACATCACCCGGCTGGAAAGCGAGGACTAGAGCGGCGTCCGGTCCGCCTGAACCGCAAGCGGTTCAGGCGGAC
>JBHYDO010000193.1:0-9101 GCA_051860645.1 Roseococcus sp.
TGTTCTTGATCAGGCTGCGGAACACCGCGTTGCGGGCCGCGGCCGGCAGGGTCTTCGGCGCGCGCGCGAGGCCCATCTCGTGCTGCGCGGCGGCGCTGAGGATCACGCACTGGGTGTCGGAAAGCTTGGTCATCGTGGTGGTCGCCGGTTCCGGGTGCCGGTCATCGGCCCCTACTGCCGGGAGCCCAGCCGGCGCTGCCGATCGGAGCGGTGCGGGAGCGTCCCGCGTCAGGCTTCGTATTCGCCGCGGCGGAAATGCTGGCTTGCGATGTCCTTCAGCTTCGCGGTGGCATCCGAAAGCGAGGCGGCCTCGCCCCAGAGCACCGTCTCGGGGTCCGCGCCGAAATGGTCCGCGCTGGTCTGGGTGAGTTCCGCGAGGAGGGCGTCGAGTTCGGCCTTTTTCGCGAGGAAGGCGGCCAGCCTATTCTCCTGGTTGCGGGCGGCGCGGGCTTCGCGGTCGGTCATGCTGGTCTCCGTCGTGGTGCAGGGCGGGGTGCTCTGCCTGTGACGGACCATTCGCGCTGTGGCGCGCACGAGCCAAGCAAGATGCAGTGGCGCGGAATTGCTAGGTTTCGGCGGCCTCGATCAGATCATGATCATGCCGGCCGCCGGCCTGGAGCACCTCCCGGCAAACATGATTCTTGCCAATTTTTGCCAAATCCGGGTATCGTCCGGCCCACGACCACCAAGAACATCTCCCTGCCGGATGCCCTAAAATCCTCTTGGATGAGCAGGTCGCCGCGCGTGGCTACAGCACCAGCAGCGAGTATGTCCGCGAGCTGATCCGCAAGGACCAGGAGCGCGAGCGCCTTAGCGGACTGCTGCTGGAGGGCACTGCCTCGGCCCCGACAGCGCCTGCTGATAGCGCCTATTGCGGCACACTCCGCCGCCGCGTTCGCCACCCGCAGGCGTGACCGCCAAGCCGGTCATTCCGCGAGAGGTGGCGCAGCGAGACATCGACCAGGCCATCGCCCAATATGTGGCGGAGGCCGGCGAGCCTGCCGCGCTGGCCTTCATTGACGCGCTGGAGCGGGCCTTCCGGCGGATGGCGCGGCATCCGGCGGCGGGCTCGCCGCGCTATGCCCTCGAGTTGCGGCTGGAAGGGCTCCGCGCCTGGCGGATGCTGCCGGTGCACTTCGGTCCTTGGCAGACGGTCTACTGGTGGTTCCGGCGCTTCGTCCGGCGGCTGCTGTTCCGCACCATCCACGACGTGGCGCTGATGCTGGACCGCGAGGCGGCGGGGCGCGAGGCGAGCCCGACAGGCGGCGTGCTCGACAGCCAGACGGTGAAGGCGCCGTTCGCCGAGGAGCGCGGCTTCGACGGCGGCAAACGGATCGTCGGGCGCAAGCGCCACGTCGCCGTGGACACGGACGGGCGGTTGCTAACGGTGAACCTCACCCCGGCTGACGTGTCGGACAGCGCCGGCGCGCAGACGATCATCGGCGCCATCCGCAAGCGCTGGCCATGGCTGAAGCACCTGTTCGCGGATGCGGGCTACGACCGCACGAAGCTGATGGACAAGGCCGCGTCCCTCGACTTCGTGGTTGAGATCGTCTGCCGCTCCGACAAGGCGGCGGGCTTCGAGGTCATCCCGCGCAGGTGGGTGGTCGAGCGAACCTTCGGCTGGATGATCCGCTGGCGCCGCCTCGTTCGCGACGACGAGAAGCGCCTCGACGTGTCCGAGGCCATGATCCACGTCGCCATGGGGGCCCTCCTGCTCCGACGCGTCGCACATCGGTGATTATCGAACAGATGGGGTGATTGGGGTCTCACCTGGTGATCTGGTGGCTGCTCCTCTCAGGATGATCGAACGTGGTCCGGTGTGTGGATCGGCCACAAGCATCGAGGAGAAGCAGCCATGGGCTACTTTGCCGGGTTGGACGTATCGTTGGAAGAGACCGCGATTTGCATCGTCGATGATGCGGGCCGCATCGTGCGCGAGGCGCGCGCCGCCAGCGAGCCGGACGCGCTGATCGAATTCTTCAGGGCGTGTGGAATGGAGATGGCGCGGGTGGGCCTTGAGGCGTGCTCACTGACCGCCTGGCTGCATGCCGGGCTGACGGAGGCCGGCATTCCGGCGATCTGCATCGAGGCGCGCCAAGCCAAGGCAGCGATGGGCGCGATGCCGAATAAGACCGACCGCAACGACGCGCGCGGGATCGCGCAGATCATGCGCACCGGCTGGTATCGGGCCGTTCACGTGAAGAGCCCGGCCTGTCGGTCCTGGCGAGCGCTGCTGACGGCGCGGCGGATGGTGCTGAACAAGCGGCGCGACGTCGAGAATGGCATCCGGGCTCTGCTGCGCGAAGTCGGTCTCAAGGTCGGCACGCCGAGCCGCAAGGACTTCCCAGAACGGGTGCGTGAACTGGCGGCCGACGACCCGGTGTTGACCAGCCTGGCCGGGTCGCTGCTGTCCGTCGTCGAGGCCATGACCCAGGAGGTCGAGCGCCTGACCAAGCGGGTGCTCGATGAGGTGCGTGCGGAGCCCACGTGCCGGCGGCTGATGACGGTGCCGGGCGTCGGGCCGCTGACCGCGCTGGCGTTCCGCGCCACCATCGACCAGCCGGGCCGCTTCCGAAAGTCACGCGACGTCGGCGCGCATCTCGGTCTGACACCGCGACGCTACCAGTCCGGTGAGACTGACATGCAAGGGCGCATTAGCCGGTGCGGTGACGAGCTGGCGCGAACCGCGCTTTACGAGGCAGCCCATTCGCTGCTGATCCGCAGCACCAAATGGTCGGCGCTGCGGGCTTGGGGAATGAACGTTGCCAAGCGCCGCGGCATGGCACGCGCACGCGTCGCAGTGGCTCGCAAGCTGGCGGTGATCCTGCACCGCATGTGGGCCGACGGCAGCGAGTTCCGCTGGGGCAAGCAGGCCACCGCGCCGGCGGTAGCCGCATGATCAGAGGAGTTCCAGTTTCCGCCTGACGAAGGCGGAGCCGACGTCGTTCCCGTGGGGACGATGGGCGGGGCGATCTCGTTGAGAGTCCGGAGCCGGGGCAGCAATGCTCCAAAGGTCGCGGGATAGATTGAGACGCCTCGCCCTCCTGACCCCATCCTGCGGCGGCCATGCGTCGACCGCGTAGAGAAGCGAGTGACCCACGGGAAGGACTTGAGGCGACAGGAACAGCTTGACCCCAACAACCCCAATCAGAGAAGGACTCTCAGAGTTTGGACCGACCTACAGCACTTCTTCTGAGCCCACTGCGCGTGCATATCGCCTACCGCGTGGTATGTGCGATTGGAGAGACCCGATGTTGCAAGGTCGATCGTGGATAGCCGGCGCCCTACTGGTTGGGGCCGGGGCATTCCTTCTTGGCATCGACCAGGGTATTCGGGCAGCCTTGCTCTGGCTGATTGGTGCGGGGCTGGGTGTCGCACTGTTCCATGCGGCCTTTGGCTTCACCGGCGCCTTTCGACGGCTGTTGGAGGATCGGCGAGGCGCGGGGCTACGCGCGCAGATGCTGCTCATCGGGCTGCTGGTGCTGATCTTTTTGCCGTTGCTTGAGTTCGGCTCGCCTTTCGGCACAGCTATGCGCGGGTTCGTTTTCCCCGTGGGCTGGGCGCTTCTCCTCGGGGCATTCCTCTTCGGCATGGGCATGCAATTTGGCGGAGGCTGCGGCTCCGGCACGCTCTACGCCGCTGGCAGTGGGGCGGTGCGCATGTGGATCACGCTCGCGGCCTTCATCACCGGTGCCACGCTTGCCGCCTGGCAGGCGGAGTTGTGGATGGATTGGCCGGCGCTGCCGCCGTTGTCCCTGCCCGACCGCCTGGGCGTGTTGCCCGCAATTGGCGTGAGCCTCGCCGTGCTCGGGCTGGTTGCCCTGCTGTCGCTCCGGCTGGAACGGCGGCGGCACGGGACAGCGGAGCCGCTGCTCTGGCGGGGAGGTCATCCATGGCGCGGCCCGTGGCCGCTGGCCTGGGGCGCGGTAGCGCTGGCCGTGCTCAGCGTCACCACTCTGGCCGTTGCAGGTCGGCCATGGGCCATCACCGCGGCGTTCCCGCTCTGGGGGTCCCGCATGGTGGAGGCGCTTGGCTGGGATGATCCGTCCTTCTGGGCCTATTGGGAGGATCCCACGCGGGTCGAGGCTTGGCTCCGCCCGGTGCTGACCGACCGCATCACCCTAATGGATCTGGGCCTGATGGCGGGCGCCTTCCTGGCGGCCGGCCTCGCGGGCCGCGCCGACGGCTTTCGCTGGCCACGCGCGGGCGAGGCGCTCGGCTCGCTCTTTGGGGGATTGCTGCTGGGCGTGGGGGCTGTCCTGGCTTCCGGCTGCAACATCAGTGCCTACGTCGCTGGCATCGCCTCTGGTAGCCTTCATGGCTGGATCTGGATCGTGCCAGCGTTGATCGGGAACCACACGGCGATTCACGTTAAGAAATTGTGGAAATCTCCCATATCAATTGACAGTCTTGGGCGAGCAAAATAGACGGAGGGTGTCATGCACGGATGCACCTCACCCACCCTGCCCCGCCGCGCGGCGCTCGCCCTGATGGCCATCCCATGGCCCGCATTGGCCGAGGAACGCCCGGACGTGCTGGCCGCCATTCGCGCACAGGTGGGCGACGGCGCGATGACGGCGGATGGCATCACACTGACCCTGCCGGCCGTCGCCGAGAATGGCGGCCAGGTTCCACTCACGGTCCAGGTGGAAAGCCCGCAGACGGCGGAGCGCCACGTCACCGCCATCCATATCTTTGCCACGCGCAATCCCACGCCCGACGTGGCCAGTTTCCGCCTGACCCCCACGATTGCGCGCGCCGAGGTGCAGACCCGCATCCGCCTTGCGGAGCAGCAGCAGGTCATCGCCGTCGCTGTGCTGAACGATGGCAGCCTGCGCCGGGCTGTGGCCGAGGCGCGGGTTTCTCTCGGCGGGTGCCTGACATGAGCGGCAGTCTCGCGACACCCCGCATCCGCGTGCCGCGCAGCGCCCGTCGCGGGGAGCCCTTCGAGGTGCGCTGCCTGATGACACACCCGATGGAGACAGGCTTCCGCCAGGAGGGCGGCCAGGCGGTGCCCCGGAACCTGCTCGACCGCCTGCTGGTGCGGGTGGAGGGCGCGGTGGTGCTGGACGCCACGCTCCGCAACGGCACGGCCGCCAATCCCTACCACGTCTTCTTCCTCCGCCTCGATCGCACGGCGGAGATTGAGTTCATCTGGTCCGACGAGGCGGGGCGCAGCGTGCGCGCCGCCACGCGGGTCACCATCGCCTGACCATCGGAAGCGCCCCCGGATGCCCCTCCTTCGCCGCTTGAGCTTCATCGCCCCGCTGCTCCTCGCCGGGCCGGCCCTGGCCAATCCCGGCCCTGCCACGAATGGCGGCCTGCTGGCCCAGGCCTGCCTCGGCTGCCATGGCCCCGCCGCCCAGGGCCAGGGCAGCGTGCCCGGCATCGCCGGCCGCCCGGCGCCGGAAATGGTCGCGCAGATGGCCGCCTTCCGCAGCGGCGAACGGCCCGGGACCATCATGGGGCGCATCGCGCGCGGCTATACCCAGCAGGAGATCGAGGCGGTCGCCGCCCATCTCGCCCAGAGCCGCTGAGAGAGGTCCGCGCCATGTTCCAGACCACCCGCCGCGCCCTTCTCGGCGCCGCCCCGGCCCTGCTCGCCGCCCCCGCCTTCGCGCAGACCGAGCGGCGCGCGCGCCTCGTCGTGGTCGGCGGCGGCTTCGGCGGCGCCTCGGCCGCTCGCTTCGCGCGCATCACCTATCCATGGCTCGAGGTGACGCTGATCGAACCGCGCACGCGCTTCGTCACCTGCCCCTATGGCAACCTGGTGCTGGCCGGCGTGCGGCAGATGCGCGATATCACTTATGGCTATGACGGGCTGCGCGCGCGCGGCGTGAACGTCTTGCATGACTGGGTTTCCGGCATCGACCCTTTGGCGCGCAGCCTGCACCTGCGGGGCGGCGGCAACTTCACCTATGACCGCCTGATTTTTTCGCCCGGCATCGCGCTGCGCTGGGACGGGCTGCCTGGCTATGACGAGGCGGCCGCTGAGGTCTTCCCCCATGCCTGGGTTCCGGGCAATGGCGGACAGACCGCGCTGCTGCGCCGGCAATTGGCAGCGCTGCCTGAGGGCGGCGTGGTCGGCCTCGCCATCCCCGACAACCCCTTCCGCTGCCCGCCCGGCCCCTATGAGCGGATCAGCATGATCGCGAGCTACCTGAAGCGCCACAAGCCGCGCGCCAAGATCCTCGCCTTCGACGCGAAAAACGCCTTCAGCAAGCAGGGGCTGTTCCAGGATGCCTGGGCGGAGCTGTATCCCGGCATGATCGAGTGGGTGCCGGCCAGCCAGGACGGCCGCATCATGCGCGTGGACCCTGCGGCACGCGAGTTCGAGAGCGAGTTCGGCACCAGGCACAAGGTGGATGTCGGCAACGTGATCCCGCCGCAGTCGGCCGCGCGCATTGCCATCGAGGCGGGCCTCGCCAATGCCAGCGGCTGGGTGCCAGTGAACCCGCTGACCTTCGAGGCCCGCCAGGCGCCGGGCATCCATGTGGTGGGCGATGCGAACATCGGCCCGCCCATGCCGAAGTCCGGCTACATCGCCAACAGCACGGCCAAGCAGGCGGTGGCCAGCGCCGTGGCGCTGCTGCGCGGCGAGGCGCCGCCGCCCGCGCCGGTGTATTTCAACACCTGCTACAGCCATGTGGGCGAGGATTACGGTATCTCGGTCGTGGGCGTGTTTCGCCCCAACCCGGACGGCAGCGGCTTCATCGAGACGCCGCAATCAGGCGGGGTGTCGCCGCGCGGCAACCATCCCGAACAGCGCCGGCTCGAAGCGGCCTACGCGGACTCTTGGTATGCCAGCATCACGCAGGATATGTTTGCCTGACGTTACTGCCGCCGAGTTTCACCAACGCTCCTCCCTGATGAGCGGTGTTGAAATCATCAGGTGAGATCAGTCGTCGCTCAGCGTCGACGAAAAAAATCTGTCAACATGATCGAGTGCGGCGTTGATTTGTCTTTCGCTACGGCCCCTCCTCTTCGTCGCGTCCACCAACCGCGTCGCCGCCGCCATGTCGAATGTTTCGCCCGGGATATTCCACGCCATCATCCACGTCGTGTTGTTCAACCACACGGCCGCACTGAGCTCGATGAAGCGAGGCGATGGCACGAGCGACGCCGACACCGGGCCTCCTGCCCGCGCCCCATTTACCGTGACGTCGAGCAGCGATTTCGCCCCCGGTGACAGGCTCGGCAGGTCCCAGGACACCTCGGCGACGGCTTTGTCGCGCGCCAGCGTTGGCAGGTTGTCGGTGAGTTCGAGGACATCGCCTCTCCGCGCCAAGCCGTTCACCAGGTCTGCCACGAACGTCTTGGGAGACCTGCTGACCTGCCCCCGCTCGGGGCCACGGGCGATGAGAGGCTTGGTCGGTGTTCTGGCCTGGCCGTCTGGCCCCGCCTATGCTCCGCTCCGGCGGGGCCAGACGGCCAAGGCAACACCGCATCCGGGGCCGGCAGCCCAGCACGAGCAAGCGCTGCCAAGCGCCCCGCTGCGCTGAGGCGGGGCGGGCGCGCCTCCCCGCGGCGAAGGGTGCCACTGCCTTGGCGCAGGTGGCCGCCACAGTGCGCAAAGGCGTCGCCGCGCGGCCGGAGGCCTCACCAGACCAGGTCGAACAGCGCCGGCACCTGCTGCTGGGCGTAGCCTGCGGACTCCGGCTCCGTGCTGAAGTCCGCAATCAGCTGCTCGCCCGGCAGGCCGGTGTCGCTTTCCGCCGCCAGCGCGAGGCCCTGGGGTGCCGGGGGTGGTTCAGCCACAAGCAGCACGCCGTCCACGACGACTTCGAGGCGCTCGATCTGCTTGGTCTTGAGGGAGAAGGCCCGGAAGTTGAAGCCGTTCGAGGCCTCGGCGTCCTGGTCGGGAAACCGCGCCCGGAAGGCGGCCACATCGGCCTTCACCGCGGCGCGCGCCCATTCCGATGCGGTCAGCACCAGGCGCAGCGTGTCGATCCCGGCGCCGCCGATGTAGCTGTCGCGCGCGCCCGCGTTTTCCGCCGCGGTGTAGATGAACAGGTCGCGGCCCGCGCCGCCCACGAGCTGGTCGTCGCCGCCGCGGCCATCCAGCGTGTCGTCGCCGTCGCCGCCGACGAGCCGGTTGGCGCCGCCATCGCCGATCAGCACGTCATCGTGGCTTGTCCCGGTCACGTCCTCGATGCCGGCGAGGGCGTCGCCTTCCGCCTCGCCGCCGCTGCCCGTGCCGAGCGCCAGGTTCACCACCACGCCGGTCGTGCCGCCATACACGGCGGTGTCACGGCCCGCGCCGCCGATCAGGGTGTCGGCACCCTGCCCGCCGACGAGCCGGTCATCGCCATCGCCGCCATCCAGCGTGTCGTCGCCATCGCCGCCGACGAGCCGGTTGGCGCCGCCATCGCCGATGAGCCAATCCTGGCCGCGCGTGCCGGTCACGGCCTCGATGCCGGTGAGGGTGTCGCCTTCCGCCTCGCCGCCGCTGCCCGTGCCGAGTGCCAGGTTCACCACCACGCCCGTCGTGCCGCCATACACCGCGGTGTCGAAGCCTGCGCCGCCGATCAGCCGGTCGGCGCCCGGGCCGCCCACCAGCCGGTCGTCGCCGTCGCCGCCATCCAGCGTGTCATCGCCCGCCAGCCCTCGGAGCGTATCGTCTCCGGCGAGGCCCCTCAGCAGGTCCGGGCCGGGCGTGCCGGCCAGCAGGTCGGCGCCGGCGGTCGCGTTCGTCGCGTCGTCGTCGATGATGACGCCGGTGGCGGTGAGCGGCCCGGTGGCGGACAGCG
This sequence comes from Roseococcus sp., assembly GCA_051860645.1. Taxonomy (GTDB): domain Bacteria; phylum Pseudomonadota; class Alphaproteobacteria; order Acetobacterales; family Acetobacteraceae; genus Roseococcus. The sequence continues at coordinate 8,754 of JBHYDO010000193.1, forward strand.
TGGCGCCGTTCGCCCCCTCGATGGTGAAGGCGACGGTCTCGTCGAGTTCAAGGGTTGCGTCGGGCTGCACGCGGATCTCGACGGTGGCGCTGTCCTGCCCGGCGGCGAAGGCGACGCGCCAGAGCGCGGGATCGGCCTGCTGCGTCGCGCCGAGGATGCCGGCGAGGTCGGCGCCATGGGCGGTCCCCGACAGGCGAAGGTCGACGGTGAAGGCGACGTCGGGAATGCCGCTGCGCAGCAGCGTGAAGAACAGCACGCCGCCACCGGCAACACCCGGTGTGCCCTCCGGCGTGGCGCCGACATCGGCGGCGGCGAAGGCGACTTCGGGGAACACGTCGTCATTGACGA
>JBHYDO010000194.1:0-9090 GCA_051860645.1 Roseococcus sp.
GACCGCGCCCTGGCCGATGTGCCGGCGGCGCGGCTGGCCGGCGTGATCATGCTCTCCGACGGCCAGGTACACGACGCGCCGACGGACGCGACCTGGTCGGCCGGCGTTGGGGTGCCCGTGCACCTGCTGATGCCCGGCCGCGCCGGCGAGGTGGACCGCCGCATTCGCCTGCTGGAGGCGCCGGGCTTCGGCATCGTGGGGCGCGAGGTGGAACTGCGCCTCATCGTGGAGGATCTGGGCGCGCCACGGGCCGAGGGCATGGCGCGCCTCACCCTGCGCCGCGACGGCGCGGCCCCCGTGACGCAGAGCGTGCCGGTGGGGCAGGAGCACCGCATCACCGTTCCCATCGAGCGCGCCGGCCCGAGCGTGCTGGACATCCTGGCCGAGACGCGACCGGGCGAGGTCAGCGGCGTGAACAACCGCGTCGTCGTCACCATCAACGGGGTGCGCGACCGGCTGCGCGTGCTGCTGGTGAGCGGGGAGCCGCATGCGGGCGAGCGCACCTGGCGCCGCCTGCTGAAGGCCGACCCGGGCGTGGATTTGGTGCACTTCACCATTTTGCGCCCGCCCGAGAAAGATGATTTGACCCCGCTGAACGAGCTGGCGCTCATCGCTTTTCCTGTGCGCGAGCTGTTCCAGGTGAAGCTGCGCGAGTTCGACCTGGTCATCTTCGACCGCTTCGCCAACCGCGGCATCCTGCCGCCCAGCTACATGCGCAACATCGCGGAGTATGTGCGCCAGGGCGGCGCGCTGCTGCTCTCGGTGGGCCCCGAGTATGTGGGCGGCACCAGCCTTGCCAACACGCCGCTGGGCGCCGTGCTGCCGGCGCGGCCGCTCAGCCCGGCCCAGGCCGTGCTGGAACAGGCCTTCCGGCCGCGGGTGACGCGGCCCGGCGCACGCCACCCCGTCACCGAAGGCCTGACGGGCGCCAACCCCGACGACACCAGAGCGCCCACATGGGGCCAGTGGTATCGCACCATCCGGACCGAGGCGCGGGCCGGCACCACCGTGATGGCGGGCGCCCAGGGCGCGCCGCTGCTGGTGCTGGACCGGGTGGCGCAGGGGCGCGTGGCGCTGATGCTGTCCGACCACATCTGGCTGTGGTCGCGCGGGCATGATGGCGGCGGGCCGCAGCAGGAATTGCTGCGCCGTGTGGCACACTGGCTGATGCGTGAGCCCGAATTGGAAGAAGAGGCGCTGACCGCCCGCATCGAGGAGGGCCGCCTCTTCGTGCGGCGCCGCAGCGTCGAGGCGGTGGCGCCGCCCGAGGTGACGCTGACGGCACCCGATGGCAGCACGCGGACCCTGGCGCTCTCGGGGGAGGCAGGCGGCGGGCGTGCCACCGGGGAGACGCCGGTGGATCAGCCCGGCCTGTGGCAGGTCAGCGACGGACGGCGCGAGGCCTTCGCCGCCGCCATGCCGGCCAACCCACCCGAATTCGCCGACCTCCGCGCCGAAGCGGCGCTGATGCGCCCGGTGGTGTCGGGCACGGGCGGCGCCGCGCGCTTCGTGGCGGACGGCCCGGCCATCCCGGACATCCGCCGAGTGGCGGCGGGGCGGGATGCGGCGGGCTCGGGCTGGATCGGGCTGCGCCAGCGCGAGGACCACACCGTGACGGGCATCGCCGCGATACCCCTGCTGCCACCCTGGCTGGCGCTGGCGCTGCTGCTGGGGGTGGCGGTGATGGGCTGGCGGCGGGAGGCGCGTTAGCCAGCCTCGAGCCTTGCCCGCAGCAGGGATTTCGGCACTTTGCCATAGGCCGATTTCGGCAATTCGTCCCAGAACACGAAGCGGTGCGGGTGCTTGTAGCGGGCAAGCACGGGGGCCAGGTGGGCCAGCAATCCCGCGGGTTCCGGCGCCGCGCCGCGCGGCACCACGCAGGCCACGCCGACCTCGCCCCATTTCGCGTCGGGCATGCCGACCACGGCGCATTCCGCCACGCCAGGGTGGGTCAGCAGCGCCTCCTCCACCTCGCGCGGGTACACGTTGGAGCCGCCGGAGATGAACATGTCGGATGCGCGGCCGGTGATGAACAGGAAACCCTGCGCGTCCAGATGCCCAAGGTCGCCGGTGTGGAACCAGCCATCCCGGAAGGAGGCGGCATTGGCGTCCGGATTGTTGAAATAGCCGGGGAATACGGCCGGGCCGCGCACGCAGATCTCGCCCGTCTCGCCGGGCGGCAGCCGCCGGCCTTCGGAACAAAGGATGGCCAGGTCCATCCCCGTGCGCGGCACGCCGCAGCTCCCCGCGCGCGGGTCGGCGTCGTCCAGGCTGTGCTGGTCGGGGCGCAGCACGGTGATGTTGCCGGTCACCTCGCCCATGCCGAAATACTGCACGAGGCAGGGGCCCATCCGCTCCAGCGCGCGCTTCTGGTCGGCGCGATACATGGGCGCGCCGGCGTAGATCACGTGGCGCAGCGCGTGGGGGGCGGCGTCGGGGTGGGCGGCCAGCATGTTCAGGATGGTGGGGACGGTGAACATGTTGGTGACGCGGTGTTCCGCGATCAGGCGCCAGGCCTCGCCCGCCTCCATGCGCTCGCCGGGCAGCAGGATGGAGCATGCACCGCGGGCCACCTGCGACAGCGCATGGATGCCCGCGCCATGGCTGAGCGGCGCCACCACCAGCGAGACGTCGGCCTCCGTCAGGCCAGGCATCAGGTCGGCCAGGTGGTTGTTCACCACGAAGCCCATCTGTCCATGCGTCAGCACCGCGGCCTTGGGGCGGCCGGTGGTGCCCGAGGTGAAGAAGAACCAGGCCGGGTGGTCCGGTCCCAAATCGGCCTCGTGGTCCGCCGGCGGGCGGGGCGTGGCGGCGATCAGCGCTTCCACGTCCACCTCGCCGTCGCGCGCATCACCCACGGCCAGGACCAGGCGGCAGGCGGGGCTGGCGGCGCGCACCGCATCGGCGTGCTCGGCGAAGCCGTGGTCGCGCAGCATGGCGACCGCGCCGGAGGCGGCGCCGAGATAGGCTGCCTCGGCCGGCGTCAGGCGGACATTGGTGGGCACGAAGACGGCGCCGGCCTTCCAGCAGGCCCAGAGGCTCTCGAACATCAGGTTGGAATTGCGCGAATGGACCAGCACGCGGTCGCCGGCGGCGACGCCCTGCGCGCGCAACCCTGCCGCGAGGCGGTCCACGCGGTCATCCATCGCGGCCCAGGACCACACCCGGTCGCGCCAGCGCAGGGCGGGTGCCGCGGGCAGGCGCCGCGCCGTCCAGGTCAGCAGCCGGCCGACATTCGCGGCCGGAATCACGGCATCAGCCCGGCCGTGGAATACCCGCCATCCACCGCGATGGCCTGGCCGGTCACATGCCCCGATTGCGCCGAGTTGAGCAGGAACAGCGCCATCTGCGCGATCTCCTCCGGCTGGGCGTAGCGGCGCTGCGGAATGCGCGCGACCCAGGCGGCGCGGGTCGGCGCGTCGTGCAGTTGCGCCGCCAGCGGCGTCTCCACCGGGCCGGGGCAGATGGCGTTCACGCGGATGCCACGCGGTGCGAGGTCCACCGCCATGGCGGCCGCCATGTTCACCACCGCGGCCTTGGAAGTGGCATAGGCCACGCGGTCCGCCGGCCCGCCCAGGCCGAACACCGAGGCGATGAGGACGATGCTGCCGCCCGGCGCCATCCGCCGCGCCGCCGCCTGGGCCACGAGGAAGCTGCCCATCACGTTCACGTCCAGGATGCGGCGGAACAGCGCGGGGTCGGTCTCCAGCGTGGGCGTGCGGGCGGAGATGCCGGCCGAGGTCACGGCGCCGGTGAGCGGGCCGAGGCCGCTGATCCACGCCTCGACAGCCGCCGCATCGGTCACGTCCAGGCGGTGGTCTGCGCCCGTGGCGTTGAGATCCGCCACCGCCGCAATCCAGCCTGCGCCCCGTACCGCCTGCGCAATGGCCGCCCCGATGCCGGATGCGCCGCCGCTGATCGCCACCTGGCCTTGCATGGCCTTCCCTCCTGTTGATGAGACCGCTTGCCGCGAACTCCGCCGGGCATCATTCTGCCCCACCGCAGACGGCGCAAGCCGCACTCGTCCTGGAGGGACCGCCCGATGACCACCCGCCGCACCCTGCTGCTCGCCTCCGCGCTGGCCGCCCCCGCCATCGCGTCCGCGCAGACCTACCGGCCCGAATACAAGCTGTCGGTGGTTGGCAACCGCCCCATCCCCTTCGCCGAGGGCGCCTTCCAATGGGCCGAGCTGGTGACGCAGCGCAGCCAGGGGCGCATCAACGTGAAGGTCTATCCCGGCAGCCAGCTCGTAGGCGGCGACCAGACGCGGGAATTGCTGGCCATGCGCCAGGGCGTGATCGACATGGCGGTGTTCAGCACCATCAACATCGCCCCCCAGGTTCGCGAGGCGGGCCTGTTCCAGCTGCCCTTCCTGATGCCCGACCACCGCGCCTTCGACGCGCTGATCAACGGCGAGGTGGGCCGCGACCTGATGGGGGTGATGGACGGCCGCGACGTGGTGGGCCTCGCTTTCGGCGAGAACGGCTTCCGCGAGATCAGCAATTCGCGGCGCGCCATCCGCACCCCGGCCGATTTGCGCGGCCTGAAGATCCGCTTCGCTGCGGGGGCCATCTTCAACGACATCTTCACCGGCATGGGCGCGAACCCGCTGCAGATGTCCTTCGCCGACCTGCAGCCCGCACTCAGCTCGGGCGCGGTGGACGGGCAGGAGAACCCGGTCAACCTCTTCCTCGCCTTCCGCATGGACGCGCTGGCGCAGCGGCACATGACCATCTGGAACTATGTGAACGACGCGCTGATCTTCGGCGTCTCCAAGTCGGTCTGGGCCAGCTTCAACCCGGCCGACCAGGCGCTGCTGCGCGAATGCGCGCAGGAGGCCGCGCGCAACAACATCGCCCTCGCCCGTGCGGGCCTCGGAATCCCCGGTACCGACGATGCCGCGCTGGTAGAACTGCGCCGCCGCAACGTGGAGGTGACGGTGCTGAGCGCGGCCGAGAAGCAGGCCTTCGCCACCGCGCTGCGCCCTGTGCACGAACGTTGGGCGTCGCGCATTGGCAGCGGTCTGGTGCAGAAGGCCGAGGCCGCGATCCGCGCCCTGTCCTGACCATGGAGGCCCCGCGCACCCGCCTGCCGCTGGCCGTCGAGCGGGTGTTGCTGGCGGCCGGCATGGCGGCCATCGCACTGATCACGCTGGCCAATGTCGTCACGCGCTACCTGACCGATATCTCGCTCGCCTTCACCGAGGAATATTCGGTGATGCTGCTGGTGGTGGTCACCTTCCTGGGCGCCGCACTCGCCACCGCCACGGGCCGGCACATCCGCATCGACTGGCTGACCGAAAAGCTCTCCCCCTCCGCGCGGCGCCATGCGGAGGTGGCGGGCATGGCGCAGCTGATCTTCTGCTTCGGCCTGCTCGCCTGGTATGGCGGCTGGATGGTGTGGGACGAATACCGCTTCGAGGCGCTCTCGCCCGGGCTCGGCAACCCGCAATGGTGGTATTCCATCTGGCTGCCGCTGCTGTCGCTGCTGGTGATGGGCCGCGCGGCGGGGCGCATCCTCCGGCTGCTGCGCGGCCAGCCTTCGTGACGGGCGGCATCCTCTTCGCCGCCTTCCTGGTGATGCTGCTGGGGGGGGTGCCGATCGGGGTGGCGCTCGGCCTCGCGGGGGCGGCCGCCATCGTGCTGTCCGACCAATCCATGATGGCCATGCCCACCAATGTCGCGGCCGGCATCGGGAAGTATCCGCTGATCGCGCTGCCCATGTTCATCCTGGTGGGCTGCGTCTTCGACCGCGCGGGCGTGGCGATCCGTCTGGTGCGCTTCGCAACCGTGCTGGTGGGGGCGGGGCGCGGGGCGCTGGCCTCGGTCTCGGTGCTGGTGGCGATGGTGATGGGCGGCATCTCCGGCTCGGGGCCCGCCACGGCGGCCGCCGTCGGCAAGGTGATGACGGACAGCATGGTGCGCGACGGCTACCCGCGCCCCTTCATCGCGAGCGTGGTGGGGGCGGCGGCGGCGGTGGACATCCTCATCCCGCCCTCCATCGCCTTCATCATCTACGCGGTGATGGTTCCGGGCGTCTCGGTGCCGGCCATCTTCATGGCGGGGCTGTTCCCGGGGCTGCTGGCGGGCGCGGCACTTCTGGTGCCCATCCTGCTCATCTCCTGGTGGCGCGACTTCGGCGGGCGCAATCCGGACCGCGACCGGCTCTCGATCTGGCGCGCCTTCCGCGAGGCGTTCTGGGGCCTCATGGCGCCCGTGGTGATCCTGGGCGGCATGCGCATCGGTGCATTCACGCCGACCGAGGCGGCGGTGATGGCGGTGTTCTACGGGCTGTTCGTGGGCTTCGTCATCTATCGCAGCCTGACCCTGCGCGACCTCTACGAAGTGCTGGTGGAGGCGGGCGAGATTTCCGCCGTCATCATGATCGTGGTCGCACTGGCCACCGTCTTTGCCTGGGCCACCTCCACACTGGGCATGGTGCAGCCGGTGGTGGGGGCCATCCTGGCATTGGGCCTCGGCGAATACGGCACGCTGGCGCTGCTGGTCGTGCTGGTGGTGCTGGTGGGGATGTTCCTCGACGGCATTTCCATCTTCCTCATCCTGTTGCCGCTGCTGCTGCCCATCGCCAACCATTTCGGCTGGGACCCGACCTGGTTCGGCATCATCCTGACGATGCAGGTCGCCATCGGGCAGTTCACACCGCCCATGGCGGTGAACATGATGGTGAGCTGCCGCATCGCGGGCGTCTCCATGCAGACCACTATCCCCTGGGTGAGCTGGATGGTGCTGGCCATGCTGGTCGCGCTGGGACTGGTCATCGCGTTTCCGGCCATCGCGCTGTGGCTGCCGCGCAGCATGGGCATGATGTAGCGCCGGGTCCGGGGGGCTTGCCCGGCGCATCATTTGGCTTCGGAATGTGCCCAACATCTGTTGAGGAAATGCCCATGTCGGACATCGAAGCCCTGCGCGATCCGCGCAGCCTGCAGCGCCTGCTCGCCCCCCGCAGCCTGGCGGTGGTCGGCGTCTCGGCCGAGGCCACGGGCTTCGGTGCGCGCACCGTGCAGAACATGGCGAATTTTGATGGCCCGGTGTGGTGCGTGAACCCGAAATATGCCGGCCAGGAACTGCATGGCCGCCCGTGCTACGCCTCGGTGGATGATATCCCGGGCGTGCCCGATTCGGCTGTCATCGCCCTCCCCCGCACCGGCGTAATGGGCGCCGTGCAGGCGCTCGCGAAGAAGGGCGGCGGCGGTGCGGTGCTCTACGCCTCCGGCTACGGCGAGACGGATTTGCCCGAGCGCGCCGTGGAGGAACAGACGCTGCGCGACACCGCCCGCGCCCTGGGCTTCCCGCTGCTCGGCGCCAATTGCCTTGGCTTCTGCGACCACACGCAGCGCGCCGGTGCAACCTTCATGCCCGACTACTACAAGATGACGGCGCCCGCTGGTGGTGTCGGCGTCGTCAGCCAGTCGGGCGCGCTGGGCTATGCGCTGATGCAGGCGGCCGAGCGCGGCTTCGCCATGTGCCACATGGCCACCGCCGGCAATGCCACCGACCTCGACGTGTGCGATCTCGCGGCCTTCCAGCTTTCCATGCCCGAATGCCGCTCCATCGCGCTTGTGGTCGAGGGGCTGCGCGATGCGCGGCGGCTCTTCGCGCTGGGCGAACTGGCACGCAAGGCGGGCAAGCCCATCGTGGTGCTGAAGCTCGGCCGCGGCGAGATCGGCGCCAAGGCCGCCATGTCGCACACGGGCAGCCTCGCGGGCAGCACGGCCGCGTGGTCGGCGGGCTTTGAGCGCGCCGGCATGCTGGAGGTCGAGGATTTCGACGCGCTGCTGGAGACGGCCGGCTTCTTCGCCAAGGCCGGCGTGCCGCGCGGCCGCGGCGTGGGCATCCTGACGCCCTCGGGCGGGGCCGGCATCATGGCGGCGGACCACGCCGAATTCGCGGGCCTCGCCTTGCCGCAGCCCAACCCCGCCACCGAGGCCACCTTCCGCGCCGCCATCCCGGAATTCGGCAGCCCGCGCAACCCCTGCGACCTCACGGCGCAGGTGGCGACCAACCCGAAAAGCTTCGAGGACTGCATGGTCGCGATGCTGAACGACGACCAGTACGCGACCGTCGTCTTTCCCGTCGTCTACCACAACCCCGCCCCCGCCGCGACGCCGCAGCGCATGAAGGTGCTGGAGCCGATGGCGGCGAAGAGCGGCAAGCCCATCTGCATCGCCTGGGTGCCGGAAAGCCTGGAGGGGCCGGGGGCGGAGGCCGCGGACGTCTCGCCCAACCTCGTGCTGTTCCGCTCGATGCGGCGGATGATGAACGCGCTGCGGCTGTGGTTCCAGCACCATGACCCGAAGCCCGCCGCCGCGGCGCCGGATGCCACGGCCAGCGCGGCGGCGGCGAAGCTGCCGGGCGGTGCCGCCACGCTGATGGAGGCCGCCGCCAAATCCGCCTTCGCCGCGGCCGGCCTGCCCGTGGTGGACGAACGCCGCGCCGCCACCGCGGAGGCCGCCGTGCAGGAGGCGCAGAGCCTGGGCTACCCCGTCGTCCTGAAGGTGGACAGCCCCGACATCGCCCACAAGACCGAGGTCGGCGGCGTGCAGCTGAACCTGCACGACGCCGCCGCCGTCACCGCCGCCTTCGCGCGCATTCGCGAAGGTGCCGCGCAGCACGCGCCCAGCGCGCGCGTGGACGGCGTGTTGGTGCAGCGCATGGAGGCGCGCGGGGTGGAACTCATCCTGGGTGCGCGGCGCGATCCGCAGTTCGGCGTGATGGTGCTGGTGGGCCTGGGCGGCGTGCAGGCGGAACTGTGGAAGGACGTGTCCCTGCAGGTGGCGCCCGTCTCGGCCGAGGGCGCCATGGCGATGCTCAAGCGCCTCAAGGCTTGGCCGCTGCTGGACGGGTTCCGGGGATCGGCGTCCGTGGACGTGGCGGCGGTGGCGCAGGCCGTCGCGCGCTTCTCGTCCTTCGCGGCGGCCGCCGGCGACCGGCTGGAGGAGGCAGAGATCAACCCGCTCGTCTGCCGCGCCGATGGTTGCGTTGCGGTGGATGGCTTGATGAAGCTGAATGCCTGAAAGTGGGCGGGGGGCGCTGAGCCCCCCTTCCCTTCAGTAGCCCTCGCGCAGCAGCG
>JBHYDO010000195.1:0-9077 GCA_051860645.1 Roseococcus sp.
CGGCGCGCAGCAGGGCGGGCTGGCCGATCATGACGCGGGCGATGTCCTCCTCATCCACCTCGGCCGTGACGCGCAGTGGCCGCGTCTCGCCGATCCAGAACAGGGTGGCCGGGGTGTCCACCACCTCGCCCACCTCGCCGTCGCGGCGCAGCACCACGCCGCCCGCGGGCGCGCGGACCACGTAGTCGTCCAGGCGCTGGCGCGCGGCCTCGGCGGTGGCGCGGGCGGCCTCGGCGTCGCGCTCGGCGCGGTCCAGAGTGGCGCGGGCGGCGATGTCGCGGGTGACGAGGGCGCGGGTGCGGGCGAGTTCCTCCTGGGCGAAGCGGGCGCGGGCCTCGGCCTCCTGCGCCAGGGCGCGGGCTTGCCGGTCATCGAGGCGCGCCATGGGCTGGCCCTCGGTCACGCGTTGGCCCTCCTCCACCAGCAGCGCGGTGATCCGCCCGCGCGCGGCGGGGCCGACGCGCGCCATGTGCACGGGCTCCACCGCGCCGGTGGCATAGACCGCCTCCAGCGCCGGGCCGGTGGTGACGGGGGCCAGCACGACGCGGATGGGGGCGCTGAACCAGAACCACCCCCCCGTGGCGGCGATCAGGAACAGGGCCGGCAGGAGGATGCGGCGACGAAACATAAGCGGCAGCTTAACACGGCTCGCCCGTCGCGTCAGGCAGTGCCCACCGCGAGGCGCGCGCGGGTGCGCTGCTCATCCACCAGGGCGCGGGCGGCGTCGTCGGGCACGCCGAGCGTGGTCAGCAGCGCCTCGCCCAGCTGGAGGCTGGCCTCGGTCACCTCCAGCACCACGCGCGTGGCGCCGGCCGAGAGCAAAGCGCGGGCGTGCTCCTCGTCGCGCACCCGGGCATGGATGGGCAGGTGCGGCCATTGCGCGCGTGCGGCCTGCACCACGGCCAGCACCACCTCGGGCCGGTCCATTGTGACGACCAGGGCCGCGGCGCGGCCCGCGCCCAGGTGCTCGAGGAATTCCGGGCGGGCTGCATCGCCGAAGAAGGCCGCGGCCCCCTGCGCGCGCAGCGCCGTGATGCGCGCCGGCGCCATGTCGGCCGCCACATGCGCGATGCGCTGGCCGTCCAGCATCTCTCCCACGGCGCGGCCCACGCGGCCATAGCCCGCGATGATGACATGGCCCTCGATCTCGGGGTCGAGCCGGGCCTGGGCGGGCGCGGGTGCCGCGGCCTCGAAGCGCGCCGCCAGCTTGCGGCCGATGCCGGCAAGCCCCGGCGTCGCGATCATCGTCACGCCCACCACCAGGGCGAAGAAGCCCGCGATGGGGGCGGGGAGGAGCCCCAGCGTGGTGGCCAGCGCCAGCACGATGAAGGCGAACTCGCCGGCCTGGCCCAGCAGCAGCGCGGCCTCGATGGCCACCGCCTGGCCCTCGCCCATCAGCCGCACCAGCGCATAGATCACGATGCCCTTCAGCAGGACGAGGCCCAGGGCGGAGCCGAGGATCAGCACCGGCTCGGCCAGCAGAGACGGCAGGTCGAGCCCCAGCCCGACCGAGACGAAGAACACGCCCAGCAGCAGGCCCTTGAACGGCTCGAGGTCCACCGCGATCTGTGGGCGAAACTCGGTCTCGCCCAGCAGGATGCCGGCCAGGAAGGCGCCCAGCGCGAGCGACAGCCCGGCCATCTCGGTCGCCGCCGCGGTGGCCAGGATCACCAGCAGGATGGCAGCCAGGAAGGCCTCGCGGCTGTGGGTGGAGGCGACGGCGCGCAGCCCCGGCCGCAGCAGCCAGCGCCCGACCAGCAGGATGACGCCGATGGCCAGCGCCGCCTTGCCCAGCGCCAGCGCCACGCCCAGCGCCACCCCGCCGCTCTCCGCATCGCCCCCAAGCACGCCCACCAGGAACAGGATGGGCACCACCGCCAGGTCCTGCAGCAGCAGGATCCCGAAGGCGACGCGGCCGAGGGGTGATCCCATGCGCCCGCGCTCGGCCAGCAACTGCATGACGATGGCGGTGGAGGAGAGTGCCAGCGCCGCTCCCAGCACCACGGCGACGGGCACGGCATTGCCGAACCAGGCGGCCATGGCGCCGATCAGCGCGGCACTCAGCAGAACCTGCGCGCCGCCGAGGCGGAACACCAGCGTGCGCATCCGCCACAGCCGGTCCAGCGAGAGCTCGAGTCCGATCATGAACAACAGGAATGCGACGCCCAGCTCGGCAGCAAGGTGGATGGAGGCCTCGTCGCGGATGACCAGCCATTCGAGCGGCGGCCACAGCCCCGCGAGCCGGCCCAGCACATGCGGCCCCACCAGCACGCCCACCAGCAGGAAGGCCAGCAGCGCGCTGATGCGGAAGCGGTGCGCCAGCAGCGCGACCACGCCCGAGGCGGCCAGCAGCACCGCCACCTCGCGCAGTTCGGACGTCACCATGGCGACGCCAGGTTCAGCCATGCCGCCTCAAATCCGCGCAGCGGACTGACGCTCGTAATGCTTGAAGTATTTGTCGGTGATGAGGTCGGTCTTGACCACGACGCAGACGTCGGTGGTGTTGAACTGCCGGTCCAGCACCGCGCCATCTCCCACGAAGCCGCCGAGCCGCAGATAGCCCTTCACCAGCGGCGGCAGGTCCATGAGCGCCCGCTTCGCGTCGTATTCGCCGCGCGGGAGCTGTTCCATGGGCAGGTAGCGCCCCTCCACCGCGCGGGCACGCAGCGGCTCGGGTGCCATATGGTGGTGGGCCAGGTAGGAAAGCTGGGCCGCGTTGGGCTCCAGCGCCACGCCGGGCAGGCTCGCGCAGCCGAACATCAGCGTGATCTGATGGCGGAACACATAGGCCGCGATGCCACCCCACAGCAGTTGCAGCGTGCCGCGGGTGCGGTAGGCGACGTCGGTGCAGGAGCGGCCGAGCTCCAGGATTTCGCCGGGGAAGGCCTCCAGCGGGGCGATGTCGTATTCATCGGCCGAGTAGAAGCGGCCGATGCGTGCGGCGGCGGCGCGACGGATGAGGCGGTAGGTGCCGACCACGCTTTCCGGGCCTTCGCCGCGGTCGTGGTCCACCACCAGCAGGTGGTCGGCCACAGCGTCATATGCGTCGGCGTCGAGGCCGCTGGCCGCGGTGCCAGCGTCGGCCTTCGCCCCCATCTCCCCGTAGAAGACGCGGAAGCGCAGCGCCTGCGCGGCCCACACCTCCGCCTCGGTGGAGGCGACGCGCACGCCGAGATTGCCCGAGCGCAGCTCCTCGAAGTGGAATTCCTGGCCGATGGAGGGGGCAATCATGCGGAACATCCCGTCATGGGCGTCGGCGCGGCTTGGGCGCCCGGCCGTTGGAGGGGGCCGGGGGCGGGGGGCTGGGCAGGCGGCGACCGAAGATCTCGAGGCGCAGCTGCACCATCTCGAAGCCAAGCCGCTCGGCGATGCCGCGGGCGACGACGTCGTGCTCGACGTCGGCGAATTCGATCACGTTGCCGGTGTCCACGTCGATCAGGTGGTGGTGGTGGCCACGGTCGGCGGGGTCGTAGCGGGCGCGGCCGCCGCCGAAGTCGCGGCGTTCGAGGATGCCCTTTTCCTCGAGCAGCCGCACGGTGCGGTAGACGGTGGCGACGGAGACCCGGGCATCGAGGGCCACCGCGCGGCGGTAGAGCTCCTCGACATCCGGGTGGTCCTCGCTTTCCGAAAGCACGCGCGCGATCAACCTGCGCTGGCCTGTCATCTTCAGGCCGCGCTCGACGCACATGCGCTCGATCCGGGACATGTCGTCGTTGATGACCGAAGGCTCCTGCCGGTGCGGAGCGTCAGGCCTTAGCAGAGGCCTCGCCCTTGCGCGACTGCGTTCCCAGGCCGATCTTCTTGGCCAGCGAGGAACGGTGGCGCGCGTAGTTCGGCGCGACCATCGGGTAGTCGGGCGGCAGGCCCCACTTGTCGCGGTATTGTTCCGGCGACAGGTTGTAGGACGTCTGCAGGTGACGCTTGAGCATCTTGAGCTTCTTGCCGTCCTCGAGGCAGATTAGGTAGTCGGGCGTGATCGACTTCTTCACCGCGACGGCCGGCGCTTTCTTCTCGATCTCCACCGGCGGCGCGGCGGTACCAAGAGATGCCAAGGTCTTGTGGACCTCGACGATCAACCCGGGCAACTCGGCCACCGGCACGGGATTGTTGGACACATGCGCGGACACAATCTCGGCGGTCAAACCCAGCAGATCTGCGGACTGAACATTTTCAACCATGGCGGAATTTTCCTCTGACTCAGCTTGGATATAGAGGTTTTTCGTTGACGGACAAGCAGGAGTTCACTTGTGGCAAGCAATGACACGGCAAAAAATGCGGCCTCCGCCGAAATTCATGAAGTTCTCGACGTGACGGCCGATCGTTGCCCCATGACCTTTGTGCGAACCCGGCTGCGTCTGGACCGAATGGCACCCGGCCAAGTCCTCGAGGTCCGATTCGCGGGGCGTGAGCCGGCCGAAAACCTGCCGCGGAGCGCAAGCGAACTCGGCCACGCCGTGCTGGCGCTCGAGTTGGACGAATCGGCCGAGCCACGGGGCCGCGTCCTCATTCGCAAGGCGTAGCTAAACCGCCAGCGGCTTCACCTTCTTGCCCTCGTCGGCCGCTCGCCACAAATACCATGCGGCGACGCTGCGCCAGGGGCGGAAGGGCGCGCCACGCTCCACGAGGTCACGGGGCTTCAACTGCGCCTCCGCCCCCGTGACCCGCCGCCACCCCTCGCGCACGCCGAAATCATCCACCGGCCAGACATCGGGGCGCCCGAGGGTGAAGATCAGCAGCATCTCCACCGTCCAGCGCCCCACCCCGCGCAGCGGCAGCAGGCGTTCCACCAGCGCCTCGTCGGGCAGGGAGAGCGCCTCGTCCAGCGCGGGCACCTGGCCCGCCACGGTCTTGGCCGCGATGTCCTGGATGGCGGCGCATTTGCTGCCCGAGAAGCCGCAGCCGCGCAGCGCCTCGGGCGGCAGGGCGTGCACGAATGCGGGCGGCGGGAAGCCCTCGCCCGGGTGCAGAGCGATGAGGCGCCCGAGCACCGCCTCGGCCGCGCGGCCATGCACCTGCTGGTGCGCGATGGCCCGCACCAGCGCCTCATAGGGCGGGCGGGGCAGGGGGGTCAGCGTGCAGGGGCCGATCCGCTTCACCAGCGGGCGCAGAGCGGGCACGCGCAGCAGCTTGCGCTCGGCGATGGACCAGTCGTTCATGGGGCCTACCTCAACAGCAGCAGCGTGGCGGTGCCGAGCGCCATCACCAGCGCGATGGAGGGCAGCATCAGCCGCCAAACCTGCACCGGGCGCGTGCCGTCCGCCAGCAGGGCGCAGAGCATGGCGGTAACGGCGATGCTCATGCCCGCGCCCGCCGCGCCCGAGAAATTGTGCACCCCCGGCGCCAGCAGCGGCGGCAGGCCCAGCGCAGCACCCAGCGCCTGCTGCACGGGCATCAGCGCCGCATTGGCGCCGACATTGCTGCCGGTGACGAAGCCCGCGAGGAAGCCCAGCGGCGACATGACCAGCGGCGCGAAATCCCCCACGCCCGCCACCATCGCCTGCGCCAGCGCGGCCGCGACACCCCCGCCCGCCAGCCAGCGCCCGAGCAGCACGTAGAGCAGCATCACCGCCATGGGCCGCGCCGCGCGTGCCATGGCCGCGCGGAAGGTGGCGCCGGCCTGGCCACGCAGCCCGAGCCACAGCAGCGCCACCGCCCAGAGCACGACGGCCACATGGGTCACGGGAAAGGCCGGCAACTCCGGAAAGGGCCGCAGCGCCGGCGCGCCCGGTATGGCGCGCGAGGCCAGCAGCGCCGCCGTCAGCACCAGGTAGGGGGCGGCGGCGCGCAGGGCCGCGCGGGGCTCGCGCGGCGGGTCGGCGCGCCACAGCGCCCAGAGCAGAACGAGGCCCGAGGCGACGACGCCGATCACCTCGAAGGGCAGCACCCAGTGCAGCCCCACGATCAGCGCGGCCAGCACCGCCAGCATCAGCGCCTGCATGGCTTTTTCCCGGGTCGGCACCACCACGCCGGCCCGCGCCTGCAACCCCCACAGGATGGGCGCCAGCCCCATCAGCCAGACCGCAGAGGGGAAGGAGGCCACCCGCGCCACCTCATGCGGCGGCAGCCCGGCCAGGGTGGCGCCCAGCAGCGTGCCAGGACCGAGCCCGCCCCAGGGCACCAGCACCAGCGCCATCAGCGAAAGCGCCACCGCGACCGCGCCGCCGATTCCCATGGCCCGCAGCGCGGCAAGTGCGAAGACGGCGCCGATGGCGAAGCCGGTGACGCTCTCCAGGAAGCAGCCCAAGGGCAGGGTGACCGCGAAGACGCGGGCGGCGGTGGGCGTGCGCGGCGCGGCCTCGGCCGGCGCCACGGCGGCGTGGAACAGCAGCCCGCCCGCCACGATGGCCATGGGCTGGAAGGCGAGCCAGGCGGCGCGCAGCGTCTCGCCCGGCAGGAAGCCCGCAAGGGTGGCGCCTTCCGGCAGGCTGGCCGCGATGGCGGGCAGCGCCAGCGCCAGCGCCACGCTGCAGGCCATCAGCGGCCCCGCGCGGCCGCTCGCCAGGAGCAGCAGCAGCGCCAGCAGCGGTGCGGCCTGGAGCAGCAGCGTCATGCCCGCTGCGCCTCGCGGATGGTGATGATCACGGCGCCGGACAGGATCACGGCGGCCCCCACCAGCGTCCAACCATCGGGCACCTCCCCGAAGAGCACCCAGCCGAAACCCATGATCACGACCAGGCGCAGATACTGGAAGGGGGCGACGGCGCTGGCCTCGCCCGCCCGCAGCGCCTCGGTGACGAACCAGATGATGCCCGGCGTGAACAGCGCGAAGACCAGCAGCACCGTCGCGTCGCCGAGCCCGATGGGCGCCCAGCCCCAGATGGCGAAGGGCAGGGTGCAGACGCTGGTGACGATGCCCACCCAGGCCACCACGGTCTCGGTGCGTTCGGTGCGCGAGAGCACGCGCGAGGAGAGGGTGATGCCGCACCAGGCCAGCGCCGCCCCCAGCGCCGTGAGCGCGCCCAGCAGCGGGATGTCCGCGCCCGGCCGCAGCATGATGGCGACCCCCAGCAGCCCCAGCAGCGTGCCGGCCCAGCGCGCGGCGTCCACCCGCTCGCGCAGGATCGGCCCGGCCAGCAGGGTGGTGAACATGACGTTCGTGAAGGACAGCACGGTGGCGGTGGCGAGGTCCAAGAAGGCGAAGCTGAGGAAATACAAGCCCCAGGTCAGTGCCGAAGCCAATCCCCGGAACATATGCAGCCCAAGCCGCCGCGTGCGGAACACCGCGAGCCCCCCGCCCAGGATCAGCGGCAGCACCCAGAGCAACTGCCCGAGCGAGCGCGCGAAGACCTGGGTGGTGGTGGGGATGCCTCGGTCGTTCATCCAGCGGATGAACAACACCTCGACGGCGAACAGCACGGCGCCCAGCGACATGAGGATGGCGCCCCGCAGATTGCCGGGCAGGGAGCCGAAGCGCCTGGACATCGGGGCATCGTGCGGCGGCGAAGCTTGCGAAGCAACGGCCGCCCGGCCACGCTATGCTCCCCTGTGGAGGGGCAAGGGCGGGAGGAAGCAGTGCATGTCCGGCTATGACGCGGCCTATGCCGAATGGCGGGCGGACCCGGAGGCCTGGTGGCTCCGCGTGGCGCAGGGGCTGGACTGGTCGGTGCCCCCCGGCCGCGCCTTCGACGCCGGCATGGGCCTCTATGGCCGCTGGTTCCCCGAGGGCCGGATGAACACCTGCCACAACGCGCTGGACCGCCATGTGGCGGCCGGGCGGGGCGAGCAGGCCGCCATCCTCTACGACAGCCCCATGACCGGGCGGGTCGAACACATCTCCTACGCCGTGATGCGCGACCGCACGGCCAGGCTTGCCGGCGCACTGGCCGCGCGGGGCGTGGAGCGCGGTGACCGCGTCCTCATTTACATGCCCATGGTGCCGGAGGCGGCCATCGCCATGCTGGCCTGCGCGCGGCTTGGCGCGGTGCATTCGGTGGTGTTCGGCGGCTTCGCGGCGGCGGAGCTGGCCACGCGCATCACCGACGCCACGCCCAAGGCCGTGATCGCGGCGAGCTGCGGGCTCGAGCCCGGGCGGGTCGTGCCCTACAAGCCGCTGCTGGATGCGGCCATCGGCATGGCGGCGCACAAGCCGGAATTCTGCCTCGTGCTGCAGCGCGAGCAGTTGGTCGCGGACCTCACCCCCGGGCGCGACTTCGACTACACCGCCGAGGAAGCGGCCGGCACGCCGCACCCCTGCGTGGAGGTGGCGGCGACGGATCCGCTGTACATCCTCTACACCTCCGGCACGACCGGGAAGCCCAAGGGCATCGTCCGTGACAATGGCGGGCATGCGGTGGCGCTGTGGAACTCCATGGCGATGATCTACGGCATGTCGCCGGGCGACGTCTTCTGGGCGGCGAGCGATGTCGGCTGGGTGGTGGGGCATTCCTACATCGTCTACGCGCCGCTCCTCGCCGGCTGCACCTCGGTGCTGTTCGAAGGCAAGCCCGTGGGGACGCCCGATGCGGGCACCTTCTGGCGCGTCTGCGCGCAGCACGGGGTGAAGCTGCTCTTCACTGCGCCGACCGCCATCCGCGCCATCAAGAAGGAGGATCCGGAGGGCCGGCACCTCGCGGCGCATGACCTGTCGAAGCTCGAGGCGCTGTATCTCGCCGGCGAGCGCTGCGACCCGCCCACCGCCGATTGGGCGGCGGAGAAGCTCGGCATCCCCGTGGTGGACCATTGGTGGCAGACCGAGACGGGCTGGGCCATCACCGCGGGCTTCCGCGGCTACGGGTTGTTCGACCCCCGGCCGGGCTCGGGCGGCAAGCCATCGCCCGGCTACGAGGTGCGCGTGCTGGACCCCGCGGGGAACGAGATGCCGCGCGGCCAGGAGGGCGCCCTGGTGATGAAGCTGCCCCTGCCGCCCTCCTGCACGCCCACGCTGTGGAATGCCGAGGAGCGCTACCGCGAGGCCTATCTCTCCACCTTCCCGGGCCACTACGACACCTCGGATGCGGGGATGATCGACGCCGAGGGCTATGTCTGGGTGATGGGCCGCACCGACGACATCATCAACGTGGCCGGCCACCGCCTCTCCACCGGGGCGATGGAGGAGGTGCTGGCCAGCCACAAGGACG
>JBHYDO010000196.1:0-9065 GCA_051860645.1 Roseococcus sp.
CTGCTGCATCGCCGCCCGCGGCTCGTGCTGACCGATGCGGGGCGCGACATGCTGGTGCGTGCGCGGCTGGTGCTGAGCCGGATGCAGGAGCTGGAAGGGTCCATCAGCGCCTTCCGCGCGCTCAGCCGCGGCAGCCTGGCCGTGGGGTTCTCCACCCCCTTCTTCGCCATGCCGATGATCGCGGCCTTCCTGCGCGAACACCCCGAGATCAGCCTCCGCACCCGGCTCGGCAACACCGCCGGCCTGCTGGAGGCGCTGACCGCCTGCCAGATCGAGGTGGCGGTGGTGACGCTGATCCACCCGGTGGAGGGCATGGCCTGCACGAAGCTGGCGGACCAGCGGCTGGTGGCCAGCATGCCACGGGGCGATGCGCCGTCCCGCG
Organism: Roseococcus sp.; assembly: GCA_051860645.1. Lineage (GTDB taxonomy): Bacteria > Pseudomonadota > Alphaproteobacteria > Acetobacterales > Acetobacteraceae > Roseococcus. The sequence continues at coordinate 383 of JBHYDO010000196.1, forward strand.
TCTCGCTCGAGCGGCTCGCGGCGGGCCCCCTGGTGCTGCGCGAGCCCGGCTCGATGACGCGCCTGATGCTGGAGCGCGCGCTGGCGGAACGGGGCCTCGTGCCGCAGGTGCGGCTCGAGGTGGGCAGCCGCGAGGCGGCGCGCGAGGCCATCGCCGCCGGGATCGGCCTCGGCGTCGTGCTCGATGGAGAGACGGGCGAGGATGACCGTATCGTGGTGGTGCCGATCCAGGCCCCGCCGATCGGCGGCGCGGTCTATGCCGTCGCGCTGCACGAATCCCTGGATTTGCCCGCCGTGGCGGCGTTCATTTCCGCCGGCCAGTGTTTGCGGCGAAGCGGAGCGGGCTGATGCTTCGTCGGCCGCAGCGCCGCAATTCGCGGATCATCCCAAGAGACCGTCCGTACCGGCTCCCACCTCCCCCGCCAGTTCCCATACGGGCCGCGGTCGCCGCCTGACCGACCAGCCCGCTGGATGGCAGGTTTCCCGGCGCTTTCGCGCAGGCCGGTCGACCGGCAGGACGCGCAGAAGCCCCGAACTCGCTGTCCGGAGGCCAATCCTACCCCGACGTCGCGACTTTGCGCGTGTTCTGGCCCGGGGGCAACACCGCTTTCCCAGCACATTGACGCATCGCTGCGCCAACCCTGACAGCGTGACGACGCGAGTTCTGTGGGTCATCACACCTCCCTCCTATTGACGTGAAAAAACTGGGCGTGTGTTCACTTGCGTGAAGAACGCGCCCGTTCCTAACGTCGTCCCGGATCCGGGAATGGCTGGCATGGTAGACCTTCCGGCGCGGGCGCGCGTCATCATCGTGGGCGGCGGCGTGGTGGGGTGCAGCCTCGCCTACCACCTGACGCGGCGCGGCTGGGGCGATGTCCTCCTGCTCGAACGCCACCGCCTGACGGCCGGCACCACCTGGCACGCCGCGGGCTTGGTGGGACAGTTGCGCGCCACGCAGAACCTCACGCGGCTCGCTCAATACACATCCGGTCTCTATCAGCAGCTTGAGGCGGAAACCGGCCAGGCGACGGGCTACCGCCAGGCGGGTTCGCTCGCGCTGGCGACGACCGAGGCGCGCTTCGAGGAACTGCGCCGCGGCGCCTCGATGGCGAGTTGCTTCGGCCTGGAGGTGCGCGTCCTTGGCCCACGCGAGGCGGCCGGGTTGTGGCCGCTCATGGACGCGAAGGATCTGGTCGGCGCCGTCCACCTCCCCGGCGATGGCTATGTGAACCCGATCGACACCACGCAGGCCCTGGCGCGCGGCGCCCGCCAGAAGGGTGCGCGCATCGAGGAGGGCGTCGGCGTCAGCGCCATCCTGCACAAGGCTGGCCGCGCGACCGGCGTGATGACGGACCACGGGTCGGTGGAAGCCGAGGTGGTGGTGAACTGCGCCGGCATGTGGGCGCGCGAACTGGCCGCCGAGGCCGGCGTCACCGTGCCTCTCCACGCGGCCGAGCATTTCTACGTCGTCACGGAAGCCATGCCCGACCTTCCGCCAGATCTCCCCGTGCTGCGCGACCCCGACAATTGCACCTATGTGAAGCCTGAACCAGGAAAGCTGCTGGTGGGTTGGTTCGAGGAGGTGGCCAAGCCCTGGGGCATGGGCGGCGTGCCCAAGGATTTCGCCTTCGGCCACCTGCCCGACGACATGGCGCATGTGGAACCACTGCTGGAACGTGCCATGCAGCGCATCCCCGTCCTGGCGCAGACCGGCATCCGGCTGTTCTTCAACGGGCCGGAAAGCTTCACCCCGGATGACCGCTACCTGCTGGGCGAGGCGCCGGAGCTGCCGGGGCTGTTCGTGGCGGCCGGGTTCAACTCCATCGGTATCCAGTCGGCCGGGGGCGCGGGGCGCGTGCTGGCGGATTGGATCGTGGACGGCCATCCGCCCATGGATTTGTGGGATGTGGACATCCGCCGCGCCATGCCGTTCCAGCGCAATGCCCGCTACCTGCGCGACCGGACCGTGGAGTCGCTCGGCCTGCTCTACGCCATGCATTGGCCGCACCGGCAGCCGGAGACGGCGCGCGGCGTCCGGCGCTCACCCATCCATGACGCGCTGAAGGCCCGGGGCGCCGTCTTCGGCGAGGTGGCGGGGTGGGAGCGTGCGAACTGGTTCGCGCCCCCAGGCGTGAAGGCGGAATACGAATACAGCTATGGGCGGCAGAACTGGTTCGCGCCTTCCGCCGAGGAACACCGCGCCGTGCGGGAGGCGGTGGGCCTGTTCGACCAGACCTCCTTCGCGCAGTTCGTGGTCGAGGGCACGGGTGCCGAGGCCGCCCTCAACCGCATTTGCGCCAATGACGTGGCGGTGGCGCCCGGCCGCGTGGTCTATACCCAGTGGCTGAACGCGCGCGGCGGGATCGAGGCGGACCTGACGGTGACGCGCGAAAGCGCCACGCGCTACCGCATCGTCACCGCGGCGGCCACGCAGATGCGCGACTTCGCCTGGCTGAAGCGCCACCTGCCGGCGGATGTCGCCGCCTGGGACGCCAGCTCGGCCTACGCCACGCTCTCCGTCATGGGGCCCAACTCGCGCGCGGTGCTGCAGGCGCTGACCGGGGATGATCTCTCCAACACGGGCTTCCCTTTCGGCACCGCGCGCGAGATCGACCTGGCTTATGCGCGCGTCTGGGCCACGCGGATCACCTATGTGGGCGAGCTCGGTTGGGAATTGCATATGCCGATCGAATTCGCCGCGGGCGTGTTCGAGGCTCTGCTGGAAGCGGGCGCGCCGCATGGCCTGCGCATGGCGGGCTACCACGCGCTGAACTCGCTGCGGATCGAAAAGGCCTATCGCCATTGGGGCCACGACATCACCGATGAGGACACGCCCCTGCAGGCCGGCCTCGGCTTCGCCATCGCCTGGGACAAGCCGGGTGGCTTCCTGGGGCGCGAGGCGCTGCTGGCCCAGCGCGGCAAGACGCCAACCCGGCGCCTCGTGACCTTCCTGCTGGACGACCCCGCGCCGCTGCTCCTGCACAACGAGCCGATCTGGCGCGATGGCGTGCGTCTTGGGCACATCACCTCCGCCATGCATGGCCACACGCTCGGGCGCAGCATCGGGCTTGGTTATGTGACACATGCGGAGGGCGTGACGGCGGAGTTCATCCGGGACGGACGCTTCGAGATCGAGATCGCCGGCGTGCGCAATGCTGCCCGGGCGACGCTGAAGCCACCGCATGATCCGGCCGGCTCGCGCATCCGGTGCTGAACGGCGGCATGCCGTGCCGGCGACGCGCTGACGAGGGACGGGTTGTGACGCCTGGACGCGGGCCGCACACTTCGCGCGCACCCGTGGTGGAGAGACAGATCATGCGCCAGAACCACCCGCTTCCCGTCACCACCGGCACCGTCCAGTAGCGTGCTCAGCGTCGGGATCGAGATCGGCGGCACCTTCACCGATCTCGTCGCCGTGGGGCCGGAGGGTGTGCGCGTGGCCAAGGCGCCCAGCACGCCCGCGCGGCCGGAGGAAGCCGCCTTCCATGCGCTGCAAGCGGGCATCGCGCCCGCGGACATCACCGAGTTCGTGCACGGCTCCACCGTCGCCACCAACGCGGTGCTGGAGCGGCGCGGCGCGCGGTTGGCCCTGCTTACCACGTCGGGCTTCCGCGACCTGCTGCTGCTCGGCCGGCAGGACAAGCTGCGGCTGTTCGACCTGCACTACCGCCGCCCGCGCCCTCTGGTCGCGCGCGAGGACAGCCTGGACGTGCCCGAGCGCATGCTCGCCGACGGCTCGGCGCTGGAGCCCTTCGACGCCGAGGGCTTCGCGCCCGAACTCGACGCCTTCCTGGTGCGGGCGGAGGTGGGGGCGGTCGCCATCTGCCTGGTCAACGCCTACGCCAACCCGTCGCATGAGCTGGCGCTGGCGGCGCTGCTGCGGCGGCTGCGGCCGGGGCTGCCCGTCACCTGCTCGCACGAGGTGACGCAGGAATTCCGCGAGTATGAGCGCGCCAGCACCACCGCCCTCTCGGCCTATGTGCAGCCCGTGCTCGACGCCTATCTTGGGCGCATGGAGGCGCGGCTGGCCGATGGCGGCTTCACCGGTGGATTCTCGGTCATGCAGTCCAATGGCGGGCGGGTGCCGGCCATCGCCATGCGGCGCAACGCGGCCTCGGCGCTGCTGTCGGGGCCGGCGGCCGGCGTGATGGGCGCGGTGCGCCAGGCCGGGCTTTCGGGGGTGGCGGACATCATCACGCTCGACATCGGCGGCACCAGCGCGGATGTGGCGCTGGTCGCCGCCGGGCGGCCCGCGCTCACGCGCGAGGCGCTGGTGGATGGCCTGGTGGTGCAGATGCCCATGCTGGACATCACCACGGTGGGCGCGGGCGGCGGTTCCATCGCCTGGGTCGATGAGGGCGGGCTGCTGCGCGTGGGCCCGCGCAGCGCCGGCGCCGACCCGGGCCCCGCCGCCTATGGCCGCGGTGGCACCCTGCCCACGCTGACCGACGCGCAGGTGATCGCGGGGCGCATTCCCGCCGGCAAGCAACTCGCGGGCGGGCTGGTGATGGACGAGGCCGCCGCGTGCGCGGCCTTCGCCCCGCTGGCGGCGTCCCTTGGCCTCACCGTGGAGGCGGCGGCCGAGGCCGTGGTGCGCATCGCCATCGCGCATGTGGTGGCGGCCGTGCGCCTCGTTTCCACCGAGCGCGGGCGCGATCCGCGCGACCATGTGCTGGTGCCCTATGGCGGCGCCGGCCCGCTGCACGCCGCCGCCGTGGCCGAGGAACTTGGCATGGCCCGGGTGCTGGTGCCGCCCGGGGCGGGCGTGCTTTCGGCCTATGGGCTGCTGGCGGCCGAGCATGCGCTGCTGACCACCCGCACGCGGCGCACGCCGGTCGGCGCCGGCGCGGGCGAGGCCGTCCGGGCGGAAGTGGCGAGCATGCGGGCGGAACTGGCCGCGCGCCTCGCGGAATACGGCGTGGCGGGGGCGCCGCGCCTGGAAGTGGTGCTGGACATGCGCCTGGTGGGCCAGGCCTTCGAGATCGCCGTGCCCATCCCGGCCGATGACCTGTCCGCGATGGATGATGCGGCGCTGCTCGATGCCTTCAGCGCGGCCCACGAGCAAATCTACCGCGCGCCGGCCGACACGGCGCGCCGCGCGGTGGAGATCGTCTCCTACCGCGTGGGCCTGCATGTCCCGCGCGAGGGGCTGCCCGGCATCGGCACGGCCGGCCGCTGCCCCGCGCCGCTGTCCGGCCCCTGCCTGATCGAGGACAGCACGGCCAGCATCTGGGTCCCGCCCGGCTGGACCGCGCGCGAGGATTCGGCGGGCAACCTGCTGCTGGAGCATGGCGCATGACCACGGTCTCACCCGCCGACCAGGCCGTGATCGGCCAGGCGCTGATGTCCGCCGCGCGGGAGATGGGCGCCAAGCTCTACCGCTCGGCCTTCTCGCCCATCGTGCGCGATGGCAAGGACGCCTCCACCGGCATCATGGACGCCACGGGCGACGCGGTGGCGCAGAGCGACGAATTGATCCCGGTGCTGGTCGGTTCGCTCTCCATCACGCTGCGCGCCTGCATGGCGGCCGACCCGCCCGAGGGGCTGCGCGAGGGTGATTTCTACATGACCAACCACCCCTACCGGGGCGCGCATCACCTCTCCGACATCCTGATCTTCATGCCCTGCTTCGTAGAGGGGCGCATCATCGGCTACGCCGCGGCCGTGGCGCACCAGATCGACATGGGCGGCGGCGCACCGGGCGTGAATGGCGGCGCCACCGACCTCTACGGCGAGGGGCTGATCCTACCGCCCGCGCGCTGGAACCACGCTCGAGACTGGCAGGACGGCAATCTGCGCCGCGTCATCGCCGCCAATATCCGCGTGCCCGAGCAGACGCTGGGCGACATCGAAAGCCAGTTCGCCGCCTGCTTCACCGGCATCGTGCGGCTGCGCGAACTCTGTGCGCGCTATGGCACCGCGGTGGTCGAGGCGGCGATGGCGGGTCAGATCGCCTATGTGGAGCGGCAGCTGCGCGCGGCCATCTCCGCCCTGCCGGACGGCACCTGGCATGGCGAGGATTTCCTGGATGATGACGGGTTGTCGGACGCGCCGCTGCCGGTGCGCGCCCAGGTCATCGTGGCCGGGGACCAGCTGCTGGTGGATTTCGCCGGGACCGCGCCGCAGGTGCGCACGCATCTCAACGCGCCCTACGCCTCCGTCGTCTCGGGGGCGCTGGCCGCTGTGAAATCCTTCCTGACCGATCCCGAGACGCCCTTCAACGAGGGTGCCGCGCGGGCCGTGCGGATCACGGTGCCCGAGGGCACGCTGCTGAACCCCCGCTTCCCCGCGCCGGTGGGCGCGCGCATGGAAGCGACCTACAGGGCCTATGACGCGGTCCTGAAGGCGCTGGGCAGCGCGGTGCCGGAGCGTGCCGTGGCCGTGGGGTTCGACAGCACCACCCTCCTCTGCCTCACCTGCATGGAGGGCGACCGCTACCGCGTCTTCACGGAGTTGCGCGATGGCGGCAACGGTGCCTGGGCGGAGGGCGATGGCGCGGACACGGTGGCCGGCCCGCTGTCCAACTGCACCAATGTGCCGGTCGAGGCGATCGACGCGGATTACGGCTTCTTCCGTGTGGAGGCGTACCAGCTCTTGCCGGGCACGGGCGGGCGCGGGCGGCACCGTGGCGGGCATGGATCGTTGCGGCGCTACCGCATCCTGGCCGATGGGGTTCGCCTCGCGCTCTATTGCGATCGTTTCCGCGTGCCGGCCGAGGGGCTGGCGGGCGGAGGGCCGGGCGCGCTGGGCGGTTGCGCGGTGCTGCGCGGGGGGCAGCGCATCCCCGTCCGCAGCAAGGATGACCTGATGTTGCAGGCGGGCGATGTGGTGGAGATGTGGACCGGGGGAGGCGGCGGCCACGGCGCAGAAGCGGAACGGCCCGCCGCGCTACGCGAGGCCGATGCGCGGCTCATGGCGGGTTGAATGCACAGGGCGCCATCGCCTCGCCAAGCGCCCTCCTGAAGCGGGTGATGCAATTCGCACAAAGGGTGACCGATTCAGCCGGTGCCGCGGATCGCCTTGCGCCGCACGGAAGCAGCCTCGTTTCCGTGGTCTGCTTGCGGTTGGGGAACACTCTTTCCCGGTCATGGCCCTGGCGTCGTATTTGATGGGCGAGAGGTCGCCCAGGGCCGCGGAGGCGGCCGGCGTCACGCCGAAGGCGTGCCCATGGCACGACGCGTCCGAGGGGCCGAAGGGAAAACCTTCGTGCGGCTGGCATCAGTTGGAAGATGGAGGCAGCGGCCCGTGATAGGCGCGAACGGTTTCCCATGCCACCCGCTGCAGGAACGCCGCTGTCTCTGCATCCAACGCATCCGTGAAGCTGTTGCCCTCCGGCGAGCGGCCGAACAGGGTGGCGAAGGTCGTCGCCGCCGCCAGGTAGCTGCCGGCAGGGCTGGGGTGCCGGCGGTCCGCCACGTAGAGGTTGAGGTCAGGTCGCTGCGCGATGGACCGCGCGAAGGCGAGGCCGGCCGGAATCACCAGCGCGTTGTTGGCATTCCCGGCGCGGGTATATGCTTCGGCAAGCTGAGCCGTCATGGCCGGCACGTCCGAATACGCCCAGGACATGAACAATACGGGTTTCGCGCCCTGGGCGCGCACTGTCTCGGCATGGCGACGTGCGTATTCGACGAAGACGGGGCCAAGCTCCGGGTGGACGGGGCACTGGCTGCAATCCATCATCACCGCCACTTCGAACAACGGGCCGGTTCGCTCCGTGTTGAACCGAACGCGGTTGCCGGCGATGAAGCTGTAACGGCCGATCGCGTTGGGGCGGAAGTAGGATTCAACGTCATGCCAGTCGAGGCCCGAGCCGCTCAGCGTCGCCAGGGTGGAGCGCATGGGCGTGGTCATGGGCGGCGCCGCGCCACGGCGCAGCCCGTTGATGATGCGATGCATGCCGTTGTTGTAGTAGAAGAAGCTGTTCCCGATGTAGATCACCGAGGCGGGCTGCACGCCACCCAGGTTGGTCACTTCGGGCCTCATTTCGGACTGCGGCTGTGAATGAGCGTTGCCACCCACCATGCCGAGCGCCAGCCCTGCCAGCAGAAGCAGGCGCGTCCTCTTTCGAATGTTCATGGCCGTCCTCCGCGCGGCTGCCCACATGCGGGGCCGGCGAAATGCCGGCTGGCCCGAGGCCCGCGCGGGTTCGATGCTACATGGGCCCCGCCGATCCGTAAGGACCAGCTCAACCGGAAAGTGCACCAGGGTTGGCGGGCATGGTGCCAACCGTTGAACGGCCATAGGGGTCGACCGCGGACTCAGAGCCCTGTCGCTTTCGAACACTTTGATTCCCGGCAGTAGAACCAAATCGCCCTTGCCGGACCTGCCACCGGTCGCCGGCAAGCTCATCATCGCTTGCTTCGATGGCGGTGCCCTCTCATCGGATGGCGGCCTGCTGGCGCCGCGCGAGGTTGAGCTACGCCTGGGCGTGGCCGAACGTCTCGCTGGATGCATTGACGATCCGCGCGCGCCGGATCGCATCGCAGACATGTCGAGACGCTGGAGGCCAGCGCCGCCAGCCGCCACGCCAGCACGCCGGGCGCGGAGAAGCTGAGGCGCTACGAGGAATTCCACGATCGCGCCGAGCGCATGCGGCTCGCGGGGGCCATGGCGCAGCACCGGGGATGCCGCGTGCCAGCATGGCGTGGTGGGGCGCGAATTGACACCGCCCGCCCGCGGGAGAC
>JBHYDO010000197.1:0-8995 GCA_051860645.1 Roseococcus sp.
CCGTCACCAGCACGTCGAACAGGCGCGGGTCCATGGGGGTGGCTTCCTGCGCGCCGGGGTCGCGCATCACCCAATCGAGGCGCTGCAGCGCGCTGCGGTCATAGTGCCCGTCGCGCCAGTAGACGCCGGAAAAATGCTCGCCGGTCTGCATCCGGCGCAGGCTGATGCGCCGCGTGCCGCCGGCCAGGGTCTGGGCGATGGCGGGGGCGGCCAACGGCGCCGTCGCGAGCGCCAGCACCCCACCGAGCAGCGCGCGCCGCCGCGGCGTGGCGTCGGCGCCCGCCGCATCGCAGATGGCTTCGTCCAACCCCGCACAGGCTGGGCAGGAATGCGCGAACAGGCGCATGGCTCAGCCCCGCGACGCCATGGGAACGGCGTCGCGCGTGCCCATGGCGCGCGCATAGGCGGAATCAAGCCGGTAGATGTCCTGGCGCACCCGCACCTCGGTGCCGCGCACCACCACCGTGTCATAATGCAACCGGATGGGCAGCGCCCGGCGCAGCGTGGTGATGCTGGTCTGGCGGCTGGCCAGGACGCGATCGGCCCGAGCCTGATCCCAGCCCCCATTGCCGGAGAGCAGCAGCATCAGCAGGTCCATCGGCCGCTCCAGCCGGATGCAGCCCGAGGAATAGGCGCGGTCCACACGGCGGAACAGGTGCCGGTCGGGCGTGTCGTGCAGGAAGATGTCGTCGCCATTGGGCATGATGAACTTCAGCCGGCCCAACGCGTTGGCGTCGCCCGCGTCCTGGCGGATGAAATAGGGGAAACGCTGCGGGTGGACGGCGTGCCAGTCCACCGTCATCGGGTCGATCTCGACCGTCTCGCCAGCCACCCGCTGGAAGATCCGGAAGCCCCGCTGCGCCACCGCCTGCGGGTCGCGCCGCAACCGCGGCAACAGGTCCTGCGAGGCATTGCGCTGCGGCACGCCCCAGGGCGGGTTGAACTGCACCGCCGTCATGCGCGTCGTGATCATGGGCGTCGCGCGGTCGGGCCGGCCCACGATCACGGCCATGTCCATGATGCTGCGCCCGTCCTCGATCACCGCGAGGCGGAAATCGGGCACGTTCACCTCCACATGCCGCTCGCGCGGGGCGGGGGCGGCGCCGCGCCGCATGTCAAGCGCCACGCAAAGCTGGTCCACGACTTCGCGCGGGGTGCGGTTCAGCGCTGCCATCGTGCCGGCGCCGACGCGGCCATCGGGCTCCAGCCCGGCCTCGGTCTGGAAGCGGCGGACGGCGGCGAGCAGTTTCTCGTCGTAGAGCGGCCCATCGCCCGGGTCGGCGGCAAATTCGGGATCGGTCGCGGCGAGGCGCGCGCGCAGCGCCGGCACCCGCACGGCATCGGCCCGGCCCGGATCGAGCACGCGGCCATTGCCGTTGGGCACGCTGGTCCAGCCCGTCTCGGCCTGCAGGCGCGCCGCGGCCAGCGCGGCCTTGAGGCGCAGCGTGCCCGGCACGCGGTCGGCGGCGGCATCCAGCACGGCGGCCGGTTCCTCGGCCTGGGCGATGCGCTCGAACCAGGCGGCGAGGCCGGCCGGATCGGCGCGGCGGCGCAAATCCACCCGGCCCGGCAGCCGCGTGACGCGGCCCTGCACGAGGTCGGTCAGGGCGCCGGTGGCGGCGTTGGCGATAGCGTGCGGCTCGGCCGCATTGGCCGCATTCAGCCCGTACCAGCCGGCGTGCAGCCCGTCATCTTCGAGGCGCAGCAAACGCGCGCCGAGGCGGCGCAGCGCCTCGGGCGCGGCGGCCAGGGTGCGCGCACCCTCGGGAGGGGCGATCGGCGCCGCGGCGGGCCGGTTCGTGGCGGCGGCGGGGCCGGCGGCAAGCGCGACCAGACCGCCCAGCAAGAGGCGACGTTCCATGCGGAAGGTCTTACACCCCCCCCGCCGCCCGCGCCAAGCGCGGATATGGGCGGGCGCCCTGGAACATCGCGGGTTGACCGAAGGCGTGGCGGCGGGCGAGCCTTCGCGCATGAGCCCGCTCGACGCCCCGGAACGCCGCAACAGCGACCTCGACGCCGCCCTGGCCGAGGCGCGCACCCTCTATGCCGCGGCACGCCCGCTGAGCGCCGCGGCCCACGCCGCCGCCCAGGCGGTGATGCCTGGCGGCAGCACGCGCTCGGTGCTGTTCTGGACGCCCTTCCCCATCAGCATGGTGCGTGGCGAGGGTGCCCGGCTGTGGGACGCCGATGGCCGGGAATACCTGGATTTCCTGGGCGAATACACGGCCGGCCTGTTCGGCCACAGCGAGGCGCGCATCCTCGCCGCCGCCCAGACGGCCATGGCCCGCGGCATCAACCTCGCCGCCGCCGGCCAGGACGAGGCCGCCTTCGCCGGCCTCATCTGTGGCCGCTTCCCCGCCATCGAGCGGGTGCGCTTCACCAATTCCGGCACCGAGGCCAACATCATGGCGCTGGCCACCGCCCGCGCCTTCACCGGCCGCACCGACATGATGGTGGCCCGCGGCGCCTATCACGGCGGGGTGCTGACCTTCGCGAAGGAGCGCAACCCGGTGAACCTGCCGGTGCCGACGCGCTTCATGGACTACAACGACGCCGCGGGAGCCGCCGCGGCCATCCGCGCCGCCGGCCCCGCTTTGGCGGCCGCGCTGGTCGAGCCGATGCTGGGTTCGGGCGGCTGCATTCCGGCCAGCCGGGAGTTCCTCGCCGCGCTGCGCGAGGCCTGCACCGCGACCGGCGCCCTGCTGATCTTCGACGAGGTGATGACCAGCCGCCACGCGGCCGGCGGCCTGCAGGCCCGCCACGGCATCACGCCCGACATGACCACGTTGGGAAAATACATCGCCGGCGGCTTCAATGTGGGCGCCTTCGGTGGCCGCGCCGACATCATGGAGGTGTTCAACGGCCACCGGCCGGACGCGCTGCCCCATGCGGGCACCTTCAACAACAATGTCTGGTCCATGGCCGCGGGGCGGGTGGCGCTGGGCGAGATCTTCACAGCCGAGGCCGCCGAGGCGCTGTTCGCGCGCGGCGAGGCGCTGCGCGCCACGCTGAACGCCCTGTGCGCCGAGGCCGCGATGCCCGTGCAGTTCACCGGCGCGGGCAGCATGATGACCGTGCATTTCCGCGCGGGCGGCATCGCCGCCCCCTACGCGGCCACCCCCGAGGAGGAGCAGCGGCGCGAGTTGTTCTTCCTGGACATGCTGGCGGCGGGCATCTACGTCGCGCGGCGCGGAATGTTAAGCCTTTCCCTGCCGCTCACCACCGCCGACTTCGCCGCGCTGGTCGAGGCGGTGCGGGACTTCCTGGCGTCACGGGGGCCGTTGCTGCGCTGACGCCCGGCTGCACCGGCCCGTTCAGGCTGCAAGACCTGGCGGTTTTCTCAACCGATCAGCCAGCCCACGACCACCACGAAGGCGACGACCATCGCCACGGAGCGGAGCAGGACCCAAAACTCTCCCCGCGGTGCCTCTTCGTCCGGGCGTGCGGACGACAGCTTGCGCGGAGCCGGGGCGCCAAGTGGCTGTTGAGCCGTGTTTGCGTTCGCCATGGAGGTTCTCTCCTGCAGAATGGTCCGGACGGCTTGCATGGGCGATGCGCTGCCGGCATGGAGTTATGTGGCGGCCCAAGCCTTGACAAGGGATAATTTTACAGGGTGCATCTTTCCGAACTTCGCCAACTGGGAAGCACCAGATTCGACGACATGGAGCGCTGAGCTGATGTTGCCCCAGGCCGTCTCGGCGTGACCGCTGCCTTGATCTTCGAAGCCGAGCATGTCGCAGGCGCGGCCCTGGACGCGCGCGGCACGGCCCTGGCGGGTGGGCTGCGGACGCTGGGGCTTGTCGAAAACGACGCTTTGGCCGTGCTGCTGCGCAACGGCCCGGTCTGGGCAGACGTCATGCTCGCTTGCCGGGTCGGCGGCACCTACTACGCCGCGCTGAACTGGCACCTGACCCCGCCCGAGATCGCCTTCATCCTGCAGGACAGCGGCGCCAAGGTTCTGATCGCCGATGCTGGCCTGCTGCCGGCCCTGCGCGAGGCCATACCGCCGGGCGTCACGGTGCTGGCGGTGGGCGGCGGGGCGGGCGCGCTGGACTACGAGGCCTGGCTCGCCGGCCAGCCGCCCTATGCCGGCCCGCCCGCCAGCCCGCGCGGGCAGATGGGCTACACCTCCGGCACCACCGGCCGGCCCAAGGGCGTGCGTCGCCTGCCCATTCCGCTGCCCGAACTCGCCGCGCGCCAGGCCCGCATGCGCCGCGTCGTCGAGGAGACGATGGGCGTCACCGAGGGCAGCCGCGTGCTGGTCTCCGCGCCGCTCTACCATGCCGGGCCCACGGTCATCGCGCAGAACGCGCTGGCCTTGGGCCAATTGCTGGTGCTGGCGCCGCGCTTCGACGCAGAGGAGACGCTTGCGCTGATCGAGCGCCACCGCATCACCACCGCCTATCTGGTGCCGGTGATGTATGTGCGGCTGCTGCGCCTGGCGCCGGAGGTGCGGGCGGCCTACGACCTGTCCTCCCTCAAGGTGGTCGCCTCCACCGGCGCACCCTGCGCGCCCGAGGTGAAGCGCGCCATGATCGCGTGGCTGGGCCCCGTCATCACCGAGACCTATGCCTCCACCGAGACCGGCATGCTCACCACCTGCCGCGCCGAGGACAGCCTGGCCCGCCCCGGCACGGCGGGCCGCGCGCTGGCCGACGTGACCCTGCGCATCCTGGACGAGGAGGGCCGGGACTGCCCGCCCGGCCAGGTCGGTCGCATCTACGCCCGCAACCACGCCTATCCGGACTGGACCTACCACAACAACGCCCAGGCGCGGGCGGCGGTGGAACACGACGGGCTGTTCACCCTGGGCGACATGGGCTTTCTCGACGCGGAGGGGTTCCTTTACGTGGCCGACCGCGCCGCGGACATGGTGATTTCCGGCGGGGTGAACATCTACCCGGCCGAGATCGAGGCGGCGCTGCTGCAACAGCCGGCGGTGCTGGATTGCGCGGTGTTCGGCATCCCCGACGAGGAGTTCGGCGAAAGTCTGCACGCGGTGGTCCAACTCGACCCAGGCGTGGCGCTGGACGCCGCGACGCTCCAGGCCGGGCTGCGGGCGGTGCTGGCGGGCTTCAAGGTGCCGCGCAGCTTCGCGGCGGTGGAGGCCCTGCCACGCGACCCGAACGGCAAGCTGCTCAAGCGCAAGCTGCGGGCGCCCTTCTGGGAGGGCCGGGCGCGCGCTGTGTGACGGCGCCTCAGCCGGTGACCTTGTAGCCTTCGCCCTCGATCGCCGCGGCCATGGCGGCGCGGTCCAGGCTGGTCTCGGCCCGCACCCGGCCGCTCTCCAGCGTCACCGCCACCTGGGCCGCGGGGTCGCGGGCCTGGATGGCCTCAGTCACGGCACGCACGCAGTGGCCGCAGGTGATGCCCTGCACGGTCATTTCGAGGGTCGCCATGGTCAGCCTTCCAGGTGTTCGATGATGGGGCATTCAGGGCGCGTGTTGCCCTGGCAGTTGCGCGCGAGGTGCCGCAGCGAGGCGGCGACCGCCTGCAGCGAACGCGCCTTCTCCTCCAGCGCCTCGACATGGGAGAGCGCGATGCGCTGGACCTCGGCGCTCTTGCGACCGCTGTCCTGCCAAAGCGCCAGCAGGCGCTTCACCTCCGAGAGCGGGAAGGCCAGTTCCCGGGCGTGCCGGATGAAGCGCAGCACCGCGACATCCTGCTCGGTGTAGCTGCGGTAGTTGTTGACCCGTCGCTCGGGCCGGACGAGGCCGAGCGTCTCGTAGTGCCGGATCATCTTCGCACTGACGCCGCTGGCGCCGGCTGCCTCGCCGATGTTCATGTTTGCCTCCCTTTCATGCTTGCCCAACCCCTCCTTGATCCCGCCGCCCTTGCCGCGGCATGCGCCAGCGGGACAGCAGCAGGGCATTTCCCAGCACCGAGACGGAGGAAGCGGCCATGGCCGCGCCCGCCAGGGCGGGGGACAGAAGTCCGAACGCCGCCAGCGGCAATCCGGCCGAATTGTAGACGAACGCCCAGACCAGGTTCTGGCGGATCTTGACGCGGGTGGCGCGCGCCACCTCCAGCGCGGCCGGCACCAGCCGCGGGTCGGCACGCAGCAGCGTGACGCCGGCGGCGGCGATGGCCGCGTCGGTGCCGCTGCCCATGGCGATGCCGAGGTCGGCCGCGGCCAGCGCGGGCGCGTCGTTCACGCCATAGCCCACCAACCCGACCGTTTGGCCCAGCACCAGCCAGGCGGCGACGCGGGCGGCCTTGTCGCCCGGCAGCAGCGCGGCCTCGACATGGGCGATGCCGAGCCGCGCGCCCACGCCCTGGGCCGCGGAAAGCGAATCACCCGAGAGCATGGCCACTTCCAGGCCCATGGCCTGCAGCCGCGCCACCGCCTCGGCAGCCCCGGGCCTGATGGCATCCTCGAAGGCCAGCAGCGCGAGGACACGCTCGCCCTCGATGAGCCAGGCGAGGGTGCGGCCGGCGGCCTCGTGCCCGGAGGCCTCTGCGGTGAAGGCGGGTGCCGCGCCGCTCTCGGCCAGCAGGCGCGGGCTGCCCAGTTGCATGGCGCGCCCGGCCACCTCGCCGCGCACGCCGCGGCCCGGCAGGGCACGGAAGCCCGTCACAGGGGCCGTCTCGCCGCCATGCGCGGCCAGCACGGCGCGCGCCAGCGGGTGCTCGCTGCCCGCCTGGAGAGCCGCGGCGAGGGCCAGCGCGCCGGGCTCGGCCTCGTGCAACCCGGCCAGCACGGGCCGGCCTTCGGTCAAGGTGCCGGTCTTGTCGAAGGCGACCAGCGTGGCGGCGTGGCCGCGCTCGATGGCGTCCGCATCGCGCAGCAGGATGCCGGCGCGGGCGGCGGCCCCGGTGCCGGCCATGATGGCGGCGGGCGTGGCGAGGCCCAGCGCGCAGGGGCAGGCGATGACCAGGACCGCCACGGCGTGCAGGATCGCGTCCGCGGGTGCGGCCCCGAGCGCCAGCCAGGCCAGCAGCGTGACCAGGGCGATGCCCAGCACCACCGGAACGAAGATGGCGGAGACGCGGTCCACCAGTTTCTGAATGGGGGCGCGGCTGGCCTGGGCGGCGGCGACGAGGGCCGCCACGCGCGCCAGCACCGTCTCCTCGCCCGTGGCCGTGACGCGCAGGACGAGGTGGCCGTCAAGCACCACAGTGCCGGTGATCAGCCCATCGCCCGGGCGCTTGGCAACCGCGCGGCTCTCGCCGGTGATGGCGGCTTCGTCGAGTCCCGCCTCGCCCCGCTCGATGATGCCGTCCGCCGGCACGCGCTCGCCGGGGCGAAGCGCCACGCGGTCTTCCACACGCAGCAGGGCCGCGGGGATTTCGCGTTCCTGCCCGTCCTCGATGCGGCGAGCGCTGCGCGGGCGCAGGTCCAGCAGGGCGCGGATGGCGCCGGCGGTGGAGCGCTTCGCCCGTGCCTCCAGCCGCTTGCCCAGCAGCACGAAGAAGATGATCAGCGCCGCCGCCTCGAAATACAGGTGGTCATGGCCCAACAGCAGCATCCAGACCGAGAGGCCGTAGCCCGCGCTGGTGCCCATGGCCACCAGCAGGTCCATGTTGCCACTGCCGGCGCGCAGCGCGGCCCAGCCGGCGCGGTAGAAGCGCAGCCCCAGGCCGAACTGCAACGGCGTGGCCAGCGCCAGCTGCCACCAGCCGCCCGGCATCCAGGCCATGCCCTGGCCCAGTCCCATTCCAAGCATGCCGACCATGAAGGGGGCGGCCAGCAGGAAGGCGAGGCCCAGGGCCAGGTCCTCGCGCGGGAGGCCCGCGCGGGCCTCCTCCCCGGCCATTCCGTAGCCGGCGCGCGCCAGGGCGGCCTCCAGCGCCGCCACCTCGGTGCCCACCAGCACGCGCAGCGTGGCGCGCTCCGTGGCGAGGTTGACGGCGACGTCCAGCACACCCGGCACGGCCCGCAGCGCGCGTTCGGCACGGCCGACGCAGGAGGCGCAGCTCATCCCGGTGATGCCGAGCTCCAGCACCTGCTCGCGCAGGCCATAGCCGGCGCGGCGCAGTGCCGCCTCCAGCGCGGGCAGCGTCGCGGTGCCGGCGACGCTCGCGCTCTCGTCGGCGAGGTTCACCCGCGCCTCCGCCACGCCCGGCACGGCGGCGAGCGCGGCCTCCGCGCGGCCCACGCAGCTCGCGCAGCTCATGCCCGCGATGGGCAGGGTGATCCGGGAAAGGGCGGCGGTGTGATCCATCATTCCTCACAGGTGGTGCCTGACATCATGGCAGGGTCAAGGCTGCCCTGACCTTGCGCCAGCGCAAGCGGCACGGCACATCACAGCTATGCGCAGACCCATGGCCAGCTTGCTGCTGGGGGCGATCCTGGCCCTCTCCATCCCCCTCCCGCAGGCGGCCGCGCAGAGCGCGGCGCAGGCACAGGAGTTCCGCGTGGTGAACCGAGCGGGCGCGCCGGCCACCGCGCTGCACGCCGTGCGCAGCCCCCGCGGGGGCGCGGGCGACTGGGGACCGAACCTCCTGCGGCCCGACCGCCCCCTGCCAGATGGCGCGGGCTTCCGCGTCACGCCCGGCGCCGATGCGGGCTGCCGCTTCGACTTGCGACTCGTGGCGGCGGACGGGCGCGAGGCCGTGCTGCGCGACCAGGACATCTGCGTGAACCGCAACCTGGCCATCGCCCGGCTGGCGCCGCCCGCACCGGCGTCCACGCCCCGCCTGGCCGGGCCCGCCAGCGCCAGGGTGCCGCTGGCCGAGCCCAACCGCCGCGCCCAGCGTGTCTCCACCGGCACGGGCTTCCTCATCGCCGATGCGCGGGTGATGACCAACCAGCACGTGATCGGTGGCTGCAACCGCATCATCCTGCATACGCCCTCGGGACAGTGGCTGGCCGCCGCGCCGCCGGCGCAGGCCGATGCGGCGCTGGACCTCGCCATCCTCAACGTGCCGGGGCTGGTGGGCCCCGCCCTGCCCTTCCGGGAGGCGCCCGCGCTGCGCCGCGGCGAGGGGGTGGTGGCCTATGGCTTCCCCCTGGCCGGGTTGCTGAGCTCCGAACCCAAGCTCACGCGGGGCG
>JBHYDO010000198.1:0-4285 GCA_051860645.1 Roseococcus sp.
GCGCCCGCGCGTGGCGGCGAGGCCGAGGTTGCGCGCCGCCGCCGGGCCGCGCCCTTCGCCGCGCAGCACGCGCAGGCGAGGGTCATGCGCCGCCATGTCGGCCAGCAGCGCCGCCGTGCCGTCGGTCGAGCCGTCATCCACCACCAGGATCTCCACATCCTCGGCGGGGCCGACGGAGAGGATGGCGCGCGGCAGCCAGGCGGCGGCGTCGCGGGCGGGGATGATGACGGTGATCTCGGGCATGGCGGGTCTCCTTCGCGCCCTGCCTTGCAGGCGGCGCGCCAGCGGCGTTTCGCAGGGCGCTTCGCAGGCTGCGAAAGCTGGCTGGCACGGGGCGCGCACCGCGGGCCACGAGGAGTACCCCATGCCCCAGACCATCCTCTACGCCCTGGCCGCCTTCCCCGTGCTGTCCGAGACCTTCGTCTCCAACGAAATCCGCGCCATGCGGGCGGCGGGGCATCGCGTGGTGCCGGTGGCGCTGGCGCCGCATGACGGCCCCTGCCAGCCCGAGGACGAGGTGTTCCGCGCCGAGACCCTGGCGCTGGGTGCCGAGCCGCGCGGGGCGGCCCTGGCGGAAAGCCTGCCGCGCGCCGCCGCCGCGCTGCCCTTCCTGCGCGCCCAGCGCGGGCTGCCGCGGGGCTCGCTGTTCCTCGCCGGGGCGCGGCTGGCGCGCATCGCGCGGCGCGAGGGCGCAACGCACATCCACGCGCATTTCGCCCATTCCGCCACGGCCACCGCCATCATCGGCGCGCGGCTGGCGGGCGTGACCTGTTCCTTCATCGGCCATGGCTTCGACATATACGGCAGCCCCACGGATTTGGCGGCGAAGCTGGCCCATGCGGACCTTGCCATCGCCACCTGCGGCGACATGGCGGAGGATTTTTCCGGCCTCGTGCCCCGTGCGCGGGTGGCCACGGTGTATTGCGGCGTGGACCCCGCACGCTTTCGCCCGCAGCCCGGCCCCGACAATGGCCGCCTGCTGGCCATCGGAAGACTGGCGCCCCAGAAGGGCTATGACGTGCTGCTGGAAGCGCTGGCGGCCCTGCCCGCGCAGGCCCGCCCCGCCCTGGACGTGGTGGGCGACGGCCCGCTGCGCGCCGAGATCGCCGCGCGCATCGCCGCGCTGGGCCTGGGCGGGCATGTGACGCTGCTGGGCGCGCGGCCCTCGGGCTGGATTGCCTGGCACGCGCCGGAATATCGCGGCTTCGTGGCCCCCTACGTCATCACTCCCGAGGGCGACCGCGACACCGGCCCCGTGGTGGTGAAGGAGGCCATGGCCATGGGCCTGCCCGTGCTGGCCTCCGCGCTGATGGGGCTGAAGGAGATGGTGGCGCGCGACACCGGCCGCCTGGTGCCGCCGGGCGAGGTGGCGCCGCTCGCGGACGGATTGGCCTGGCTCGCCGCGCTCGACGCGCCCGTCCGCGCGCAGCTCGGCGCGGCGGCACGCGCCCGGCTGGAGGCGAATTTCACCCTCGCCGGGCAGGCCCGCGCGCTGGGCACCGCCTTTCAGGGGCTGCGGGCATGAGCCCGCTGCGCGCCGCCCTGCTCTATGCCCTGGCGCTGGGCTGGACCAAGGGCCTCTCCCTGCTGCTGCTGCCGCTGATGACGGCGAGCCTCGCCCCCGCCGAGTTCGCCCGGCTGGAATTGTTGTCGAGCGCCGCCGAGATCGCCGCCCTCCTGGTCGGCGCGGGGCTGGTGGACACGCTCTATCGTTTCGGCGCGCCCATGGCCGGGCGGGTGCTGGGGCTGGCCGTGACCATGGGTGCGCTGGGCCTGCTGGCGGCCTTCCTGCTGGCGCCCTGGGGCGCGGCGCTGCCGCTGCCCTCGCCGCCGGTGGAGGTGATGCTGCTGGGTGCGGCCGTGGCGCTCGAGGCCGCCATCGGCGTGCCGCTGGCCTGGATGCGGATGCAGGGGCGCGCGCTGTCCTGGTCCTTGGTGACGGTGGTGCGCGGCACGGCGCAGGCCGGGTTGGCGGCGGCGCTGCTCTGGGCGGGGTTCGGCGTGGCCGGCGTGCTGGCGGCGGGTGCCGTGGCGGCGCTGGTGACCGCGCTGCTGCTGGTGACGCATCAGGCGCGCGAGACGGGCCTCTCCCTCGACCCCGGTGCCTGGAAGCGCCTGCTGGCCTATGGGTTACCGCTGACCGGGGGGGGGCTGGCCGCCTTCGGCCTGGGCACCGCCGACCGCTGGTTCCTGGCCGGCGCGGTGCCGCCCGAGGCGCTGGCCCATTACGCGCTCGCGGCGAAACTCTCGCTGATGGCGGCGCTGCTGACGCAGCCCTTCGAATTGTGGTGGTATCCCCGCCGGATCACGGTACTGGAGGGGGCGGATGGCGCGGCGCGCACGGTGCGCATGGTGGGGGTCGGCGCCGCGCTGGCGCTGCTCTCGGCAGCCGGCGTGGCGCTGGGCGCGCCCGTGCTGATCACGCTGCTGACGCCGCCGCCCTATCACGGCGCGCTGGCCTACCTGCCCTGGCTCTGCGCTGCCGTGGCGCTGCAATCGCTCGGTAGCCTGGTGAATGTGGGCTGCTACATGGGCCGAACGGGCGCGCAGCCCATGGCGGTGAACGCGGTGGCGGCGGTGGTGGCGGTGGTGCTCTATGTCGCGCTGATCCCGGGCTTCGGGGTGGCGGGGGCGATCGGCGCCACGCTGGTGGCGCAGACGGTGCGGCTGCTGGGCTTCCTGTTCCTGTCGCAGCGGCGGGTGCGGCTGGACTACCCGCTGGGTCGGCTGGCTCTGCTGGCCGCGGCCCTGACGGGCGGCGCGCTGCTGCCGCCGCTGCTGTCCCTGGCGGCGCTGGCGCTGGGCGTGGCGCTGGCCGCGCTACTGCTGGGGCCGCGCCGCGCGCAGCATGGTTGAACGCCGCTGGCAGATCGTCATCGCGCTGGTCGCGGTCGTCATTGTCGCGGGCGCGGCGGTGCTGGTGCCGCACCCGGCCGTGCTGGTGGCACTCGCCGTGCTGCCGCTGGCGGGAATCCTCGCCTTCCGCGCGCCCTTCCTGCTTTGCCTGGCCTTCATCCTCTTCACCTTCTTCCGCCTGCACGAGGCGTTCCCCGTGCTGAACCCGCTGCGCCTGCCGAACCTGCTGGCCATCGGCTCGCTGGTGGTGGTGGGCGGGCTGGTGCTGACGCAGCGCATCAGGCTGGCCTGGACGCCGGAGCTGAAGCTGTTCGCCATCCTGTTCGGCATGGTCACGCTGGGCGTGCCGCTGGCAAGCGGGCGCGATATCGCCATCGCTTACTGGACGGACACCTATGTCAAGATCGCCATCATGACCTTCGCCATCGCCACCCTGGCGCGCGCGCCGGGTGACTTCGCGCTGGCCGCGCGCGCCTTCGTGCTGGCGGGGATGATGGTGGCCGCGGTGGCGGTTTCCAACGCCATGAACGGCATCGGGCTGGTGGAGGGCACGCGCGTCACCATCGGGCGCGACATCGGCTCGGTGCTGGGAGATCCCAATGATCTGTCGCTCGTGCTGCTGTTCCCGCTTTCCTTCGCCGTCGCCATGGTGCTGACGCCGCGCACCGGCACGTTGTGGCGCCTGTTCGGCGCGCTGGGAGCCGCGCTGATCATCATGGCCATCCTGGAGACGCAGAGCCGCGGCGGGTTGCTCGGCATCGTCGCCGTGCTGGGCGTGTTCGCGGCGCGGCGCATCAAGAGCAAGGCGGTGCTGTTCGGCGGCGGCGCGGTGGGGCTGATGGTCCTCTTCGTTGCGGCGGGGGTCGGCGGCCGGCAGTCCGGTGGCGCGGCCGAGGCGGGCGCGATCGACGAGAGCGCGATGGGCCGCATCGAGGCCTGGCTCGCCGCCTGGCGCATGGCGGTGGGCCGGCCGCTGACCGGCGTGGGCCTCAACTGCTATGTCGCGAACTTCTTCTTCTATTCCTCCTACTGGGAGGGTTTTGCGAAGGCGGTGCACAGCACCTGGCTCGCGGTGCTGGCCGAGGCGGGGTTCCCGGGCTTCATCGTGTTCATCTGGATGTGCGTGCGCGTGATCCGCACCGCGCTCGGGGCCTCGGCCGCGCTGGCCCCGACCCAGGCCGGCGCCGCCTACAACCCCGCCGCCTACGCCATGGCGCAGGCGGTTCTGGCGGGGATGGCCGGCTTCGCGGTCTCCGGCACCTTCCTCACCCAGGCCTTCACCTGGCCCGTCTACATCCTGCTGGCGCTGGCCGCCGCGGTGGGGGGCGGTGCGGCCCGGGCGGAGGTGGCGGGGGGGGGGCGCGGGATCGCGAGGGCCGGGTGCCGCCTCCCCCGCGCGCGCCCGGCGCGCACGGCCCCCCCCCCCGCC
>JBHYDO010000198.1:4295-8914 GCA_051860645.1 Roseococcus sp.
CGGGTGCCAGCGTCATCGCGAGGCCCTGATCCAGCGTCACCTGCGCGCGCAGGCCGAGCAGGGCCACCGCGCGGCCCGGATCGCCAAGCGAGACGCGGATGTCGCCGTTGCGCGCGGGGCCGAAGCGGCGTTCGGCGCGGACGCCGCACAGCGCTTCCAGCGTGGAGAGCAATTGCAGCAGCGTGGTCTCCCGGCCGGTGCAGACATTCACCACCTCGGCCTGGGGTGCACGGTGCAGCAGCGCCATGCCGGCCAGCAGGTGCCGCATCACGTCGCCCACATAGACGAAGTCGCGCGACTGGCCGCCATCGCCATTCACCACCACCGCCTCGCCCGCCGCCACGCGCGCGGCGAAGATCGAGATCACGCCGCTGTAGGGCGAGCGCGGGTCCTGCCGCGGCCCGTACACATTGAAGAAGCGGCACCCCAGCGTCGGCACGCCATGCACCAGCCAGGCCACGCGCGCATGCAGTTCGGAGCCGAGCTTGTCGGCGCCATAGGCCGTGAGCGGCGCAGGTGCCGTGGCCTCCGCGATGGGGGTCATGCGGGGGTCGCCATAGATGGCGGCGGAGGAGGCATAGACCACCGGCACGCGGCCCGCCGCGCGCGCGGCGTCGAGCACGGCGACCGTGCCCGCGAGATTGGTGCGGTGCGTGCCCGTCCAGTCCTCGTTGGAGCGCTGCACCGAGGCGATGGCGGCGAGGTGGAAGCAGCCCGCGACACCCTCCATCGCGCGCCGCACGAAGGGCGCATCGGCCACGTCGCCTTCCAGCAACGTGACGCCGCGCGGCAGGTTCTCGCGCTTGCCGGTGGAGAGGTCGTCCAGCACGCGCACGCGGTGCCGGGCGGCGAGCAGCGCCTCCACGAGATGGGATCCGATGAAGCCGGCGCCGCCGGTGACGAGGTAGGTGGCCATGAGGGCGTTCTCCGCGAGGGTGATGCGCAGACGTCATCAAGGCGCGTGCCGGGCGCGGGTCGCGGGCAGCGATGCAGGCTGCGAGGGCGCATCGTTGAGAGACCGATTCACCGCTTCGGCTTCGCCTCCGCGGATCGGGCTCTACAGCTGCTCCTCCACCGGCAGCCGCCGCACCAGCCCGGCCAGCGCCCAGCGCCACCAGCCGGCCATCGGTTCCTGCCGCAGCAGCGGGCCATCGCCGTCGCGCCAGCCCAGGCGGCCGCCATCCCAAACCACCTGCCAGCTGCGGCTGGATTGGGCCAGGCGCGCGTGCTCGGCCGCCACCTCGCCGGCCACGTGGCGGTGGCGCACGAAGGCGCCCATCTCGGTGTTGAGCGCGGCCGAGCGCGGGTCGAGGTTGAAGGAACCCACGAAGGCCAGCACCCCATCCACCGCGAAGGCCTTGGTGTGCAGCGACGCCCCGCGCGAGCCGAGCAGCGAGGGGCGTTCGTCGCCCTGCGTGGGCTTCAGTTCGAACAGCGCCACGCCGGCCTCCAGCAGCGCGCGGCGATACTTCGCATAGCCGCCATGCACCGCTACCACATCGGTCGCGGCCAGGGAGTTCGTCACCACCGAGACGCGCACGCCGCGCCCGCGCAACTCGCGCAGCAGCGCGAGCCCGGCGCGCCCCGGCACGAAATAGGGCGAGATGAGCAGCGCCTCGTGGCGCGCGGCACGCAGCGCGTCCGCGATTTCGGCCGCAATGCCGCCGGCTGCGCGCGCCCGCTTGCGCGCGCGCAGCCCGCGCCTCGCCTTGTCCGGCGGGTCCGCCACGACCTGGATGCAGCGCGGTTCCACCGCCGTCAGCTGCGTCCATCGCGGTCCGGCGGGCGGGTCCAGCAGTGGGGCGAGCCGCGCCTGCGCCGCATGGCGTGCGCAGGCGGCGGCGAGTTCGCGCCGCAGCCTGGGCAGGCTGCCGGGCAGGGCAGCGCTGGTGGTGACCTGGGCGGCGGGGCGCGCCAGGGGGCTGTGCCAATAGCGGTCGAACACACGTGTCGCCTGCGCCGCCGCCTCGCCCAGGATGGCGATGTCGAGGTCGCGGAAGGCGATTTCGCCCTCGGCCACCTGGTCGAAATACTCGTCGCCGATGTTGCGCCCGCCGACGATGGCCAGCCGCCCGTCCATGATCCAGTTCTTGTTGTGCATGCGGCGGTTGAGGTGCCAGCCGCCGAAGGCGATTTCGAGCAGCAGCCCGAACCGCCCGAAGCGCCGCCAATGCGTGCCGTTGAACAGCCGCACCGCGATGTTGGGGTGCATGTCCAGCGCGCCGAGCACGCGCTCGCGCCCCAGTGCATAGACATCGTCCAGCAGCAGCCGCACCACCACGCCGCGGTCGGCCGCGGCGAGGATGCCGGCGGCCAGCAACTGCCCGGTCACGTCGCCGCGCCACATGTAGTATTGCAGGTCGAGCGTGTGGCGCGCGGCGCGGGCGCTGTCGGCGCGCAGCGCGAAGGCGGCGGCGGCATCGGGCAGGAGGGCGACGCCCCCTTCCGGCTCGGCGACGAAGCCCGTCATCGCCGGGGCGGCGGTGTCAGGCCGCGCGCAGCAGCGCCTGCGCGCCCTCGCCCAGCCGCACCCGTGCCGTCAGCGGCAGGTGGTCGGAGGCGACGCGCGCGCGGGGCGTGTCATGCGCCGCCACGTCGGCGACGAGGCCCTGTGGCCAGCCGAGGATGCGGTCCAGCGCCAGCACGGGCATGCGGGCGGGGAAGCTGGGCGGCGTGGGGGGCACCGGGCCGAAGAAGGTCTCCAGCGTGCGCAGCGAGGAACGCGCGCCGGGCCGCCACTCGTTCAGGTCGCCGAGCAGAAGGGTGGGCATGGGGTAGCCCTCCGCCAGGGCTTCCAGGATGGCGGTGGCCTGGCGGTTGCGGCTGTGCAGCAGCAGGCCGAGATGCGCGGCCACCACGCGCAGCTTGCCGGTCGGGAGGTCCAGCTCGGCCATGACGGCGCCGCGCGGCTCCGCGCCGGGCAGGCGCAGCCGGCGGATGCGCGCCTCAGTGCCCGGCCGCACCAGCAGCGCGTTGCCGTGCCAGCCATGGCCGTCCGACAGTTCGGAGATGCGCAGCGGCACCAGCCCGGCCTCGCGCTCCAGCAGGGCGAGGTCGAGCAGGCCCGTGCGGCGGCCGAAGCGCTTGTCGGCCTCCTGGAGGGCTACGATGTCGGCGTTCATCTCGGCGATGACGGCGGCGGAGCGCACGGGGTCGAACACGCCATCGGTACCGACGCATTTGTGCAGGTTCCAGGAGGCGACGCGCAGGTCACCCTCCGCCGCCTCGCCCAGGGTGGCGGTCACGCGGCGGGGGCGCAGTTCGCGCACAAGGCGCCGCACGCGGCGCGCGACGATGGAGATGCCGGGCGCGCGCGCCAGGGGCCTGAACCTAAGGAGCGTCATGGGCAGGCTTCGACCATTCCCAACATGGATGAGAGGCCAAGCGCCCCGCGCGGAACATGGGTTGCCGCGGCGCCCCTGCCAAGCGGATTCCGCCATGCGGGGTGGGGGGCTGGCCTGCGGCGCGGGCCTCGCGCCGCGAGGCCAGCATGGAGGCTTCAGCTTGGCAGAAGGTTAAGCCGGCGCATCAGCGCGCGTTCCTCCTCCATCGCCTGGGCCATGGCGTCGCGGTAGGCGTCGCCGGGCTTGATCAGCAGGGGCTGATCGAGCCGCGCCAGGAACTCGGTGTGGCGCAGGTCGCGCGCCGCGGCCTCGAAGGCGGTGGCCAGCGTCTGCACCACGCCCGGATCCATGCCGCGGGGCCCGATGAGGCCGCCCGGGCTGTCCACCACCACGTTCACGCCGAGCTCGCGCAGCGTCGGCACGTCGGGGAAGCGCGGCGCGCGGCCGGAGGTGTAGATGGCCAGCAGGCGCAACTGCCCGCTGAGGACCATCGGCGCCCAGCCGGAGGATTCCGAGGCGAAGTCGATCTCGCCGCCCAGCAGCGCGCGCAACGTGTCGGCCGTGCCGCGATAGGGGACATGCGTCCAGGACAGGTCACGCTCCAGCCGCACGCGCTCCATCGCCAGGTGCTGCGTGGAACCTACGCCCAGCGTCCCGTAGTTCAGCCGGCCCGGATTGGCGCGGGCGTGGTCGAGCAGTTCGGTGAAGCTCCGCCAGGGCGCATCGGCGCGCACCACGGCGCCCATGACGAAGCCCGTGATCTGCAGGATGTAGGTGAGGTCGCGGATGGGGTGGTAGGGCGGGTTGGGGTTGAGCAGCATCTGCCGCACCACGCCCATGTGCATCTGGGAGAGGGTGTGGCCGTCCGGCCGCGCCTCCTTCAACGCCATGGCGCCCAGGATGCCGGCGGCCCCCGCCCGGTTCTCCACCACCACGGGCTGGCCCAGGCTGCGGCCGGCGATCTCGCCCAGGATGCGGAAGCCGCCATCGGCCGGGCCGCCGGCGGTCCAGGGCACGATGAGGCGAATGGGGCGGTCGGGGAAACGAGCCTGCGCGACGGCAGGCGTTGCCAACGGCAGGGTGGCGCCGGCCAGCAGGGCGGTGCGGCGTGCAATCCGTTTCATGGTCTCAGTCTCCGGTTTGAAGAATGCTGTGCCAGCGCGCCGCCCGGGGCAAGCGTGTTGATGACGCGGCGCCGCGGATGCGCGAGGCTTGTGCACGAAGAAGGGGCAGGCGCATGGGCAGGATCGTCATCATCGGCGGCGGCGTGATCGG